>PWHN01000097.1 GCA_003554945.1 bacterium
CCGGCCTCCGAGCCGGAATCCATCTTGAATTTTAAACGGTTATCGTTCAAGACTCAAAAGCTGGTTGCGGGTTTCGAGTTACGGGTTAAAACCTATAACTGAAAACTATAAACTGGAAACTGAGAACTTAAAATGGATTGCGAGTCAAGCCCGCAATTACGAGCGTTTAAATCTAGCTACGGGGCGTCATACGTTCCCACAATTACGCGGGGGGCTAAACAGTTATACATAATTTGTTGGTGAATTAAGTTTAAAGTTTAACTCTGACACTATAAAGTTTAAAGTTTAACTCTGACACTGAACGGGGGTTTAGAAGTATTTTTTGATTAGTTCTTTTTGGCGAGTGGTGAGATCCCTGGGGATTTTGACGTCAAGCTCGACTATCAGGTCGCGGCCGCGGCCGCCTTTATTCGATATGCGTTTCTTGGTGCCGGGCTGGGTACCGGGATCAATTTTAAGTTTAACCACTTCCCCAGTGGGAGTTTTTATCTTCAATTTACCGCCAAGCAGTGCCAGTTTAAGGGGAATACGACGTTTAATTTTTACACCGCCAGCAACCTGCTGGCGGCCCGCTGCACCGGGTCCACCGGCTGAGGACCACTGATAGTGCCGGCTCCTACCTCCGCGTCCTCCATTTCCACCAAAAATTTGACTGAAAAAATCAGCGTCGCCGGCTGAATGAGCCGAGCGCCTTTGTCTGGAACCTCCGGCTCCTGTCACCTGTTGAAAGAGATCGAAGAAATCAAATCCTTCTGTATTGAACTGGAAACCGGAACTGCCGGGCGACTGGCCAAATTTACGGAACTGATCGTATTGCTTTCTTTTCTCTTCATCACTTAAAACGGCGTAGGCTTCCCCTATTTCTTTAAATTTTTCCTCTGCATTTGGTTTGTCCGAACGGTCAGGATGCCACTTCTGAGCCAGCTTTCTATAAGCCTTCTTTATCTCGTCCTGCCTGGCATCCTCGTCGACTCCAAGAATTTTATAATAATCCTTCTGCGTGTTCGCCTGAGGCATTTTTGGTTCCTCCTTTGTTTGTAATTTACCATAAGTATAACAAAAATATGAGTGGTTTTTATTCCCGCCTCTGCTTTCCCAGAACTTTCTAACGCCGACCCGGCGGAAAGCGTAGTTGCGGAACGGGTTTTCCGATGAGACGATTAGGAGAAGAGGCGAAGAGGCGCAAGACCGTAAATTCAAGATCAAGTTCAAGATGGATTGCGGGTCAAGCCCGCAATGACGTTCGAGAGATCAAGATCAAGGTCAAGAGCATGAGTAAGATTATGATAACTTAATGAATTCGAATTAGCTTTGAGCTTTTGGCTTTTAGCTTTAAGCTGAATTAATTCCCCCCTCACCTGTATCCTCTCCTTGGGAGTTAGAAAGTGTGAAAGTGTGAAAGTGGGAAAGTGTGAAAGTGGGAAAGTTTGAAAGTTAGAAAGTGTGAAAGTGGGAAAGTTTGAAAGTTAGAAAGTGTGAAAGTGGGAAAGTTTGAAAGTTAGAAAGTGTGAAAGTGGGAAAGTTGGGAGATTCTGGAGGCGGAAGGTTTTGGAGACAAATGGTGAAGTTCCTATCCATGGGAAAAGTATGGTAAAATCCATCAAACTTTCAGAGGGAGTAAAAAAGTGAAAGATAAAGTAAAAGATGTTGTCAGCTCATTTATTGTTAAAGAAAACAGGGTCCTGCTTCTGAAACGAAGCGATGAGATCGGAACGTTCCCCGCCCACTGGTCGGGAATAAGCGGCTACCGAGAGGGCAACCCACCACTTCAGCAGGCCTACACAGAAATTGAAGAGGAAACAAGAATTAAGCGAAAACAACTGAAGCTACTAGAACGCGGGGAGGTTTTTACAGTTGATGAGGAGGCGCCTGAGGGAGTGAGTTTCAGAATCTTTCCGTTTAAATTTACCCCTGTCACAGACAGCGAACTAACTATAAAACTAAACTGGGAAAACAGCAGCTTTAGATGGGTTGTGCCGGAAAAAATAAGAGAACTTCGGACAGTTCCCAAATTACTTGAGGTCTGGAGGAGTGTAAACAATGAATGAATGGAAAGGAGAAATCCCGGGGGCTGAAGAACTGGGAAATATTTTTAACCGTGTTACCGCTGATAGAGCGAGAGGCTCGCGGGAGTTGACGGCTTTTCTGCTGGAAGAGCTCCTCGTCTGGTGCCTGGAGTTAGCACAACCTCCAGAGCGTCGAACAATTGAAAAGATCTGCCGGGAGATTGTCGAATTACGACCGGAAATGGCAGCACTAACCAACTTTGGATACCTGCTCTGGAGTCGCTTCCGGGACAAGAAGTCAAAAACCGGGGAAAGCTTCTGCGGTGCTTTGCGTGAGCTGCGCGCCCGGCTGGAAAAAGCCGACGAAAATATCATAAACGCCGCTACTGAGGCCAAACTAAACGACCAGGACGTCATGACTTTCAGCCGTTCAAGCACCGTCCTAAAATTAATTAGCAGCTCACCTACTATTGAAAAATCAGTAGTCCTTCACTCTTATCCCGGCGGCGAGGGAATTGACCTGGCCGAAGATTTATCCCAAGAAATCGACGTGACTTTTGCTTACGACGTAGAGGCAGGATATTTTTTGCCCAGGGTCGATGCCCTTTATCTGGGCGCCGACATGCTTTTTGAGGACGGTTCAGTGGTTAACAAAACCGGGTCACGTCTTCTCGCCCGCTCCGCGCACAAAACTCCGGTCAGGGTAATAACCGACCTCTGGAAGCTAGCCGACGGCGAGCTGCTGTCGGAAGTCCCCCGCTACCCCTCGCCGGATGAGCTTCCCCAAAAAATCAAACGTAATCACCCAATATTTGAGAGCGTGCCCGCAGATTTGATTGATACCTACGTCACCGACATGGGCGTATTTGAAAGCGTGGATAATTTGCTGGGAAGCACCGAGGAATTACAGCGAGCGCGGAAGGAATTCTGTAGTTAACCCCTGGAAGGACAGTCGCCGGTATTGTAATACTCGTGAAATCCATTCAGCCAGCGCGGCTGCTGATTTTCAGGACAATTTTTAACAAACTCAACGAAACTGGCCAGTTTCTCCAGAGTTTCAGTGCTGACAGCGTGTTCAAGCTCGCAGGCGTCCTGACGGGCAACCTCGGGGTCTATTTTCAGAATATCAACCAGCAGCTCGAAAAATACCTGATAACGCCTCTGAATTCCCGCAGCCACTTTCTGCCCTTTCTCCGTGAAGTCAACATAGCTGTATTTTTCGTGTTCCACCAGCCCGGCTTCGGTTAGCACATCAAGCGCCGACGAAACACTCGGCGTACTCACCCCTAGGTGCTCACTTATCTCCTTAACTCGAACGACTTTTTTCTGTTCGCCCAGCAGCGCAATAGCCTTAACGTAATTTTCCATCTGAGGACTTAAATCGACGTCATCTACTTTCATATTGTTCTCCCTGTAAAAGAATATTTTTAGAAACTTATTTCAGCACAAACTGAAGTTTGGCGGTACACTCTCCATTGAGTGCACGAATAAAACAGGTGATTTCCTAACTTAAGCAATTGCTCAAACTCACTCGTTGCTCGTTAGAAAATCACGCAGAACGTAAGGTAATATACCGCCATTTTTGAAATAATTCAACTCAACTTCGGTGTCGAGGCGGTTAAGAACTTCAAATTCAAGCTTATCTCCCTCATCAGTTTTTGCCTGAACAGTTAACAGTCCCCCCGGGGACAGCTCATTCAGCCCTTTTATACTGAAAGCTTCCCGGCCACTCAGGCCTAAACTGTTTCGATCTTCCCCTTCCTTAAATTGCAGGGGCAGAACCCCCATACCAACCAGATTTGAACGGTGAATCCTCTCGTAGCTTTCCGCGATCACTGCCCGAACACCAAGTAGCTCGGTCCCCTTGGCAGCCCAGTCACGGGATGAGCCAGTTCCGTATTGCTTGCCGGCCAGAACAACAAGCGGTGTTCCTTCCCTCTGATAGCGCATCGCAGCGTCGTAAATGGTAGTCTCCTCGCCACTCGGCCAGTGAACGGTATACCCGCCTTCTTTTTCCACCAGTTCATTATCCAGCCGGATATTACCAAAGGTACCACGCATCATCACCTCGTGGTTACCGCGTCGAGAGCCGTAAGTATTGAACTCATGAGTTTCAACACCACGTTCTCGCAGGTAATCGGCTGCCGGACTGTTTTTGGGAATATCACCGGCAGGTGAAATATGATCGGTGGTTACCGAATCACTAAGTCGGCAGAGACAGCGCGCTTCCAGTATGTCATCCGGTGGTTCTATCTCGGCTGATACCTGTTCAACAAAAGGCGGTTTCTTTATATAAGTTGAATCGTCCTGCCACTGAAAGACATCGCCAGAAGGAGCATCCAACGACCTCCAGAGCTCATCACCGGCAAATACTCCCTCATATTCACTTTCAAAAAGCTCTGGTTTGAGCACGTCGGCAGCAACCGAACTAAGCTCCGACTGGTCCGGCCAGAGGTCTTTCAAATAGACAGGTGTCCCATCCTGGCCTTCACCCAGTGGCTCTGTCTCAAAATCTATATTAATTCTGCCGGCAAGCGCAAAAGCCACTACCAGCGGCGGCGAGGCCAGATAATTAGCTTTCGTATGCGGACTGATGCGACCTTCAAAATTGCGATTGCCGCAAATTACGGAAGTGGCAAATAACCCCTCCTCTTCAATCAGGTGAACCAGTTCAGGGGCCAGCGGTCCGCTGTTACCAATACAACTCGAACAGCCGTAACCAACAAGATCAAAATTGAGCTGCGAGAGCGGTTCCAGTAGCTCCAGGTCCTCCAGATACCCGGTTACGACGCGTGAACCGGGCGCCAGACTGGTCTTCACATGCGGCGGTACCTTCAATCCGGCTTCAACTGCTTTTTTGGCAAGTAAACCGGCGGCAATCATTAGCTCCGGACTTGATGTATTTGTACAGGAGGAAAGGGCGGCGATTAGCAGGGCACCGTCTTCTATCTTATATTCTTCTCCCTGCAATTCTAACGAATATACTCCCTGCTTTTCACGCTCAACAGTTTCTGTAAAAGAATCCGGTATATCCGACAGACTGATATGCTGATGAGGTAGAGTCGGTCCGGCCACGGCTGGTTCAACAGAACTGATATCAAAATCAATTTGCTCATCATAATCAGGCGCCGGTGCTTCCGGGTCGTAAGTTAGACCCTGCTGGCTATAATATTCTCTTGCTTTAGAAACGGTTGCGGGAGACCGGCCCGTAGTTTCCAGAAAAGCAATGCTTTCCTCGTCGACGGGGAAGTAGCCAGCCGTTGCTCCATACTCCGGAGTCATGTTACTTATCACTGCCCGGTCGGGTAAACTCAGACCTCTAAGACCGGGACCAAAATACTCAACAAACTTACCCACAACGCCGTGAGCACGCAGACGCTGGGTTAATTTAAGAACAATATCGGTAGCAGTTATATCGGCTCCTGGTTCTCCGGTCAACCGCACTCCAACCACAGGCGGGATGAGCATATAGAAGGGTTCGCCGACCATAACTGCCTCGGCTTCAATTCCGCCAACCCCCCAGCCTAATACGCCAAGACCGTTAATCATGGTGGTGTGAGAATCGGTTCCAAGAACAGTATCGGGATAGAGCATCTTTTCACCGTTTTGCTCGGACTCGTAAACAAGGGAGGCAAGATATTCGAGATTGACCTGGTGAATAATCCCCTGCCCCGGTGGAACTATCTGCAGGTTGTCAAAAGCCGACTGTCCCCAGCGCAGTAATTGATAACGCTCGGAGTTGCGCTCATATTCTTTTTTTTGATTAAAACTGCAGGCATCGGCGGTTCCATATTTGTCGACCTGTATGGAGTGGTCAATAATTAAATCGCCACGAACCAGCGGATCGACCAGAGACGGATCGGCACCTTTTTCCTGCATAGCATCACGCAATGCGGCAAAATCTACCACTGCAGGAACACCGGTAAAATCCTGCATCAAAACCCGGGCGGGCAGGAAGGGAATCTCTCTATCTTCCCGGTCTGTAGAGGTAAACTTTTGAAGTTCTTTCGGCTCAATCGCACCTGATATAACCTGGCGCATAACGTTTTCCAGCAAAATCCTAATAGTATACGGTAATTTGTTTAGATCAAATTCATTATCTTTTGCAAATTTTTGTAAATCACTTACAGAATAGGTCTCCCCATCGACTGAGAGTTTATTAACATATTTGTCCGAAATAGCATTCATTTGCAGCAAACCTCCATAAATTTATGATGAAAAAAATTAATCGGGTAAGAATAACCGTAAATATCCGGGCGACTGCTACTCTTCTGAGGCGGGGGGAGTTATAATCCTCACCAGCACGTAAACTCCGGCCAGAAGAAAACCAACGCCGGCTCCAACAAAGGCAACGCCGCGGCGATGTTGTGCTTTTATTTCCTGATCTCGTTCGCTTAACTCCCGCTCGTAATTGCCGGATAGATAATCGGTACGAGTAACCTGCTTGTCCTGCGTCGGCTTGGGAAGCTCGGTTTTAAAACGACGCCAGCCCTCAAGTAAGGCCGCCACTCCAGCAACGGTTAACAGACCATCAATTAGCTTTTTCATAGCAATACCTCCCAGAATAATAAAACTCAAAATTACGGGTTAAAAATACGCATTGTCTCATCCATATCTTTCCTTCCGAGAGAGCTTTTAGGATAAGACACCTTGTATAATTATTTTTGCAACAGAACCTACCGAAGCATCTCCCCTCCCCTGGAGGGAGGGGATTGAGGGGAGGGGGAAAAGGTCTTTTGAACCCAAACTCAACCCCTTATCCCCCCCATCCTAACCTTCCCCCTCCGGGGGGGAAGGAATTTTGGAACCCTTCGGTCGGTATTGTTTTCACAACCAAAATAGTTGAACCAGAGCTTAAATACCGTTAAAATAGTTGGCACAGGTAGAATGATATTATATGCTTGAGTAAAAATTAAGTGCCTTATATAATTATCCGGCGTAAATAACTACTTTTTTGCCTATCTTAATCAAATGGTGATTAACATGGAATTAGGCCAGAGTTTTAAAGACAATCTCAAGCAGGCTGAGGAGTGGGTCCGCCGATTACGACGCTGGGCCGACCGAGTAGAATCCCACCCGAAAATGCTGGCACTTATTTCAGTGTTAAAATATATTCCTTCTAACGGTGCTCAGGCGGCGCGCAGAAAGCTTGAGAGCTTGTTGGAAGAAGAACCCCGGTTTCAGGAGGAAATAAAAGTTGAAGGGGAGAGCGAAAATAACGATGAAAAATACATTTTTTCTTTATCAATCAATCGAGCTGAGCTAACAGTTACAACTAAAAAAGATCACTCCATAAAAATATTTATAGACGACCAGTCAGTGGAAATCATTCACGGTGATGATCCAAGTAATATATTTTATCCGCGTATGAAGGAGAGAGTCTCCAAGACATTTGGGCTTGATTGGAGCGAACGCAGGGTAGAGATACTGACTGAGCAGGCGATTCACCAGCTTTTCAAATCAGAGCTGGACCGGGCCCGCTCAACACTGCGCTGGGCCGTCCAGGAACATCAAAAGATAGACTACTAACGTCTACAGTATAAGGCTCTCAGTTTTCTAACTTTCCCACTTTTTTACTTTCCCACTTTCTTACTTTCTAACTTTCCCACTAAAGTACATAAAAAAGGCCCGGTAACGACCTACTCTCCCACGGCGTCTCCACCGTAGTACCATGGGCGCTGAAGGGCTTAGCTACCGTGTTCGAAATGGGAACGGGCGTTTTACCCCTTCGCTGTAGTTACCGGGCACAAGTATGTATTTAGTTTTAAAGTGTAAAAGTGTGCAAGTGTAAAAGTTGCAACAGTTCAAGCTCAAAAGTCAGAAAGAACTCATCTTTTTAACTTTCCAACTTTCCCACTTTCATACCTTCCAACTTTCTAACTTTCCAACTTTCTAACTTTCCAACTTTCTAACTTTCCAACTTTCTAACTTTCCAACTTTCTAACTTTCCAACTTTCTAACTTTCCAACTTACTTACTTTGACACCAAAATCCTGTATGGAAGTTAAGAGGACCGCTTCTGAGGTAACCAGCCAAACAGAAGAAAAAATAAGAGAGGTGGTCAAGTCAGTCGGCCAATTAGTACGACTCGGCTTAACATGTTACCATGCTTACACCTGTCGCCTATCAACCTGGTAGTCTACCAGGGGCCTCATGGGATAACTAATCTTGGAGAGGGCTTGGCGCTTAGATGCTTTCAGCGCTTATCCCGTCCGTGGATAGCTACCCGGCGGTGCTGTTGGCACAACAACCGGCACACTAGAGCCACGTTCGACCCGGTCCTCTCGTACTAGGGTCGAGACTCCTCAGTCATCCTGACGCCCACGGAAGATAGAGACCGACCTGTCTCACGACGGTCTAAACCCAGCTCACGTACCGCTTTAAACGGCGAACAGCCGTACCCTTGGGACCTGATTCAGCCCCAGGATGCGATGAGCCGACATCGAGGTGTCAAAC
>PWHN01000069.1 GCA_003554945.1 bacterium
AAAAAACAGGATGGTGGCTGATAAATTTGCCAAAATTGGTTCCAACTAATATAGTAGACGAAGGAGAAAAAATTACTTATGCAAGTGGCAGAACAATGCCAAAATGGTATGCAGAAATGCCTGCGAAAGACAGATCCAAAAGAAGAAGCAAGACTTTTCCGGGCATGGCTGCGGCTATAGCTGATCAATGGGGGAGAGCAATGGAGAAATATTATCAAGAAAAATAACTTTTAAAAGGGAGGGCAGAGCTCCCTTATGACAGATAAAGATATTTTAAAAAACTCATTAACAGAGCAAGATATTACTGATATTGTTAAAGGATTAGGAGCTGCTGCTCCTACTTATGATAATCATAACAATCTTATATTTGAAACAGTTTGTCATAATCCGCCTGGAATGGGAAAATTTAAGTTATATTATTATGATAACACTAAACTTTTTACTTGTTATACAGATTGCGGAGAGAGTTTTGATATTTATGAACTAGTAAAAAGAGCTAAACTACAAGAAGGAAATGTTCTATCTTTTCTTGATGCTATTGATTATGTTAAAAATTATAAGCATGTAGAAGGAGATATAGATAGGGAATTATGTATTAATGATTGGGATTTTATTAAACAATACTATAGAAAGAAAATGGAACAAATACGGCTTCCGGTCTATCAAGAAACATATTTAGAGAAATTTTTATCTATGTATTATATAGGGTGGATAAAAGAAGGAATTTCAATTCAAACGATGAGAAAATATGGAATTAAATACTGCCCAATAGAGAATAAGATTATAATACCTCATTATGATAAAGAAGGTAGGCTCATTGGAATTCGAGGAAGGGCTCTTGATCCTATAGAAGTAACTTATAGAAAATATGCGCCTGTAACGATTCAAAGAGAATTGTGTTCCTACCCTGTAAGTTTTAACTTATATGGATTAAACTTTAACCATAGGAACATATTAAAAAACAATAAGATTATTCTTTTTGAAGGAGAAAAAAGTGTTTTAAAATGTGAAAGTTTTTATCCTAATAACAATATAAGTGTTGCGGTTTTAGGCAGCAATATCAGCAACTATCAAAGAGAAATGGTATTAGATCTTAAGATCGAAGAAATTATAATTGCATTTGACAAAGAATGGGAGAATCGAGATGAAAAAATAGCATCTCTTAAAAAAATGCAAGAAGTTGGAAGAAGGTTTGCCCCTTATGCTAGAGTGTATTTACTTTTTGATAAAAACGATGAATTAATAAAAAAAGGTGAGGCTCCTTGCGATAGAGGAAAAGAAACAATGGAATCGTTATTAAGGCAGAAAATTGAAGTCACAACTGCTATACGATAAAGGAGGTAAATAGTATAATGCAATATCGTGTCATTAACCCTGATCTAGCAGAAAACTATGATTTAGCTGTAGATGTCATTTTTAAAAACAGAGGAGTAGAAAATTATAAACCACTTTTAAGAATAACAGATGATTATGTTTGCTCTCCTTTTCTATTAGATAATATAGAAGAAGGCGCAGAACTTTTGTTAAGCCATATTAGAAAAAATAACAAAATTTTTCTGCAGATAGATCCAGATGTTGATGGATACACTTCTGCAAGTATTTTAACACTATATTTACAAGATAATTTTGATATTAATTTACAATACAACGTTTACGAAGGAAGGAAAAGGGGAGTTGTGCCGGCAGATGTTCCAAACGATGCAAAATTAGTCATAATTCCTGATGCTGGAACAAATCAATATCAAGCTCATAAGGAATTAAAAGACAGAGGGATTGATGTTCTTGTAATTGACCATCACGAAGGAGAATATAGTGATAATGCTACTGTAATAAACAATAAATTATCTTCTATGTATGCTAATAAAGAATTATCTGGGGCTGGTGTAGCATATAAATTCTGCAAAGTCTTAGACAGTAAGATAGGAGTTAATAAAGCTGACAATTATTTAGATTTAGTTGCGCTAGGTTTAATTGCAGATATGATGGATTTAAGAAGCTTAGAAACTAATTATTATGTTCAAACTGGGTTAAAACAAATTAGAAGCCCACTTTTTAAAAGAATGGTAGAAAAACAGTCATACTCAATAGGAAAAGAAATAACTCCGATTGGCATTGCTTTTTATATTGCTCCATTAATAAATGCTATGACAAGAGTTGGAACTGAAGAAGAAAAAATACTACTTTTTAGAGGCTTCACAGAAAATGATAAGCCAGTGCCTAGCACCAAGAGAGGAGCAAAAGAAGGAGAAACAGAAATGCTAACGGAACAAATCTTTAGACTATGCAATAATGCAAGAAACAGACAAAATAAAATGATTGAGCCTGTAAAACAAAGAGTAGATGAAATCATTGAAGAAGAAGGACTAGCAGATAATGCAATCTTAACGGTTGATATAACAGGAATGTTAGACAGAGAATTTGTGGGACTATGTGCTAATCAAATTGCCAATAAATACAAAAGACCTTGCTTATTACTTATTAAAGATGAAAAAGAAGAAGAATACAGCGGTAGCGGCAGGGACTATGGTAATAGTGGAATGACAAGCTTTAGAGATTTCTTAAAAGATACTGAAATGTTTAATTTTGTAGAAGGGCATGATGGTGCTTTTGGTGCGGCTTTACCTATAAATACACTAGAAGATTTTGTAGATTACAGCAATGAAAAAATTGGGAAAGATGTTTTTGAAGAAATTTATGATGTAGATTTCGTAGAAAATGCGGAAGACATACCCTATTCATTGATTATTACTATTGATAAATTAAAGTTTTTATGGGGACAAGGATTGCCAGAGCCATTAATATTGATTAAGGAAGTGCCTTGTAATGAGGAAAATATAAGAATAATGGGAAGAAATGAAGATACTATAAAAATTTCTCACAACGGCATAGACTATATGTTTTTTAAAGCTTCAGATGATACAATAGAAAAAATAAAACCACAAGAAAACACAACAAAAAAACTACAAATTGTTGGAAGAGCAAAATTAAATTATTGGAATAGAAACGTTGCTTATCAAATTGTTGTTAAAGATTTTGTTGTTACGGAAGAAATCTTGAATGATTGGGCTTTTTAATAAAAATGGGGGTGTTTCAAATAGGAGATACAACTACAGGTACTCGTAATTATGATTTTTATGATGGCATTGATTACTTTATAACTCCTCAATATGCCATAGACAAATTGCTTGAACAAGAAAACTTTGAAGGAACTATTTTAGAGCCATGTAGCGGCAATGGAAGAATCTCGAAAACACTTGAACAATTAGGATATACAGTATATAGTAGCGATATAAGAGAAGACGAAGACGTATATGGAGAAAAAGGAATTAATTGCATGAGCTTAAAAGGAATACAGGCTAATAATTTAATTACTAACCCTCCATACTTAAACACAAAAAAATTGCTTAGTATGACACAACATTTTTTAACTCTTGCTGATAAAAAAGTTGCGTTGTTGCTGCGACTTGCTTTTTTGGAGAGCCAAGCAAGACACGAGTTTTTAACCACTTCCCCTCTTGAAAAAGTTTATGTCTTTAGTAAAAGACTAACTATGCACAGGGAAGGAATGGACGAAAAAGATAAAGCGCGAGGGAAAATTGCGTTTGCCTGGTTTGTTTGGAATCATGATAAGCCATCTAACACCAAACCTATAATAGACTGGTTGTTCTAATTGTACATCGGTTGACAAATTTTAAGTTTTATGGTATAATATATATAGTGGGAAAAAAGAAAAAAATAATATAGAAAGGAGCTGCAATATGAATTTCACTAGTTTACACAATCATAGTGAGTATTCAAACATTAAACTAATTGATTCTATCATTAAAACAACTGATTTAATTGATAGTGCGGCAAGAAAATCATACAAAGGGATAGCTCTTACAGATCACGAAGCTTTATCAGGATCAGTGAGAGCTATTCGGCATGTCCAAGAGCAGAAAAAAGAAGGGAAAATACCACAAGATTTTAAGCTAATTTTAGGTGATGAGATTTACTTGGTAAAAGAGATAAAACCGCAGGAAGAGCAAAAATTTTACCACTTCATTCTCTTGGCTAAAAATAGAAATGGGTTTGAAGGGCTGAAGGAAATAAGTTCAACAGCATGGCAGCAAGGATATATGCAAAAAGGAATAATGAGAACTCCTATAACTTATGATCAGATTAAAAGCATCATGACAAGATACAAAGGAGATATTGTAGGCTCTACTGCTTGTTTAGGAAGTGTATTTGCGGATTTAGTATTAAAAATGTACAGTGAGCCTGAAGAAAGCGAACAAAGAAAACGATACAAAGATGCCATACATCGTTTTATTAAATGGTGCCAATGTACTTTTGGAAAAGATAATTTCTATATTGAATTACAACCTTCTGTAGAAATGCAGGATCAGAAAATTTATAATTATTATGCAGTTCAAATTGCAAGAGAATATGACGTTCCTTTTATTGTTACAACTGACTCTCACTACATTGACAAAGAAGATAGACCAATTCATCGCAACTATCTTCAGTCTAAACAGGGAGATAGAGAGGTTGATGAGTTCTATAGCAGTGCATATATGATGAACATTGATGAAATTCCACCAATTTTAAAGCAAAGTTGGTTACATCCAGACGATATAGAAGAAGCAATAGAAAATACAATGAGAATATATGATGTAGCTGAAGAATATGATTTAGAAGAAAATGTATCTTTAACTGAAGTAAAACCTTTTAATTTTTCTTTAAAACATATTTTTAAAGAATATTACAATGAATTAGAATATATTAAAAAATATGCTTATTCTGGATATGAGCAAGATCAGTTTTTACTTTTTCAAATAGAAGAAGCAATGCTCGAAAAATACGGAGAAAACGCTGCAAGTTATACAATAGAAAGAGAAAGAATTAATACAGAATTGGAAGAGCTATGGAAGACTAGTGAAAATATAGAAATACAAGTAAGCACTTATTACAACACTGCAAAGAAAATTGTTGATCTCCTTTGGAATGAAGGAGATAGCTTAGTTGGACCTGGAAGAGGGTCTGTTACTGGTTTCTTTATTTGTTATTTGCTAGATATTACTCAAATAAATCCAATTCAATGGAACTTGCCACATTGGCGACATCTTACAGCGGAAAGACCAGAACTTCCTGATATAGACATTGATACCGAAGAGACAAAAAGATATTTAATTGAACAGGGGATTAAAGACTTTTTTGGAGAAGATAAAGTATTGCGAATTGCAACTTTTGGCACTGAAAGCACACGAAGTGCTATACTGAGCAGTTGTAGAGGACTAGGAATTAGTGTTGACACTGGGCTATATCTTTCTTCTCTAGTTCCTGTTGACAGAGGTTTTAATTGGAGTATTGAAGACTGTTTAAAAGGGAACGAAGAAAAAAGCAGAAGACCTATTCCTGCCTTTAGAAAAGAAGTGGAAAAACACCCCCAATTAAAAGAAACAATGTTAAAAATAGAGGGGCTAGTAAATAAACGTAGTAGCCATGCAGCTGGAATTTATATTTACAAGGATCACTTTTTAAATCATAATGCAGTAATGCTATCTCCAAAAGGAGAGCCTACAACCCAGTTTGATATGAAAGATTCGGATTATATGGGAGGAGTAAAATTTGATTTATTAACTATAAAAGCACTTGATAAAATTAGAATTACTTTAAACCACTTAATAAACAATGGATATATTGAACAAAAACCAACTTTAATAGAAACATACAAAAACTCAATTCATCCTGACAAATTAGACTATACAACAAAAGAAATGTGGCAAATGTTGGGAAGTAATGATGTTATTGATCTGTTTCAATTTGATACAGAAATAGGCTCACAGGCAGCTAAAGCCGTGAAGCCGCAATCATTAGAAGAATTAAGTGCAGCTAACTGTTTAATGAGACTAGCTGGAGAAAAAAGAGACAGTAAAACTCCCATTGAAGAATATGTTGACAACAAAAATAACATAGATAAATGGCACGAAGAAATGCGGCAAGCTGGCATTTCTCAAGAAGAGCAAAAAATACTATATAAGCATTTATCAAAGGTTTACGGGATTGCCGATACTCAAGAAATAGTGATGCAGCTTGTTTTAGATGAAAATATTGCGGGATTTGACTTAGTTGAAGCCAATAAGCTAAGAAAAGCTATTGGGAAAAAAGATTAAAAAACTATGAAAGAAGTTCGAGAGAAATTTTTTGAAAAAGGGATAGAAAATGGCACATCAGAAAATTTATTGAAGTATATTTGGAATGTACAAATTAAAAGACAGCTTGGATACAGCTTTAGCCGCAATCACAGTATGCCTTATTCACTTATTGCGTTACAACAGTTAAATTTATGTTACTATTATCCTATTATTTATTGGAACACTGCCTGTTTGACAGTTAATTCGGGCTCAAGTGATGATGAAAAAGCTCAAACTACTGATTATGGAAAAATTGCATCGTCTATTGGGTTTTTACAGGGAAGAGGAGTCAAAATTGGGTTGCCTGATATTAATAAAGCTCAATTTAGCTTTACTCCTGACGATAAAAATAATAAAATTCTCTTTGGGTTAAAGGCAATTAATCGAATAGGAGATGATATGGCTTTAACTATTATTAATAATCGTCCTTACGATGGATTAGTAGACTTTTTAAACAAAGTAAAGACAAATAAAACCCAAGCAATTCAGTTAATTAAAGGAGGAGCCTTCGATGCCATAGAAAATAAAGACAGAAAAGAGATATTGGCTGATTATATAGATAGAATATGCGGAAAAAAGAAGAGAATTACCTTACAAAATTTTAATATGCTGTCTAAATACGGGTTATTGCCTGAAAAATTTGCTGATCATGAAGAAATTTTCTATTTTACAAGGCAATTAAGAAAAAATAAGGAAGAAGATTACTATATACTTGACAAAAAAATGCAAGATTACTACGAAACGAGAGAATTTGAAGTTCAATTAGTGCCAAAAAATAATAAAGTTGCCATTGAAAAGACTAAATGGGAGAAAATTTATAACTCTTATATGAATGAAGTGAGAAAATATTTCAAAGAAAACCATGATCAGATATTAGAATCCTTAAATAACACTATTTTTCAAGAAGAATGGGAGAAATATGCACAAGGAGATGTATCTGCCTGGGAAATGGAAGCACTAAGTTTTTACTATCACGAGCATGAACTAGAAAAAGTTGACTTTGAAGCGTATGATATAAGTGATTTTTTCCAATTACCAAGTAAACCAGTGGTAGATCATGTCTTTTATAAGGAAGAAAAGAAAATAGAAATATATAAGCTATTCCGTATTGCGGGAACTGTACTAGAAAGAGATAAAATTAGACATACAGTCACATTATTAACAACAACAGGAGTAGTATATGTTAAGTTTTTCCGAGACCAGTTTGCTTATTATGATAAGCAAGTTTCTGCTCCTGATCCTGATGTAGAAGGCAAGAAAAAAATATTGGAAAAATCATGGTTTCAAAAAGGTAATAAGATAATTGTTACTGGAATAAGGCGAGACGATATGTTTTACCCAAAAGTTTATAAAAACTCAAAAGATAAAAAGCCTGTTAGGTTAATAACAAATTTTAAACCTAATGGAGGTTTAGAAGTAGTAAGCGAAAGAGTAGATTCCGAAGAATAAGGAGGTTAGGAAGTTGTCTCAGGAGTGTCCAAGATGTTCAGAGCTGAAAAAAAAGCTTAAACAATTATACGAACAGAATAAACAGTTAAAACACAACTTATATACTGCAGAAATAGAAAATGAATTAATTAACGGCGATCGCAATAGTAGAAAACGCCCTAAAAACAACTATGAAGGAGAGATGTAAATGAAAATCATCAAAAGAGATGGCAGAGAACAAGATTTTAATAGAGAAAAAATTGTAGATGCCATTTGGAAAGCAGTAAGAGCCGTTGGAGGAGTAGATAAAAGTATTACTGAACACATTGCCGATGAAGCAATAAAGAAAATGTATGATAGAATCACCGTCGAAGAAGTTCAAGACTTAGTGGAAAAAGAATTAATAGAAAGAGGGCATGCTAAAACAGCAAAAGCATATATATTATATAGAGCTAAACGAACAAGAGAAAGAGAGGCAAGAACAGAATTAATGGATTGTGTTGGGAAAATTATGGTAGAAACTAATCGTGATAATGCTAATATTGGAGAAAGCCCTTCTTCAAAAATGTTACAGATTGC
>PWHN01000111.1 GCA_003554945.1 bacterium
TCAACTGACTTGATAGTAATTACATCATATTCTCCACCGGTAATAGGGTCGATCAGCTGCCCATCACGCGAATACAGGTAAGCATGAACCCACCCATTTCGTTCACTCATAAAAATAAATTTCTCTCCTTTTTCAATCCAATATATATTATTGGGTTCCACCCATTTCTCATCCGTTTCAGTATGAATATTGGTTGTTTTTCCAGTAAGGGGATCAGCCAAAAAAACCTTCATTGAGTCCTGATCTCTATTTAATACTTGTAATACCAGCTCATCTGAATGTTCGGGCCAATGCATTTGCCATAAATAATCATCACTCGCATCCACATCTGCAGGCAGATCAATCCAAACAGTCTCTCCACCTTCTTTGTCAATAACTCCTACTTTAAAGGAAGGCAGGGTTTGTCCAACTTTCACGTAAGGAAAAGAATCAATTTTTGGATATAGCGTTTCTATGTTATTTATCAGGTAAAATTCCGGAACTTCTGAATAATCAACTTGAACATAAGCAAGACTTTCTCCGTCAGGGCTCCAGGTATACCCCCCCTGTCCCTTAAGGAGGTGAGAATATCTTAGATTTACCATAGAATTATTACACCCTTTAGGTCTGCCATTAAATACCTGCTCATTTCCATCATGGGTAAGCTGAGTAATTGAGAAATTGGTCAGATCTTCTACAAACAAATCACTTCCGATAATATAACTTACTCTTTTCCCATCAGGTGATAAAGTAGCATTTCTCAATGATTGTAATGGAGCTTCTTTGCCTAATCTCCACCATGTCCACAAATTCAGGTCCAACATCCAATAATTACCAGTACTTCCGTATCTCACATTATCTTTCTTGTCAGTAAAAATCAAAATTCGATCGGCATTGGAACATAATTGGTAATTATCTATTTCCAAAGGATTGTTCTTATCTGGTGGAATAAGGCGCCATGAAGGAACCAAAATCTCTTTTTCTCCGGTTGCTGAATCATATTTTACAATGTCCTGACCTGAATCTTCTTCCGAGGGTTCTAAAGCAGTAAATCCTGATCCATCATCCAACCATTGAACAGGCCCAAAATGCTCAGCTTGTAATGTATCACTAAAAATTTGCTCTAACGTTAGCTGTCCGTCGAAATTATTCTGGCCTGATAAGCCAGGCATAATGAATAAGCATAAAACAAAAACGCAACTGTATTTGATAGCTATAGAATTTTTCATAATAATAATAAAGTTTGCAACTTTATATAAAGTTCTATTCAAAAAAATAATGTATTTGTTCATAATATTTTGATTAAATCCTTTGTCCATAATTTAAATCGATTATTAATGTCTTAAAATCTTTCTTATTTTTCTTTAGAGTTTACTTTTATTATTCACCATATTATTAATACAATAATTGTTAAGGAGCCGATTATTAGCAAGAAAATCATATTATTCAATTAAAACACAACCCACAATATATGATGTTTATGTAAAAGTTACCCTATATAAATCCAAGGGGGCAGGTGTTAAACTGATCACTCTGCCCCCAGGATATCACCCATCAATAATCATTTTAGTAAAAAAATCAATGACCAACCAAACAATAACAAAGGATTTACCCAACTAAAACATACTTACTAACTAATAAACATTAGGCCTCGTATCCCACCATAGTTGTATTCCATAAAAAATATCTTCTTGTTTTGCAGCAATTTCAGTAGGAAAATTATCATTTAAGGCATTTTCTTCTTCAGGATATGGGAAGCGAAAAGGAGGCCTGTTATGATCTCCCGCATAATCTGCTGCAATATCATCAATCACGGGTACATCAGTCCTTCTATTTTCAGCCCAGGCTTCCACGCTTTGCTTATACAGACTGAACCATTTCTGTAGATAAATTTTATCAAGATTTGAAGTATTTCCTTCATCCCATGCAACATCAGACTGCTCCAAATATTCATCAATATCGGCAGCATCAATTTCATTTTCCTCCAATGACGCGGTAATTCCCTTTTCATAAGCCTCTTGAGCATCCCCGGAAGCAAGTCCGCGCTCATAAGCTTCTGCCTTAATAAAATACACCTCCGCACAATTCATAAATGGAGAAAAACCACCGGGATCCTGGCTATGTCTGTCACCAATATGGGAAACTAAGGGATCACTGTTCATTGGATCAGCATATTGATCAGGGCCAAACCTATAGCCATTATATTCACCCTCAGCATTCTCATCAGCATAAACAGGTAACCTGGGATCGTTAAGATCCAATAAATTTGAAACTAATGTGTGATTGACTCTGTAATTGTCCGTTTTACGCTCCCCAGGAGCAACTCCCAACCTCTGATACCACGGCTCAAAGTACGGGGATTCTCCTGGCCACCATAAATAGGCATTATCAGCATTATTTTCCAATACCGGATATTGACCAGGATTGTCTAATATTTCAGATATTACAGAAGAAGCTGTTCCCTCATCAACAGAAGACATGCGAATGGCAACACGTAATCTAATTGAATTGCAGAATTTTTTCCACTTGTTAACATCTCCTTCATATAAAAAATCTCCTTCACCCAAGTCACCATTATCAGCATCAAACATTTCTGCAGCAGCTTCCAATTCATCAAGAAACTGATCATACAATTCCGGTTGAGAATCATACTTTGGATTCGAAATTTCCTCATCTTCAAGACTAAATGCCTCAGAATATGGTACACTACCCCATATATCACTTGTTTTATGACCCATATAAGCCTTCATAGTTAAAGCCGCAGCATACAGATTGTCATTATCCTCCTCTTCTGCAAGCCTCATTGCATCTACAAAGCCATACATTGAGCGATACATAGACCTAAATTGACTGTTATTTATACCTACCCGGTATTCATAATCCCCTATATTTCTATGAGCGTGAAAACCAGCATATGAACCGGCATAATATATATTAATCCTTTCACCAAGAAGAACATTAGCTGAGCCCTCCAGTGCATCCCCAAATGCATTTGAAGCGGGAACAACATCAGCAGTGGGCTGATTAGGGTCTATATTCATTTCATCAAAATCATCTGTACATCCTCCTACTATATAGAATAGGATTGAGATAATAAAGATCTGTTTTTTATTAATAGTTTTCATAATCATTATTTTTTTTAGTAATTAAAAGTTTACTGACATTCTAAAACCAAAAGTTCTGGTAGTAGGGATCTGAAAGTTTTCAAAGCCAGCTCCACCTTCACCGCCACCAAGGCCAACTTCCGGATCTATTCCAAGTTCTTTTGTATCATCATGTTGGTATAAAAGTGCCAAGTTTCTTCCATATAATGAAATGTGCAAGTTATTAATCCATGGAAGTGTGTTTTGTATTGGTACATCATAACCCAATGAGACAGAACGTAATTTAATATAAGATGCGTCAAGTATTGAATATTCGTGATTGTTCCACATCCACGAACCACCAAAATAATCCCAGGCAGATACTCGAACATCATTCTCTGTACCATCTTCTTTGACGCCGTCAACAATGAGACCTTCTTCCCTTACCTTTCCATACTTAGGATGATCTACAGTATTTTCATATATACCCGTAGGATATGAGTGCCACATAGAAGTACTGAAAATATTACCTCCCATACTGAAATCCAATAGAAAGCTTAAAGTGAATTTTTTGTAACTGAATCGATTATTTAAACCCCCGGTCCAATCAGGATTTATATTTCCTAATACTTCAGCTTCAGTAGTTGTCCTTGGAATTCCTCTGTCATCCACAACTTTTCGTCCTTCTTCATCTCTCACGAAGGGTAATCCTCTTATAACACCCCATTCTTCACCTGGAATACCATAAGTACCGGCCCCTCCAAAACCGGCAGAAATTTGATATGATCCAAGCCCCTCATACAACTCATTAACCATGTTTGTATTAGTTGCCCAATTTACTCCTGCATCCCAATTGAAGCTATCATCTACATCACCCCTTATTAAATTTGCTTGCAGATGAATCTCTACACCAGTATTTTCTATTTCACCTGCATTAAATCTTCTGGTACTAAAACCAGTAGTAATGGAAGTAGGTACAGCTAAGATAAGATCTTCAGTGGTCTGTTGATAGTATGTAATATCTGCCGTAACACGGTTATCAAATAAAACGAGGTCGGCTCCCACTTCATAAGAAGTAGTAATTTCAGGCCTCAAATCCACCGGAGGTAGTGTCCATGAAGGATCAAATGTAGATACCCCACCAAATGAGCCGGTTCCATAAGTCATGTGCAGTTGATAAGGGTCTGTATCACTACCAACTTGTGCCCAGCTACTTCTTAACTGAGCGTGATTTAATATATCTGATTCTATTTGAAACGCTTCAGTAATCGTAAAACCTAAATTAACTGAAGGATAAAAATAAGACCTGTTATCGCTTGGAAGAGTAGAACTCCAATCATTACGCCCTGTAACTCCGAAGAACAAAAAGTCTTGATACGACAAATTAGCTTCTGCAAAAACACTTTGAATTTCTCTTTCTGAGGAATACATACTGGTACCTGGTGTTCCATCAACAACGCCTATAGTATAAAGATCCGGAACAGTAAGATCGTCAGCAGACAAGCCTTGTGTTTCATATTGTCGATTCTCCAGGCTTGATCCAACTATACCATCTAACCGGAAATCGCCAAAAGTCCTATCAAACTGCATAAAAAAGTCAGCATTTAACTCCTGGTTATACATTTTGTCTTGGCTAAATTGACCACCCTGGCCCATTCTTCTATTATACCAAGTACCTGATTGAGTAATTTGCTTTCTGGATTCACTATAATAATCTAATCCAACTCTGGCCTGAAAACTCAACCAATCCAAAGCATGATATTCAACAGATGCGTTACCGAATATTCTGTCTCTTTCTTGAGATCTTGTATTATGAAGAGTATAAAATATGTTATCTCTTTCTCCTCCCATAGTCAAAGTGTTATCTTTACCGACCTCATCAAATAGATCGCGCTCATATGCAACATCCCATTGTCTTCCATTTGACCATGCAAAAGTAGTTCCAGGAAAACCATACCCTACTCTAGGTATGTTATCACTTTGTGTTTTGTTATATGTAATATTGGCTCTTGCAGTAATTCTTTCATTGGGTTCTAGAGTAAGGCTAGCATTGAGAGAATTCCTGTTCCGATCAGTATTATACATAATGCCCTCCATATCCATTCTTGAAAAAGAAACACGTCCATATGCATTTTCTCCTGAAGCATTTAGAGTTACATTATTCTCAATATTTATACCATTTTGGTAAAAATCCATCTTCCAATTATCTGGCTGTGATTCCCATGGTAGGTTTTCTCCTTCAAACTGATCGAGTCTTAAACCTGCATCTAACCGCGGTCCCCAACTTCTGCCAAAACCATCATTTACACCACCACCCATACCATCAACAAAATTATAGGAATATTGTCTGGCATATTCATTATAGGACAAATCTGAGTCGGGGTTATTTTCAAGAAATTGCTGATACTGATATTCACTCCCATGCAGACCTTGACCATATTCATTTTGATAATTAGGAAAATAATGGGGATTGTCTATTTCTGTCCTGGTAGTGAACTCAACTCCAATTCCTTCATGAATATCTCCGCTTTTTGTTTCAATCACTATTGCCCCATGAGTAGCTCTACTTCCATACAAAGCTGCAGCATTTGGCCCTTTCAAGACTGAAATACTTTCTATGTTATTGGGATCAATATCTTCAATAACACTTCCCCAATCAACTCCACCACCACCTCCAAGATCAGTGGTTCGACCAGATACAGGTGTCCCATCCACTACTATCAATGGTTGATTACCGCTAAATGATGCCTGACCTCTTATTACAAGCCTTGAAGAAGCACCTACTGTACTTCCGCCACTGGTAACAGATGCTCCTGCAATTTGTCCCGACAATGTGTTAAAAAGGTTGGGGTCTCTGGATTCCATAATAGCCTCACTATCAAGATCCTGAAAAGCATATCCCATTGTCTTTCTTTCCCGGGATATCCCGAGTGCTGTTACAACCATTTCATCCATCTCTATAACTGCAGGTTGCAAAACAACATCATAGACAGTAGCTTCAGTAATTTCAACTTCTTTGGTTTCCATACCCACATATGAGAACACCAAAGTTCCTTCTGTATCGTCAAAAGTAAGGGAAAAATTTCCTTCATCATCAGTAATTGTCCCTATTCCCGTATCTTTTATCAACACTGTGACGCCCGGAAGCGTTTCCCCTCCTTCATCGGTTACAGTTCCTGTGAGCGTTCGCTCCTGGCCAAAAATGCTTAACACCATGACCAGATTAAAAAATGCAAATAAAATTAGTTTTTTCATGACATTGAAAGTTTTGGTTTAACAATTAAAAACAAATAAAGTTTTTTCATTTCGGTTTAGTTTTAAGGTTAGTAAATTGATTTGATTCTCCACTTTATTAATTTTATTCTTAAAATTAACATAATAAAATTAATTTTTAACTACCATATTAAATTATATAGTAGCAAGACTATATAATTATTTTTATCGTGTAAAAATGAAATAAGACCAATCATAGCACGGGTTTAGATTAGTATTTTCTTATTTTACTATAATGTAATTTAAATTAATTTTACTATGCAAATATAATTAAAAAAATATTTAGCAAACAAATTTTTTTAATTTTTTTTAATTATTTTAAAGACTTATGTTTGTTATTACTAAAAAACCTTAAAAATAAAATGATGTTGAAATTGTATATCACCTATTTTTATTGCTTATATTATGTTATGTGTGTAATGATATTTAGATAAGAATTCATTAAAAACTAATAATTAAGTTCAAAATAATAAAATAAAGCTTTAGAAAACTTCATATGGACATAAAGCTTCACAGATAAGTAATTTACAAATGATATATTAATCCCTTTTTTTACATAAAGAAAATAAGGTAAGCTTTAATAATTTTGAGTGGAGTATTAAATTAGGCTTAAGACTAGAAAAAAACAATTTCAAACATAAATCAGTAGTACAACACCTTTTCAAACAGAACACACTTAATCTTCCTACCGTATAATAATGTAGTACCACCTGTTTAAAAACATTTCCACAGACTACTCATTATGGTCAGATACTCTTTTAAAATATTTTCACCTTTAAAGATCTGCTTCTTTAATCACTTATTCATTCACATAAAATTCCACTGCCTCTTCTGTAGCTTCCAATAATGGTTCTATGGAAATGGGTTGTCCTACGGCGCGCTTCATCCAGAGGTTAGGCAAAGTATTGCCTTCAGCACAGGCTTTGATAAGTCCTTTTTCAAGTCCTTTTCCTCCCGAAGCAGGTGAAAAATCTTCATACAGCTGAAACATCACCACATTGCCTACGAAATAATTGAACAAATAGTAGCTACCTGTGATCATGTGATTATAGATACTTAGTATATTTTGATCCTGCATTCCAAAGACAGGAGCAAAATACTCATTCCAGACATTTCCTGATATATCAAGTACTGCTTCTTTTACTTCTTCCGGCTTAGCGTCAGGATTTTCATACATCCACTTCCAAAGTTCAATCTCAGCTAAAGCCTGTCCACCCATATCTACAAGATACCAAAAGGTGGCCAAGGCCTGCATGTGTTTTTGTTCTTCTTTTGTTCCCTCATCCAAACCTAATGCGCGCAAGTTTCTATAGGCAATATATTCAGCAACACCCTCAGTTATACCGGCGGTAGGCACATTTTTCAATGTGGGGTATTCCACTTCACTGCAAGTATAAAGCATTTCTGTAGTGTGCCCCAACTCATGCATAGCAATTCGAAATCCTTTATAATCCAATCCGTCATCACCAAAAGCCGTTGTAAGCAATGCGTTATAGCCGGGCAAAGGAGGGCGGCCCGAATATCCACCGGAAACAACTGATCTTACCTCAATACTGTTTCCCAACCA
>PWHN01000026.1 GCA_003554945.1 bacterium
AAAAACTAATTACAGGGCGAAAGTCAACGGACAAGAAATCAACTTCCCCCCTCTCCTGTATCCTCTCCCTCGGTGGGGAGAGGAATTACGGGAAGTGCTGAGCGCGTAGGGTATGGCGCGGGAAACCCTGGCGGGGTCAGGCTTAAAGTTTAAAGTTAAGGGGAGGAGAGGATAGGAAGTGATGGAGCGAAACATCGCAGCTGCGAGCAGGCGAAAAATCAGTCAAAGGTCGGGAAAAGCGGAAAAGTCGACAATGATTTGCGAGTTGCAATTAGCGAGTTGGAAAGGGAAACAGGCGGGGCGCAGGGAGCTGGGAGCAGGGCGCTAAGTCCAAAAATTTGTTCTACTCCGGTCTCGTATCCGCCTTCAATGACCATTATAATTTTTCAGAGACTATCAAACAGTTGGGGGGAACAGTATATTCCTCAGGGGAAGGCTTATTAATCTAACGGCGGTATCTTTTCTACCTGTTCACCAGCTTGAGCTCGCTCCCACTGCAATTTTAATTGCTTTTTATGTATCTTAGCCCATTCAACAACCAAACCATGTGCTCTGGCCGGAAGGTCTCCGCGTAAGAGTGCCAACGAATCAAGTTCTATTAGCGCCTTGTGTTCACCGTATTTTACATGAAAATGCGGAGGGAAATGGTCGTCATAGAAGATCCTGATAACAATCCCATAGAATCGACTTAACTCAGGCACTTTTTGTTTTGGTGACAGGGGAATCAAAAATTTCCACAGGAGATTTACCGGTAATTTTCAGATATAATGAATCAGCGCACATATCCACGTCATTAGGCCAGGTGATATTTCCAGACTCAGTCACCCGGACGGCCTTAAAAATATCTTTATCGGTCCAATCCGCATAAACACCATGCCCAACCTTATCCGATAAATCAAGCACACCTTCAGACCCGTCGACAAATCTCAATTTTAGCCTGTAATTAGACTCTGGTTGGACTTCTTCTACCTGAGGCAAGATTTTTCACTCCTGATTTTATTCGTCTGCTAACCTTCAAAGTTACTATAGCACACTTTGAGCAAAATTTCTAACTTCCTTTTGCTATGGCTAATGAAAATCCGGTCGACCGCGGGGCGAAACATCGGACTTGCGAGCATGCGAAGAGGCGAGCAGGCGAATTACCGTAAACAGCGATAGAACTCGAACAGGCGAGCAAGAGAAAAAACAATCAAAGGTCAGGGAACACCGGTCGCTGGTCAAAAGTCGAGGGTCAAATTCCTTACTAAAGTATCACATCTTTTGGAGATCAAGAGTTGTTTTTTATCCAGATACAAAATTTATAGAAATCTTGAGCTCCTGCTTGATCGGCTATACTTTTAAGAGTCCCGGTTTTTAGACTATCGTGGAGAGGAATTGTAACTGTTCTAACCTCATTTGTTTCAGGATGGTGATATTTTAAAATTGCGTGACTTCCCTTCTGCCGAACAAGCTGAAAATTATGTTTTACCAGTGCGTTTAAAACTTCTTGGCCAGAAAGATCCGGCCGACTCATTTAAACCATGGAGCATCCGGTGTGGACGCGCTATTTTCTTGCTGTTGAGTTTCCCGGGTTAGCTCGACGGCCTCATCAAGATTTTCAAGCGCTTCCTGCCTTGTTTCTCCCTGGCTTGCAATACCGGATTCAGGATCACGGGCAACCCACATATCATCTTCATAGGTCAATTGAATTTTTTCGGGAATCGCAGTTTCCATGATTATCACCACTCTATATTATACTTAACTTTCTGTTTATAGTATCGGACGTAAAAGAGAAAATAGCAAGAAAAAACAAGATCTGGACAAGACGGGGCGTTGGTCGAGAGTCTATATAAACCCAGGTCAACGGTCAAAGGTCAAGGGTCGTTAGTCAATAGTCGAAGGTCTATATAAACCAAGTCGATGGTCAAAGGTCAAAGGTCGGGGAATATCGGTCAATAGTCGAAAGTCGAGGGTCAAGTGTCGACAAATCAAAATCGGGGAACATCGGTCGGGAGTCGAGGGTTGACGGCAAACTATAGGGGATGATTTTACTTTGCTGGTCGGAGTATTTCCGCCGGGGTTTTAGAATTGATAGGCGCAGCTTCAAAATCAGAATCATAAGTTAAAATCGTCAAACTTGATTTTTTAGCCGTTTTATACTGATAAGCATCATCAAAATCCAAATTGTATTCCTCGGCTATATTTGACAGCTCCAGGAGTCCATCTTCGGGAAGATTTATTACAATCAGGGGGCCTGTCAAAATCATATCACGACAAAATCTGTCAAAACCTTCCTGATCGTCTTCATGAAATAAAATAACCCCTATGGAATGAAGGGCAAAATCAGTGATATAAAATTCGGAATCGCCAAATTCACGGAAAAACTCTTTTACTTCTTCTTCACGCTGCTGGCCCAGTAAAACTTCAAGAATAATGTTGGTGTCAACTAAAAATTTCACTCGTATCCACTTCTCCACCTGGTCGCCTGGTCTTCTAACTCAACTCCAGTATACTTCTCCCCTAAATGTTCAAGCCGGCCCGCCCAGTCAAAAGTTGGAGCACCGGTACATTTTTGCTCACGACGCTGCCTCAAATACTTCGCAAAATCCACTACTTTCTTCCGATCTTCCGGCGGTAATTTCTTTAATTCACGTTGAATCCCCTTTAAATCTTCAGTTGAAGTTGACATCTTATCGCCTCACTTTACTTTGAAGTTCCTTGTATCTTAAGTATAACACAAATAAATCGTCATTATCAAAATTTGCAATTACGCACGAAAAAACTGCAATCAATATTTGAAGGTCGAGGGTCTATATAAAACAGGTCAAGGGTCGATGGTCGAAAGTCAAAAGTCAAGGAACACCAGTCGATAGTCAATGGTCAAAGGTCGATAGTCGACAGTCTACAGTCAAAAGTCGACGGTCAAAGAGCAAAGTCAAAACCTTCTGGATTTTGGTGTAGCGCGGGGCGCGGTCATGGCAAGAGAAGTTGAATTTTCCCGTGGGACGGAGGTGTCGATTGTCGTTTCTTTGCTTTGAGTGTTGGATGCGTTGGATGCTTCGGGCCTATCCAAACGAATAATTATAACCCATGGTAGGATAGAATTGAATGATTTAGTAAAGCGCAGGGCGTGGGAAGCTCGAGCAGGCAAGCTTGCGATCCTGCGAACAGGCGAAAAACGGTAAAACAAATTCAAAGTCAAAAATCAACTTGCAAGCTTCTCCTTTTTCCGAAGCAGCTCCTGTGATTCTTTAGATTTTTCCTTGATAAATTTTACCTGTTCATCAGCAGACAAATTTTTCATTTCTTCAGACATTTTTTCACGAATCGGCCGTAGCCAGTTAAAAACTTTTTTATTCTTCAACTTCAACAACCTCCCGGGGCGAGTAAATATCCAATTTCTTGTAGCCTTCTTCTAAATTCACAGCATTAAACCTGCGAATCTTATCAAATTTTACAATATGCTTGAAATTCCAGCTTACAACCAGATCAACTTCTGAAATCGTCGCTAAAGAGATGTGCAACAAATCCTCAAAAAAATTTTCATCCAATATCTCCCGATTCAGATATGCTGTTGCCAGTGAACTCGCTTCGGTGGTTATTTCAACAAATTCAGCTCCCGCCGTCTCAATCTGCTTATATTTTTCTATAACCTGTTCCGGTGCTTCCTGTATTTCGGCGAGTATTAATTCTGAAAGCACAGGAGTATATTCACCGCGTTCAAAAGAAGTGACTAACTCTTGTGACCAGGACGCAAATTCAGAATCAAAACATCCACCAATTACTGAAGTGTCCACATAAATTCTTAAAGATCTCATTGCCACACCCTAATTTCATTCCAGAATAAATAGCTCTTCCTCACTTATTAAAATAACACAAACCAACCCCAATAGCAAATATGCACGCAACATTTTACGTGAAACAGAGATTTTTTAAATAATTTCAAGAACTTTTTTTGCATTTCCTGGTATATTTCAGTAATATATTAATCGGCTGGATGGTGAATTTTAGGACGTCTTTTGACGGCCCAATAATTAATTCATCAACTGACCTTTTTTCCTCAATCGCCCTCCGTGGGACGGAGGTGTCGATTGTCGTTTCTCTGCGCGCCTCGGAGGTTGAAAGTTTGAAAGTCTGGGAAATCTTACGCTTATATTTTCGAATAATGGAAAATAATTATATCTGATGGAGTGAGGAAATTGAATGATTTTTTAGAAGAACGTGATGAGGAGAGCGGGGAACAGCTCGAGCAGGCGAGCATGCGAGCAGGCGAAAATCAGGCAGCGGAGGCAGGGTTAGGATACTTTGCGCATTTCGTAGATCTCCCCGTATTGAGCAGCGTCCTTGAGGTCCCCTTCTTCCAGAGCCTTACGGACTTTATCTAACTTCTGGGCTTCCTCTACCTCAAGATAGGGGGACCAACCAGTCTCATCTTCAACCAATTCAACCTCCACTCTGGCTACATATCCCCCGGCGTGAATGTGTTTTGTCTTGGTCGTTTTTTTCATAGGCTTTTCCTCCGAGTAAAATTTTCGTTCCACAAATCAGGATCTGGGCGATAAGCAGTTACTAAAACTGCCGGCTCTTCGTGACCTTTCGGAATCCCCCATACTGTATGAACAATACTTCCTTCCGAATCCTTTTGTAAAAATAACGCACACGGTCCTTTGGGATAATCTGGGTATTCTTCAAGGATTTTTGCTTCCGATAGTCCTTCCAGAATCTCATTCACAGTCAAATTGTCTTCCGCCAACTCATCATATCCATGTTCTGATATTTGAACTTGATCATTTTGAAAGTTTTGTTGTATTTTATCCAAAAAATCAGCCATATATTTTAAACACCTTATGAACTAAGACATGTCACCTCTTAAACCGTATCTCTATTGTTTAGTTTAACCTATTTGTGAGAGATTTTCCAATTTCTTGATTATTTGAGACTGGAAACGAAGCGTAAACATCGAACCTGCGAACAGGCGAGCTGACGAAAAAACCAGTCAAAGATCGATCCTGGCGAAAGTCGGGATCAGATGGAAACGAAGGGATGAAAAGATATAGTAGTTCGAAATAGTATTCAATGAAAAGCTAAGAACCGTCAAAAATTCGCAGTTGTCAGGTTGTTAGAAGCGGTACGGGGATTATGAAAAATTTAACTGGCCACCTTATCGTAGGGGACCATTTCGATTTCCGTGTGCTTTTCTTTTGCCTTGTTTGTGACTTCTTCAAGTCTACTGGCTGTGTCATCATCTAACCATTCTTCCCCACACTGTTCACAAATAATAGCCGGGACATTTCGGACAACTACTACCCCTTCCCCGAAATCAACCGTAAAAGTTGTCTTCCCGTCAGCTTTGCGACCGCCACACAGGGGACATTTATCCATCACTCATCTCTCCTCGTCTTAAAATTATCAGCAAAAATTTGGGGATCCGGCTCATACACAGTAATAACAAATACTTTCTGGTATTCTTCTCTAAAAGCTATCACAACATGTAAAGGTCTATCTGCAGCTTTTCCAAGTATTAATGAACTGGGATAAGGCTGATCATCCGGATAATCTTCAATTATTTCACCAGATTTTAACACTTCCCGAACTTCAGCCCTTGATATACCACGTTCTAACATACGGCCTAATGCATGTTTCTTCCATTCTATAATACCATTCTCGAGCGAATCACGAACCTTTTTCAAATTCATAGGCTAAATCCTTCGCTATAGTATCCACACTCCGCGCCTCGGAGGTTGAAAGTTCCGTTAGTGTTATCCCCTCGTACTTTGAATTATTTACTTACTGCTCATATGGTACGGAGGTGGCGTTTGTCGTTTCTTTTCTGTCTAATCTCATAGTAATGTAAAAACTTCCAGATAATTCACGGTAAAGTCAGCAATCCGGTTTCTTTATCCTGAAGGAAAGCTTTAATCTCAGCCTTGTCCTGGCGAAGCAGGTTCTCTATCGCCGAAGTTGTACAGTTGCCAAGCAAAAGCCATATGACCTTTGGTGGGTGACCATGAAGGAAAATTTTCTGATGAAAATCAGAATCTTTGGATACTATTGTGTAATTATTTTTACTGGCGGATTCCCAAATTTCACTGTCATACGCTTCTGCCAGCCCAAGATTTCGAACGTGTTCAATTTCAAACGAAGTGTCGGCCAGCCTATCTATCAAACGATAAGATAGGTTCTGATCAAGTAACAGTTTCAAGAGGCTCGGGATTTTAATTTTCTTTCCCTGTTGGCAGCGAAGGCCAGACAGGCCCGGATATCTTCCTCAGTAAGTTCGGGAAAGTCTTCTATGATTTCTTCTTTGGACATACCTCCCGCCAGGTAATCCAGGATATCATCAACAGTTATCCTTAAATCTCGAACACAGGGTTTGCCGCTGCGTCTTTGAGGATCAACAGTAATAATTTTTTCATAGTCCACCAAAATCCCTCCTTTTCTTTAAGTATACGATATCCGAGAGAAAGAACAACATAATATTTTTTACAAGCAAAGCCTCGGGATTGAAAGCTCTGCGCGCCTCGGAGGTTGAAAGTTTGAAAGTTTGGGAAATTCTGCGCTTATATTTTCGGAAAATGCTAAATAATTATATCTGATGGAGTGAGGAAATTGAATGATTTTTTAGCAGAGGAAAATTAGGAGAGCGGGGAACAGCTCGAGCCGGCGAGCTTGCGAACATGCGAACAGGTGAAAGTTCACGATGGGGCGAGCGGGCGAAAGAGCGTAAACATCGAGCCGGCGAACAGGCGAACAGGCGAAAAAAGCAATCAAAAGACGAAAAACATCGGGCAGGCGAAGATGCGAGCAAGCGAAAACCAGGCAAAGGTCGGGGGGCAACGGTTGGGGATTTTTTATTTTTGACCGGAGGGTGATATTGTGATATACTCTTACCAGTAAGAAAAAGGAGGTGTTGGTGTTGAGCACTGTTAAAACTACTCGTTTATCTACTAAAGGTCAGGTTGTCATCCCGGCAGATATTCGTAAAGAGCTTGATATGAATGAAACCGATGAACTTATCGTTACAAGAGTTGATGATCGGATCATAATGCGCAAGTTGCATATCGGGGATATTTTAGAAGAAGCGCAGCAGGCTTCTGAAAAAGACCGGACGGTATCTCATGAAGAAATGAAAAAAAAGTATGGGATCTGACTGGTCTATAGAATATGGTCCTTACATAACCCGTCAGTTCAAACAGCTTAACAAATCTGTTGTGCAAACAGTTTTAAAAAGGGTTGAGCGCCTGCTTAAAAATCCTACCCTGGGAAAACCTATCAAAGGCAAAGCATCCGATTATAATTTGCGAGCTTTAAGAATTACCACCGGCCAGGGAGAATTCAGGTTGATATACCAGTTATGGGAGAAAGAGGGGAAGATTTTAGTGATTTTTATAGGCAGCCGTAAGGATGTTTATGAACGGCTTGAACGATGGCTGGAGGGGGATTGAAAACCGGTCGTGGGTCGATGGTCTTGAAACCCTGGCGGGGTCAGACTTAAAGTTTAAAGTTAAGGGGGGGAGAGGTTATGGAGTGATGAGGCCGATTCGATGCAGCTATTAACCATTATCGAGAGGAAGATCTAACCTGATTAATTCATCAGCTGATGAATTAATCACCCGTAGGGCCGCCCATTCGTAGGAATGGGCGGGGTTAGCCCAGCTGTTTACATAAAAACTGGAAAATTACATTATGTAGAAATA
>PWHN01000058.1 GCA_003554945.1 bacterium
ATTGTGTATAGCATTGAAACCAATGTTTTAAAGCCGTATAATGGTTTTGAATCAAAATTCCGGCTTCGATTGAATGCGCCCCTACGGGCGAATAATTCACGACAGTTGTGCTGTCGGGAATAATTCGGGATTAAACTGCTTTTTTTACGGTTTCGATTTTTTGCCAACGATCACTTTCTTTAAGTTCATATAAATCATAGGCTGATTGTAAATTCAGCCAGAAACGTTCACTTGTATCCAAAACCCGAGCAAGCATAGCGGCGGTTTCTGCTGTAACACGGCGTTTACCGCGAATTAGTTCATTGACTCTCGTAACATGAACGCCCATATGATCAGCCAGTTCCCGTTGAGTCATATCCAGTGGATCCAAAAATTCTTTTTGGAGCATTTCACCTGGATGGGTCGGAGATCGCTGCTCGGGAAGAAAAAAATCCCCCTCAATCAAATCCTCAGGTAACTGGGTTTTATCACTTTTCAACTTGTTTTCCGTGCTCATATAGATACACCCCTCTAATGATAGTCTATAATTTCTACAGCATGAGGATGTCCTTCAATCCAGTAAAAACAAATCCTATATTGCCTATTTATACGAACAGATAACTGACCTTCTCGGTCAGCCGATAGTTTTTTTAGATTATATCCCGGAGTGGCTTCAATTTCATTTATATTTTCCGCTTTATCAATCCGGTCTAACATCCTTTGAGCTTTAGAGTGTAGTCGTGATGGAAGTAAATTCCTGGCAGCCTTGCTGTTCTTACCCTGATAGACGTCCAAAGTTGCCTGATTTCTGAAGCTTTTGATGGACATTATTAATCTTCTTTCTTTGTTATCGTGTTACGGTAACAAGATAATATATTTAAGAGACGATGTCAATGTTTTATTGTTTTCGCTATTTTTGAACTGTTAATTCATAATTTATTAGTTTTTGATTTCTTTGCCTTTAATCTCTCAATAAGAGAGGAATAGAACCCCTGTATATCCTCTTTTTGTATTTTCTCCTTTCTGGGGAGAAAAGCTGAAAATCGAAAAAACTACACTGCAAGGAGGCCGGCGAAGCCCATGAAAGCGAGGGCGAGAATGCCGGCGATAAGTAAGGTTATCGGAGCGCCGCGAAAAGGCCAGGGAACGTCGGCAAGCTGAAGCCGTTCGCGAATACCGGCCATGATGCTGATAGCGAGGGTGAAGCCAACACCGGCGCCAAATCCGTAGACAAGGGTTTCAATGAACGTATAATCGCGCATTGAAGCAAACAGGGCCATGCCGAGGATAGCGCAGTTAGTGGTAATAAGAGGCAAGAAGATACCGAGGGCCTCGTAAAGCGGTGGACTAACCTTGTGAATAAACATTTCAACAAGCTGGACAAGAGAAGCGATGACAAGAATGAAGGAGACGTATTCCAGGTAGTGAAAGTTATAGGGAATAAGCAGGAAGTTGTTTATGAGCCAGCTTACAGCGGCAGTCATGGTCATCACGAAGGTGGTGGCCATGCCGAGCGAAAAAGACGAATCAAGCCGGTCGGAGACGTTAAGGAACGGACAGATGCCGAGAAAGTAGGTGAGGACAAAGTTATTAACCAGCGTTGCAGCAAGAAAAATCAGAAATAATTCCATTAGCTTTCCCATCCTAACTTATGGGTTGTGTAGTTGGCGAGTCCAATCAGAACGCCGAGAGAAAGAAAGGCTCCGGCGGGGAGAATCATGACGCCCCAGTCACGAAAAAGTCCCATGGTAACGGGGAAGCCGAAGAGTTCGCCGACGCCAAGGATTTCGCGGACCGAGGAGAGAACGAGCAGGGCGAAAGTAAAACCGGCGCTCATGCCGAGAGCGTCGAGAAAAGCCCGGTGTGTGGGGTGGTCGGAGGCGAAAGACTCCTGGCGGCTTAAGATGAGACAGTTAACTACGATCAAAGGAACATAGGCGCCAAGGGCGCGGCTGATTTCCGGAAAGAGAGCGGCTAGCACGAGGTCAGCCACGGTGACAAAAGTAGCGATTATGACAATATAAGAGGGGATGCGGACCTGGCGGGGGATGAAGCCCTTGATAATTGAGACTATGATACTTGAACTTATCAATACAAAAGCAGTGGCCAGACCCATGGAAAGGCCGTTAAGGGCCGTGTTAGTAACTGCGAGGACCGGGCACATGCCAAGTAGCTGTTTGAAGACCGGGTTCTGCTCCCAGATTCCCTTGGCAAAATCACGCCAGTATTGTCGTCTCATTAAGTTTCACCTTAGGCTTAAATTGATAATAAAAAGTGCAGCAAGTTTACGCAATTTGCAAGCCACCTGCAGGGGGCTTTCTATATGTTACAAAAGGTTCTGTTGAAATCCTATATGATAGTGGACTACTCAAAGGTATTGGGACTCATTCTTGGTTGCCATCCAGGCAACCTCCGAGGTATACTCGGCGATAACCAGATCCTCCAGGATCTATTGCCGAGTATAAATCCGTCAAATACCTTTGAGTAGTCCGTATTGACGGCTAAATATTTTTTTAGAGTCACAGTAAAAAAGCTAACTGTAGTAAAAATGAAATCGATTTCAACAGAACCTTACAAAACAAAAATTTTCTCTATTTTTAACGATTAGTTTCTAAGTATTCTATTTTATTTTTTTTCTAACTTTCGGTAAAGCGCGGTTGATGATGTTTACTACTGCTTCGGCGGAGATAGTGGCGCCGGTGATGGCCTGAACTTCTCTGTCGTCCGGGTCGCGATCAACGATGCCGATATTAGGACTTTCCGGGTCAAAATGGAGACCTTCAAAGTGGCGGCGAAAGTCCTGTTCAGTAATACGAGCGCCAAGACCGGGAGTTTCGGTCTGTTCAAGGACAAAGATACCGTTCAGTTCCTGGAGATTTTTCTGCAGACCGACCATCAGTCTAATTTCGTCAGAATAACCGGTGCCGCGGGCCTGAAAGGCAAAACCTATGGTGTCGCCGGTCGCGTCGAAACAGGCGTAAATTGGTATATCTTCAGCGTAAGTTGCAATTTCCATGTGTTCGGGTTCGCCGGGATAGAGGTCATTTATAGCCTGGACAATCCGGGCCCGCCGGTGTTCTTCGATGCGGGGCTCCGCCCACTGATTGAGAGCAGAGAGCAGGGCGGCGGAGGAGAGAGCGATGAGCGTTAGAACAACTGTCATGCGAATAGTCAGTTTCATCAGTTACCCTCCTCGCCAAACGGACTGGGCCGGGTGTAGCGGTCAATTATTGGTGTAAAGGCATTCATCAGCAGGATAGCATACATGACGCCGCCGGGCTGACCGCCAAATAGGCGGATAATCACGACAAGCGTGCCGCAACCGAGGCCGAATATCCAGCTTCCTATTGATGTGATGGGAGTGGTGACCATGTCTGTCGCCATGAAAAAGGCACCGAGCATTAGCCCACCGCTGAGCAGATGAGTTAACGGGTCGGGATGGCCGGGGTTGTAAAGGTGAAGGAGACCGCCAACAACTGCAGTTGAAGTAAGAAAAGAGAGCGGGATACGCCAGTCAATATTACCAAGCAGAATTAGAAACAATCCACCGGCGAGGAGAGCGAGGGCAGAAGTTTCACCAAGGCTGCCGCCAATGTTGCCGAGGAAAAGTTCCCGGTAGCCCGCTTCAACAGTTTCGGCCAGTGGAGTGGCGGTTGTAGTGGCGGCGAGAGCGTTGTCGGTCCAGTGCTCCAGTGGAGCAATCCAGGTGGTCATGAGAACCGGATAAGAGGCCTGGAGGAAGGCGCGGCCAACCAGGGCGGGGTTAAATATGTTGTGGCCGAGACCGCCAAATATTTGTTTGCCCAGAGCAATTGCAATTATGGAACCGAGGGCCGCGAGACTGAGATGAATACGGACCGGCAGGGTTAACCCAAGCAGGAGACCGGTGAGTATGGCGCTGCCGTCGGTCAAAACCAGATTTTTTCCGCGCAGGTAGAGAAACACCAATTCAGTAACAATGGCGGATAAAACGCAGGTGGTAACGACCAGTAGAGCCCGGTAGCCAAAGAAATAAGTGGCTGCCAGCAGAGCGGGTATGAGGGCTAATATGACGGAAAACATAACTTTGGGTGTGGAGTCTTCTGCCGGTAGATGAGGGGCGGTTTGCAGAACCATTTCTTTACTCATCAGGGACACACCTTTTCCTTGCCGACGCGCAGCCAGTGCACAAGCGGTATATTAGAGGGACAGACGTAGGAACAGACGCCACACTCCAGACAGTTCTGAACATGTAGATCTTTAGCCTCGTCGTAGCGGCGTGCTTTTACCAGGCGTGCCAGGCGGGTCGGAACCAGTTTTTGCGGACATTTTGAAACGCAGCGGGCACAGCGGATGCAGGGGTGTTCTTGGCGTTCATTGACGTGCTGCTGGTTGAGTGCCACAATACCACCAGTAGCTTTGACAGTGGGCACGGAGAGATCAGACTGCGATGTACCCATCATGGCGCCACCGTCAAGAATAAGTTTTGTTTCGTCTATAAGACCGCAGTGTTCAAACAAATGTTCGAAAGGAGTCCCGATGGGAACTGTATAATTAGCCGCTGATTTGACAGCCGGACCGGCAACTGTAATTATGCGCTCAATAAGTGGCTTACCCCGTAAGACAGCGTCAGAGATTGCGGCCGCAGTGCTGACGTTGTTGACGACGCAGCCGACGTCCGCCGGGAGCAGGGAAGCGCCCATTTTACGCCCTGTTAGGGCGTAGATTAGCATGTTTTCAACACCCTGTGGGTATTTGTCTTCCACTGCTTGAACAGTCAGGTTTTCACTTTCAGGTAGGCTATCGTCCAGCTCTTCGACAGCGTCCGGCTTATTGTCTTCCACCCCGATTATACCCTGTTCGGCGCCAACAGCCTTCATAATCAGTCGGAGGCCGTTTACTACTGCTTTAGGCCGTTCCAGCATCGTTCGATGGTCGGAGGTGAGAAAAGACTCACACTCGCAGCCGTTGAGGATGACCGTGTCAATGTTTGTTTCTTCCGGGGGGGAAAGCTTGACGTGACTGGGAAAAGCGCCACCGCCGAGTCCAACTACGCCCGCTTCTCGAACGCGCCGGTAAATCTGCTCGCTGGAGATAGAGTCAATTTTTTGAAAAGGGGAATAAAATTTTTCGTCTTCGTTATCTTGATCTACTTCGATAATTATGCAGTCACCGGTGGTTCCGTCGGGCAGAGGATGTTTGCCAATTTTATTCACAGTGCCCGAGGCGGGAGCGTGTAGGGAAGCTGATATATTGCTTTCCGCTTCAGCGATCATCTGTCCCCGCAGGACCTCGTCGCCTTTTCCAACCAGGGGTTTAGCGGCTGCCCCGGTGTGCTGTTGCAGAGAGAGAAATAGCTTTTCCGGCAACGGAATTCTCGTTGATTTTTTGGAGGCAGTCTGATGTTTATATTCGGGCGGATGAGTTCCGCCGGGGAAAGTAGCTAAACGGCTGAGTAACTGCATATTCGTGAGTGCCTTCCTGAGTTGTGATTGAATTTGCCAGCTAATAGTTTATCAGATGATTTGCTTGGAAGAAAGGCGGGGAAGGGACCCCGAGCAGGCGAGCTTGCGAAGAGGCGAGCGGGCGAAAGGTCGGTAATCAAGAGCAAGATCAAATTCAAGTTCCTCCCTCACCTGGTTGGAGTGGGAAAGTGTGAAAGTGGGAAAGACGGTGAAGGCGCCAAACAAGTATGGTGTTGTTGTGAATATCCGAATTAAGACGTAAAAGTTTCTCAACGGGGCTGGATGTGATAGAATTTGTAGACAAAATAAAAAAGACCGAGGTTGAAATTATGGGATTGTTAGCAGGATTATATGAGCCCGAAAAAAACAAGCTTTACCCGCCCGGTGAAATGGGGGCTAATGGAGCGGAAGAAGCTTATCTTCGGGCGGTGTATGACTATGAAATACTGGCCGAGACCCACAATATAAAGAGTGCTTTCCAGGGATGGGCAGAGCAGGGCATAAGATCTTTTATTGATCTGCTCCCCGTGGAATCACCAGAAAATTTAGAGGCTGAATGCGGCCCGAGTAGCTGTGATTCACTCTGGGGGCGACCAGAAATACTATATAAAAACGAGCAGACTCTACAAAACGGAACAGTATTTGACCGGGTCGCGGTGTTACTCATCGGGCTGGCCCTGGAAAGTGGAGCCGAGGGGATCACAGGCGTTTTCAGGGATTGGAAGTTAATTAAGGCATTTGATAAAAATATCTCGAAAAAAGGAATCAGGGCAAAGGTTTTTGCTCCACAGAATGTTGTTGGGTCAGTTTATGAACCAGAAAATCTGATATTGAAGAAGCTGTCGGTACCGACAAGTGAAGCTTTTAAGAGAAGCCGGCAGATTGAAGCAGATAATTTTTACAACGTTACACCGGGATACAATCCTTACAGTCGCGAAGCTTATAAAACAATCGCTTATGAAATCTTTTTACAGCAGGGGAGGGTTCCCGAACGGATATATTTACCAATAGGCGAGGGCGACGTCATAAGTGGTATATGGGAGGGATTCGAAGAATTACGTATTATTGGCTGGAGTAAGAGTCAGCCCAAGATTTTTGCCATACTTTCGCCGGGGGATGAAGCACGAGCGAGATGGCTGGAAAGAGCACTTGACAAAGAAAAGCAAACAGTAAATTCCGAGTTGAGCGATTCTGGTCGAGGGATGTTTGACCTTCATTTCGCTGCTCAGGCGCTGCAACGCAGTGGTGGAGGTATTGTCAAAATCTCACGTGAAGAGCTGCGCCGGGCCGAACAGGAGAGTGCTTTTGCAGCGACCGGTCAGACAGTGTCGGCAGAATTTCATGCGGCTTACAACGTGGAAAATAATGAAAAGGCAGAGAGGGTAGTTTTTGTGGATACCGGCAAAGAAATGGTTCGGGAAAGAAAGTAATATAAATGCGCTGGTTATCCCGAAACGACAGTCGTATTAGAAAGCTCATTGAAATCCTGGAGCAAATTTATGGCTGCCGTCAGCGTCGGCAGGGACTTGATTTAACCCAGGTTATAGTGCTAACGGTATTGAGTCAGAACACGACGGACGTAAACTCGCGTCGTGGTTATTTTAATCTCTTAAAAGAGCATCCACCGGCGGCCGGTGTCCCGGAAGAGATAAAAGATAGCGGCTGGGACATCCGGGTCGTGGATTCAGCAAAAGAACTGCCACCGCCAGATTGGAAGAGTGTTCGTAAAAGCGATCAGAAATCACTTGAGAGTGCGATAGCACCGGCAGGCCTTCAAAAATCAAAGGCGGCGACAATCCGGGCGGTTTTAGACTGGCAGGACAACTTACCAGAAGAACCCGGCAGATATTTAGCTGACTTGCCGGAGGATGAAGGGATAAAATGTTTGACTGAAATTAAAGGACTGGGTGTTAAGACAGCAGCAGTTGTGTTGATGGAGACAACGGAAGCTGACGTTTGTCCGGTTGACACACATGTCAATAGAATCTGCCGGCGGCTAAAACTGGTCGAATACGACGGGCCCAGCCGGGAGAAGCTTTTCGGGGAGCTTCAACCGCTAATTCCCTCCGGTGAGGGTTACAACCTGCATCACAACCTGCTAAGCTTCGGCCGGACGATTTGCAAAGCGCGGGACCCGAGGTGTGGCGACTGTCCGATCAAACAAATCTGTTGGGACAGGAGGGTGAGAAAGGAAGGAGAGGAACTAAAGCTTAAATTTCCAGGGTAAAATTTTGCAGTGTAGTCG
>PWHN01000065.1 GCA_003554945.1 bacterium
GTGCAGTTCAAGTGGGAATTTGACCGGGAGGACGGCACTAATTCATTTGACAACGTAACCGTAGATGTAGACGAGCCGGTGGTGGATACCTACGACGTATCCCTTACATCGCTTGAGGGTCGGGGAGTAGTGGAAGTAGACGGGACAGAGCTGAGCGAGGAGACGGATTCGGTAAGCGTGGAGGATGGTGAAGAAGTAACGATAGAGGCGATAGCGGGAGTGGGGTATGCATTTGACCAGTGGACGGATGATGCGGCCGGAGAGGACGAGGTATTTACGGAGACGATAGAAAGCGATTACGACGTGGGAGTGGAGTTTGAGGAAGTAACTGTACTGGGCGAAAATCTGCTTGATAATCAATTTTATGAACAGTGGGTAGACGATGAACGACCGGAACATTGGGAAAGTGACTACTCATTTGGTCCCAACTGGTATCCGACCCCCGAATACGCGCTCACCGGTAATTTTGGCGTTATGGTTGACGGTGGTGGTGAACGAGACCTTGATCAGGTGACGGATTTTACTACGGGTGATCTGCCGGAACCGGCGCCGGATGAAGCCCATGCGGAAGTATGGGTCAAAGGAACGGGCGATGTGCAGCTGGGCCTTAAAGCGGGTCATGAGAGTTTCTGGCTCGATGATCCAGTGACTCTTGATGAAGATGGATGGACTGCAATTTCAACCACCCGAAGTGTTCATGAAACGGGGGATTATGAGTGGGGTTTCCGAGTGAGGACTGATGAGGAAGGTGGTGAGTCGCCGGATGAGACAGTATATATCGGGGCGGCCTGGTTAAGTGATACTGCGCCGCCGGAAAACTGGACCGACCCGGAAGACTACGACATAACATTCCAGGTCCAGGATGAGGATGGTAATGATCTTGAAAATGCGGCCATAGAAGTAGAAGGGGCTGAATACGAGGTCACAGATGTAAACGGTGAAGGGGTTATAGAGGGGGTTTTGGAAGGGACTTATAATTACGTTGTTGAAAAACATGGTGAATATGTATCTGGAAGTGTTAACATCGCCGACCAGGATGTAACAGAACAGGTAACACTGGCTGAGGCGGAAAACGTGAATATACTGCAGAATGAGTTTATGGAGGATTGGGTTGGAGACGAGCTGAATTACTGGGATATAGGTACGCACGCCGGACAATCTGCTGCCGGCGAGGGGATGGTGGATGATTACAATATTCTTCACGAACACGATCGTTCCTCCAGCACAGAGCAGGAGGATGAACAGGATTTCCTTCACGGAGCTGCTTATGGTCAGGCAGGTCTGACATACCAGCTGGAAGTATGGGTTCGCGGTAGCAACGCCGAGGTAAGACTTGGCCTGCGTCGCCCCGGGTATGATTTATATGAACATAACCACTCTGAGCCTGAAGATTGGGATGTAGTCGATGAGGACTGGCAGAAAATTACGTTTGAGGTGGACAGGCCAACTGGACACGAAGCCGTTGATGGTAATTTCAGGATTCAACACCGGAAAGATGACGATGCAGTTGAAGAAGTAGAGTTTGAAGTCGGTGCTGCCTGGTTGGCCGTCGAGGAGTCGCCTGAGTATTGGCCGGACGAAACAATGGATTACGAGGTTGAACCACGTGAGGGCTGGAACCTGTTTGGTTTACCGGTCGAACCGGATGAGCCGGCGGCGGGAGATATTTTTGCGGAACTGGAGGAATTCCCGACTATTAATGTTCGGGCTTCGGATGGCTCACGTTCCCCGATCCGCTCCGGAGATGAGATGGAAATAGGCGATGGCAAAGGGTACATAGTTCTGATTGATGAAGATATATCTAACCTCACGATTACCGGCGAGGCGGTTCACAGTATGACGCTTGAGTTGCATGCCGGCTGGAACGTAATCAGTGTTCCCGCTGTGATAGCGCCGAAAGAAGCCGGTGAGGTTTTTGATGACCTGGCGGACTACCCAGAAGTATTAAAAATAGCTGAAGACGGCACTGAGACTACTGTTGAAGAAAATGATGAAATAGAACCGGGAGTAGGTTACTGGGTGCGCGTGGATGAATCCCATAGTATTGAGTTGAGTTCCGATTAATATAAACAGGAGCGACGAAAGAATGAATTGTAAACGAGTCCTGCTTTCTTTTGTCCTGATTGTCGCTTGCCTGTTATTTGTTCTGGGGACGGCTGTGGAGGTAGCTTTCGCCGGGGAGGACTGGCAGGAGAGAATAGTTATCCACGAGGATGGTTTCGATCGCGGTGCTGGTGATCAACCGCGCGACAATTTCTACTTTGGCATGGCGGAAGAACCCCGCCAGACTGGTAGTCCCGGACCAATGACAACCAGGTCCAGCAGCAGCTTACACTGGGAAGCCGAGGAAAGTGACCTGTTTCACTACGAGACCGAAATCACAGAAGAGTATACCTGGCAGACAGTAGTTGATTTAAGAGTTAGCGATGATAATAATCCCGGGGAAGTAGAGCCGGAAATTATCTGGGGGAAAGAAAGCGACGAGGCAATGGGTAATATTCCAGATTACTTCGACGTCACGATGGATCTCAAGGATCGCCATGCAGAAGAGATTGTCGCCGAGGGGATTGATCTGACGGAAGCGGGTTCATTCGCCTGGGAGGACCCCGAGCTGATCAGCCTCAGGCGCCGGCCCGACCAGGCTTTGTTAGCCGTCACCATAGAGGTTGAGCGGAACGACATTTTTGATCTTGATTACAAAGTCACCGATGAGCAAGGGGAAGCGCTTGAAGGGGCTGAAGTAGTGCTGGACGATTATGAGGGAAAAACTGATTTGGAGGGAGAACTAACCTTTGCGGACCTGCAGGCAGACAAGTATTCTTTCTCGGTTGCCAGAGAAGGGTATGAAGATGTAAAGGAGTCAGTCCAGTTAGAGGGGGATATGAAACAGGAAATTACTCTAACGGAAGTTGAGGATACCGAGCCGGAGCTTGTTGAAAACCCCGGATTTGAAGAAATACAGCGTCCTTTTGCCGGTGAAATGATATCGACCGGAGATGCACTTGAAGTAAAGTCTTTATATGACGGGAACAAAGGCGACACCGTCGCTATCAATTTTGCGGATGAACTGAGCAAGAAAGTCCCTGTCCAAGAAAACAATAAGATGCAGAAGCTTGATGCAAGTCTTGAATCAGATTCGCTTGAGCCTGGCGAATATCCAGTGAAGTTTGAATACCTCGCCGCCGGCGGTGTAATCAGTTCTGATAGCAGGGTAATCACTGTAACTGAGCAGGAAGTTGAAACTGCCGAAGGGGAGAAAGTTAGCTTTAATAACAATTCACTTAAGTTGAGTTTCGCCGATTCAGCAACCGTTAGCGTGACACCCTATAATGGGAGTAATGTCCAGGGAATGAGCGGTGAAGAAACAGTGCAGTTAAGTGGGGAGAGTGGAAATAATAGACGAAAATTGATTGAAAATTCGGCTTACGAAATTAAAGCTTCCGCTGCAGAATCTCCCGAACTTACGATTAGTTACGAGCATGTTGCAGAAAATCTGGACCCCGCGGAGGAAGAGTCGCTTAAACTATACCGGTTGAACGATGACGGGCAGAGCTGGAGCGACGAAGCGGTTCGCACACAGGAGATCAACACTGACGAGCAGACTGTGACTGCCGAGCTTGAGCACTTTTCGGTCTATGCGCTGCTGGTTGAAACCGCGGACGCATACGAGGAAGACTACGTCTACTCCTGGCCGAATCCATATAGAGCACCGGACGAAGATGACGGCATTAAATTTGAGCTTCCTGAAGAGTTTGGTAACAATGGCGGGGAAGTGACCCTGGAAGTTTATAACATTAACGGCCAGAGACTTGTTGAGAAGTCTTTGGATATAAACGGATACCAAGCCGAATGGAAAGACCCTGATCTTGCTTCCGGCTCCTATATTTACGTGATTGAAGGTAACGGTGAAACCTGTTCCGACAAGTTTGCGATCATCAGGTAAGGTGAATTATTTTGAGACAAACTAAACGTTGGCTTCTGGTCCTACTGGCGGTAATGGCGGTAGTAATCGTCCGTGCGCCAGCCTACGGTGGTTTGGAAGGAAGTGCCGCCGAATACCTGCGCACGCAGGTCTCGCCCCGTATGGGGGCGATGAGCGCCGGGGTCGCGCTGGAAGCCGACGTCTTTAACAACCCGGCCGCGCTCCACCAGCGCCGGCAAAGAAGCGGAGGTTTTGGCTACCGCACCGGCGCCGGCGAGTTTGACTACTATTCGGCCAGCTACAGTCAGCCGCTGGGTCAGGCCGGAGCACTTGGCCTGGGAGTCAGGTATTTTGGTATTGATCACGAGGAACGCTTCGACCCAGATGAGGACCATTACGGCGGCGATTTTTCTCACGACGGGATGGCGGCGGCCCTACACTACAGCAGTTGGGTGAATTTACCGGGACTGGCCGAACCGTTGAGCTACAGCCTGGGAGCGAAAGGAATCCACGACGGCATAGACGACGAGTCGGCCTCGGCCCTGGCCATGGATGCCGGACTGCATTATAGCTTCAGCGATATGCCCCTGAAGGCCGGGCTGACGCTGCAAAACCTTGGAAGCGACCTGGAATACATTAAGAAGTCCGAATCACTGCCCACCAACGTGCGCGCCGGTCTGGCCTACAAAATTGATGTAGTTTTTCTCCCTCCTATAACGATCGCCGGTGACGCGGAATACGATGTGAATGACAGTTACAACCGCTACGACGCCGGGGTTGAGCTGACACCTCTGGTGGGTTTTGATTTGCGGGCCGGCTATCGAACAACTTCCGACGAGGAGTTGGACAGCAATTTAACCACCGGTTTTGGTCTGCAACTTAACGGCTTGCGTCTGGATTACGCCTACACGCCCGGGGACGAGCTGGAGAATGAGAATAGCCTCTTCATAACGACAAGCTTTTAATATTTTCCTTCTCGGAGGTCTCCGGTGTTAATTTTTTAAAGAGGTGTAGCCGTTGGCCAGTTTTCGTTCTCACCCACGAGCTTACCTATCTTTTAAAGAATACTTGTTTGGCGTGGTCCTGACAAAATACCCCTTATTCCGTCATTCCGGGCAAGCGACCGCAGGGAGCGCGACCCGGAATCCATCTTGAACTTGCCGTTTCGACCGGAGTCCAAGCCGGATAACTAAAACCGAACGATGAATTGCGGATCGGTGTCCGCAATGATGACCAATAGGTCAAACCCGTAAGAATAGAACAGGCGCTAAACATTTACTTTTTAGAATTATTCCCTTATTTTTTGGTTTTTCCTTGATTATCCTTGTTCTAATAGTTTTGGGTCTGCTCTACATCTCAAGTGATCCGCTGTTTGCTTCTCAAAGCGGAAATTTTTGAGTAAACTATTTTTCTACAGGTTAGAGAAGTTATAGATAGCCACCTGAATTCCTTGGTTTAATTTTGGAGGCCACCTTGTTCTTTCGAAATCATTCGCTCCGCGACCTATTTGTTTTTGCTTTGTGCACCTGTCTGTTTCTCTTGGGCGGGACTGTATTTACTTCGGGTGCTGTTTGTGCCGAGGACTGGGAAGAAAAACTACACGTTTACGAAGATGAATTTGAAAACGAAAAACCTGGGGCTAATTTTTACTTTGGGATGGATAATGAATCAGATACACAGGAACAAGACTTTATAGACCCGTCGGACGACCAGGTCTGGTGGGTTGATGACGAGGATAACTATATCCACATAACCGAGCATACCTCAAGCTATACCTGGAATACTGAAATCGAGCTTATAACACCGGACGAAGGCGAACACGGAGATATTGGCCCGGAAATCAGTTGGGGACAATCTGGGAATGAGGATATGGGGAATATCCCGGCCGGGTATGAAGTGACCATGGAGTTAGATAGAGGATATGGGAGCGGAACACTGGCGGAAGATTTGGATCTTACCCAGGAGGGAGAAATTGTCTGGGATGACCCGGTATTTGAAAGCTTTACCGATGAGGATGTAGCCTACCTTGAAGCCACGATTGTTGCAGAACCTGCTGGTGTAGAAAGAGTGGTTGATTTTCGGGTGGGGCCTAACCCGTTTCGAGCTGAAGAACATGATAAAGTTAGTTTTCAGTTTCAAAAATATGATGAAGGAGCTGGTGTGGATTTTGAAATAGAAATTTACACTATAACCGGGAGGTTGGTTTACGAAGAAAGCTTCTATGGAATTGCTGATGAAGTTATGGAAGACGGGAAACCTTACAGCCAGCTACACTGGGAAGATGCGGATGATGTGGCCAGCGGACACTATATCTACCGGTTGAAAGACAACAACTCCGGCGACGAGGAGACCGGGCAGCTGGTGATCATCCGATGAGATTGAAAAAGTTTACCCGGCCTGGAGTATTGATAATAGGGATAATCATAACTCAACTGCTGTTGGCAGGACCTGCTGTGGCGGGGGACTGGGGAGATGCAACGGCGCCGGTGCTGGAGCTGGGAGCCGGAGGAGCTCTGCCGGCGATGGGGGGCGCGGGTCAGGCTGCGGTTAGCGGACCCTCAGCCCTGCAGTATAACCCTGCCGGCCTTTTGAATGGAGGCAAAAGGGAGTTTGAATTTTCCTACCAGTCGATGGTGGAAGGGATAAATTACGGCAACCTCGATTATGTCCAGCCACACAGTCGGACAAGTAGTTGGGCGGGCGGGCTTCGTTATTTAAGCTACGGTAGCGTGGATGAGACGGACCGGAGAGATGATGGTTTTTTAACAGAGGAAGGTTCATTCAGCGATGCGGATGTGGTGCTGTCAGGGGCTTATGCAGGAGAGTTGGCTGATAATATCAACTGGGGAGTGGGCACGCGGCTGTTCAGGCTGGAGCTTGCGGACGAGGATGCGATGGGCCTGTCTCTGGACGGTGGTCTGCAGTGGCATTCGCCGGACCCGGATCTGCCTGTTTCGGCAGGACTCACGGCTCAGAATTTGGGTATGGGCGTGGAGTTTGACGACAAGACTGAGGACCTTCCCTTGCTGTGGAAGGCGGGGGGAAGTATTTACCTGGAAAAATATGTCGGTTATGACGTGCGAGTGCACGGGGATATAGAGCATCAAATACCTGATTCGGAAGTATTCCCGAGACTGGGTGGCGAGTGGAATTTTTACGAGGGACTTTTCAGCCTGCGGCTGGGATATGAGGGAAGTATGAATGTTGATGATGGATTATCTTACGGGGTGGGTGTATCCTCGCCGGATGGGGGGTTGAAATTTGATTATGCGTTGGTGCCGTTTGGAGATTTTGGGAATATGCATCGGCTGAGTCTTACCTATGATCTGCCGGCCCCTGACCCGGAACCAGAACCTGAACCAGAACCTGAACCAGAACCAGAACCAGAACCGGAACCGGAGCCTGAACCCGAGCCGGAGCCTGAACCTGAACCGGAACCCGAACCTGAAATTGACCTCGAGCCGGAGGATTATTATGAAATGGGGCAGGATGAATTCGAAGAGGATAATTATGAAAGGGCTGCAGAATACTTTGAATCTGCGGCAGATGGTCGTCCTGAGCATGTAGATACTTACCTCTGGTGGGCCGTGACTCTCTATCGGTTGGGTGACCTGCAGCAGGCAGCAGACAAATTTGAACACGTCTTAGAACTGGACCCGGGGAACCCAACCGCGCTGAACGATTTAAAAACTATTCGCGAGAGAAAAATGGA
>PWHN01000008.1 GCA_003554945.1 bacterium
ATATCTTATTTTCTCATTCTCATCCCGCCTCCAGCGGGACTCCGAGGTATGTATTCTTCAAAACAGGCCCCTCCAGGGCCTTGAAGAATACATAAATCCGAAAATAAGACATGACCTATCTCTCTCTATACGCTTATTTTTGGTCAAGAAGGTAATGGATCCTACTTTGTTAAATAAACGGTCGTTCTGAGAACGGGGAAACTGCAAAACTTTAGACAAGTCAATAAATAACAAAATAAAAGGAGAATGGAAGATGTCCAAGCTAAATGTTTACAACACACTTACAAATAAAACTGAAGAGTTCGAACCCCAGAACTCACCTGAGGTGCGCATGTATGTCTGTGGACCGACGGTTTATGATGACTGTCACGTCGGCCACGCCCGGGCCTACGTGAGTTTTGACGTTATCCGCCGTTTTCTGGAATATGAGGGCTACCGGGTAAAATATGTGCAAAACTTCACCGATATTGACGACAAGACAATTAATCGCGCCAAAGAAGAGGCAGTCCCTTTTCGTGAAATTGCCGAGCGCTATACCCGGCGGTATTTTGATGTGATGGATGCTATCGGTGTGCAGAGGGCCGACTTGTATCCTACCGTGAGTGGCCACGTTGAAGAGGTAATCGACCACGTTCAGGGGTTGATTGAAGCCGGCATGGCTTACCAGGTTGAGGGTGACGTATACTACCGGGTGAAAGAGTTTGCCAATTATGGTTGTCTTTCCGGCCAGGATATAGAGGAAATGCTTGAAGGCGAGCGGGTTGAACCTTCGGCCAAAAAGGAGTCGCCGCTGGATTTTGCTCTCTGGAAGCGTTCCCCGGAAGATGAGCCCGGCTGGGAAAGTCCCTGGGGACGTGGGCGTCCTGGCTGGCACATTGAGTGCTCTGTCATGGGCCGTACACATCTCGGCGATACAATTGATATTCACGGTGGCGGTCAGGATTTAATTTTTCCCCACCATGAGAACGAAATAGCTCAGACTGAAGGGTTGACCGGCAGCCAGTTTGTTAAATACTGGCTCCACAACGGTTTTGTCACGATTGATGACGATAAGATGTCCAAGTCTCTTGGTAATTTCTATACTCTTGAGGAACTCTATGAGCAGTTTTCACCGGCGGTAATTCGTTATTTCATCTTAACCCGGCAGTATAGGAATCCAATCGACTTTTCCTTCGGAAGAATTGAGGAGGCCGGCCGGGCCTACACCAGGCTTAAAAAGTTTTTTGTCCGCTTGAAAAGAGCTGAAGCGAAATCCTGTGGACCGGTTAAAGTGCAGTCCGACCTGCCAGACAATTCGGAGTTCAGGGAAAAATTTCTTGCCGCCATGCGCGCTGATTTCAACACCGCCAGGGCACTGGGCGAAATCAGTAGCTGGATGAAACAGTGGAATGAAACTCTTGAAAGCTGGCGTGATCGCAAGCAGATAAATCGTCGTGAACAGGAAGCGGTAACCGAAGCTCGACATCTGCTGGATAAATTCACTTCCAAAGTGCTTGGGTTGGAGCTTGTTGACACATCTGAAGCGGGTTCTAATAATGAGGAGGATTTGATCGAGTTGTTAATTGAACTGCGCAGCCAGGCCCGGGAAAACGGCGATTATGAGCGGGCTGATGAAATTCGTGAGCGTCTGCGGGGACTTGGATATGAGCTACATGATTCTTCTGAAGGAACCCGCTGGGAGCTTAAAAATGGCTGATCTTATCTGTGGTCGTAACACTGCTCTGGAAGCACTTCGTGCGCGGCCCCGCCAAATTCGTAAGCTTTTTCTTTCAGAAAACGTTGAGCCGGACGAGAAAATAAAAAATATTCGTTCTCTTGCCCAGGCCGCCGGTATTGAACTGCAAGATCTTTCATCCGCTGAGCTAAGTGAGCTGGTCGGGACTGAAAATCACCAGGGGATCGCCGCTCGCACCGAACCACTTTTGCTGGCTAGTCTCACCGAGTTGCTTCAAATTATTGGCAAACCACCGGGTGCCCGTCGACTGGTTGTGCTTGATCGGGTGCAGGATCCGGTTAATCTTGGCAAAATAATTCGCTCCGCCTGTTATTTTGGCATTGATGGGTTGATTAAAACTGAACATGAATCAGCCCCCTTAACCGCGACGGCTGTTCATACCTCGGCCGGAGCCGCCTTCCACCTTCCCCTGCTTGAAGTTTCCAACCTGCAAAATCTTTTTGCTCAGCTGAAGGAGGAACGTTTTTGGATAGTAGGCACGGCACCCGAAGCTGAACAGGTCCTGGATGCAGTGCCACTCGACCGTGACCTTGTTTATGTGCTTGGACACGAGGGTGAAGGATTGCGGCGTCTCACACGCGAACTGACTGATTACCTGGTCTGTATCCCCTCTTCCGGTGACTTTGATTCGCTGAACGTAGCAACGGCAGCCGCTGTTGTTGCTTATGCCCTGCGCCCGCCGGGGAGTGAGGACTATGGCTGAAAAGGAACTGCGCAGTTTTTTAAATCACATGCGAGCAAAGCTTTATCCTGAACCTGAAGCAAAAGTGACTGATCCTCATTCACCACCCCTCTGGAAGCGGTTAGGCTGGAAGGTGGGCTGGATTATCGAGGAGTCCTACACCGGCATACAGTGGTGCCTTACGGATGAGGAGAACTGGGAAAAACTCACTTCGCATCTCGGTAACAATCGCCAGCAGAAGACGCAAATGTTTGTCAACTGGTATTCGCGAACTCTGAAAAAACTGGCAGACAATTTTGGTGTACCTCTCCGCCTCGAATCAATCCGCTGGCGGCAGATTGACCTTTCTGCTATCGTCAACCGGCCTCGTATCCAGGACGAGACCTGGTGGGAGATATCCTTTACTGACGATGAACTCGGAACCTGGTATTTGATAATACCACAACGTTTTCACCACCTGTTTGAGGAGGAAGAGACAGCGCCGGCCCAGGCCCGCCCTTCCTGGCATTTTTCCGAACTATGGAAAAAACTTGAAGATCGCCAGTGTCGGCGTTTGCTGGAGCTGATTGCACCCCATAGGGGACTTCGCAATCATGTGGCTGCCCTTATTATTGGTGGTGTGCTGGAGTCGGAAAATGTTTTTGAACATCTGCCGGCGACACCGTCGGGAGAACTTAAAACTGCGCTTCACAAGCGCCGCCGGATGCTCGATAAGCAGACCAACCGTCAGCGCGAACAGACGCTAAAACAGTGGGCTAAAGACGCTGATTTTTACTTGACCCGGAAGCTGGGCAAGTGGTTGGAAGAAGAGAAATTGAAAGGGGAGGGCTGGCAAAAATATCGCGCCGACTGGAAACAGTTTCGGATAAAACAGCTTGAAAAAAATTATGGAGCCGACAACTGGCGGCAATTCTGGAAACAATTTGATGATCAAGATCTGAAACATATTGTTCCGCGTCTCAATTTTGAACAGTTGAGCCGCGCGGCGATAAAACTTTCCGAAAAACAACGCAGCCGAATTGCCGGTGAACTGCCAGCTCAGCAGCAAGAAAAATTTAAAAAAATGTCCGCCCGCGGCCCCGACCGCGAGCTGATCTTAAAAGCCCGCCAGGAAATACACGAACAGGTCGAGGAAATCGCCGACAAACACAATTTGCTCGATAGTTAGTCCTTATCTTTCTTCCCCCACCAATCCGTTTACAAATGAAGGAGGTGCTTATTATCGGATTTTTAAATCTCGCTGGAAACAGGATGTTTCTGTTTTGCGTTATTTAAACCTCGGAGCGGCCTGGATGGCCGCGAGAATGAGATAATAAGATACCTCCTTCATTATTGTGGTATATCTGTAATCACAATCTTGGAAGAACACACCTTATCCAATAAATTTTTTCTTACTGAGGAACATCGACCTTCTCCAGCAGCCAACCGTGCAGCGAGGTAGCATTGGAAGCGACTATATGCTTGCCGGTCAGCCAGTCGTCGCCGCCCGCCATGTCGGTAACCTTTCCCCCGGCTTCTTTCACCAGCAGGGCGCCGGCTGCCACGTCCCAGGCACTGAGATTATACTCCCAGAAACCATCAAATACTCCCTCGGCTGTCAAACAGAGGTCGTGTACGGCCGAGCCGGCCCGCCGAATTCCTTGCACATCCCGTATGATTCGCTGAAAAACCGGCAGGTTGTAACGCTCGCTCTCAGTTCGCATGTCGGCAAAACCGGTCGCCATTAGCGCCTTCAGTGGATCTGAATTTTTGCTTACTTCGATCCGCGCGTCGTTTTTGAAGGCCCCCTCCTCATGGCCGGCGCAGTAAAAGTCGTCCAGATAGGGGAAGTAGGCGTAAGCCTCGCTCAATTTTCCTTGCTTCTGCCGGCCGATTGAGATACCAAAGAAGGGATGGTGATGGACGTAGTTGGTCGTTCCATCGAGTGGATCGATAATCCATCTACAGTCGTTTTCACTGCTTTTTTCGATCTCTTCCTCGGCCAGGATGCCGTCCGCCGGGAACCGCTGTTCAAGCGCTTTGACGAGGCGACGCTCACTTTCTCGATCGACGTCGGTAACCAGGTCAATACGACTCTTGTGGTCACTGCTGGTCGGATTTATTTCAGCCTGCCGTTCGAGCTGATAATGTCCGACTTTTTTCAGCAACTTTGCGAACCAATCTCTGTTTTTCTTCAACATAAAAATGCACCTCAAATCTTGTGATCCAGATTTTCCGGTCAAAAAATATCATGCTAATGCTTGTAGTGCAATCTCCCCTCCGTGGGAATTGGTCTGTTGAAAAACTTGAATTTTGCGAGTAAAAATTGTATCTTATATGGGCTTCATTGGCTAACTTTATCAGTATTTGGTACTTGTTTAGCGTGGCCCTGACAAAATAACCTGTGTTCCGTCATCCCGGGCATGCAATCCGGAATACAGTTTGAATTTGACGTCATTCCGGCCCCCGAGCCGGAATCCATCTTGAACTTGATCTTGATTTTCGGTCTTGCGCCTCTTCGCAACTTAGCATAGTCGCAAATTGCCGGCGTAGCTCAATTGGCAGAGCGGGGCTCTTGTAAAGCTCAGGTTGCCGGTTCGAGTCCGGCCGCCGGCTTTTGTTAGTATGAAAGTGTGAAAGTGGGAAAGTATGAAAGTAAAATCAAGACCGAGGCAACCAGGGAGTCTGAGGGACAGGCGAAAATTTAATTGAAGGGATGGGGGTAAAGTGCCCAGGTTTAATAAATTTGAAGAGATAGATGTCTGGCAAAAAGCGCGGGGGCATTGTCAAAAGATATATCAGACAACGGCCCGGAGTAATTTTGGGAAGGATCGGAGTTTAAGTGAACAAATTCAAAAGGCAGTCGTCTCAATCTCTTCTAACATTGCCGAGGGCTTTGAGCGCAATTCTCGAAAAGAATTTATTCGTTTTCTTTTGTTTGCTAAAGGCTCAGCGGGTGAAGTGAGGTCACAACTTTATCTTGCGCGAGACCTTGGATATCTATCCACAGAAGAGTTTGAAGAGTTGTATGAGGAAAATCTTGAAATTTGTAAAATGATTAGTGGTTTGATAACTTACCTTCGCGAATAATTTTGAAATTTTTAATTGAAAATTAAGAGGGATACTGATAAAATGTATAGTCAAGAGATGAACTTGCATTTTTGTAAAAAGTTTATTGACCGAAGTTGATTTTATGGTTTTACTTTCAAACTTTCTAACTTTCACACTTTCTAACTAATACCGAAGTTGATTTTATGGTTTTACTTTCACACTTTCTAACTTTCACACTTTCTAACTAATACCGAAGTTGATTTTATGGTTTTACTTTCACACTTTCTAACTAATACCGAAGTTGATTTTATGGTTTTACTTTCACACTTTCTAACTTTCACACTTTCTAACTAATACCCCGGAGGGGTAGCAAAGTCTGGTCAAATGCAGCAGACTGTAAATCTGCTGGCCGATGTGCCTTCGCAGGTTCAAATCCTGCCCCCTCCACTTTTCTTTTTTCCTTCCACCTTGAAGCTGTTTACGGAAAAAAACAACATCCTGCGCACATCGGGGCAGTTCTTTTTCACCCGCCCGCAAGCTAATCAGATATTTCTCTCAAAATTTGGAATTAGGTCCGAACATTTAGACCAGGTGCGCAAGTTGTTATCGTGGGATTCAGTCCTGCATAACTACTTCAAACCACCTTCCCGTCAGGAAAACAAAATCTTACAACCCGGGCAACTACTTCAAAGTATTTTGACGTAGTTGCGGAGGTGCCACATAAAACGCAGGAAGACCTGTTTGTAGGGGAACTTGCTAACGTTATTTAGGGTGATTTTTATAGACAAACAAAAACATAAAATATATACTTTAAAAAGGCAGAAGGGTAGAAAAATTACTGTCTCACCGTTAATGTCGGGGCAGGACAGGCAACCTAATATTTTAACAGCTCTGGATTCCGGCGCTGTCCGTATTCAGGCGGGTTTTCAATTTGCTGTTATCAGAAAGTTCCGGCCGTGGTTTATTGAAAGCTGGACTACCGGTTTGTCTTTCAGTTGGCTGGTCGAAACGGGGAGTTGTTTTATATGAACGTGACGCTGCTAATGATTTTGATGTTTGTCGGTGGTGTGTTATTTTTTCTTTTTTTATACAGTTTAGATATGCCCAAAAAAAGCTGGCAAAAATATGCTGACCAGAAAAATTTTTTCTATCAATGCAAATACGACGGTCTGTTGGGAAACTCTCCCCGAATAAAAGGGAAAGTGGACGGTTTTGTTTTTGAGCTTAAAATTGAATCAAGAGGGGGGGCACCATCTGGAACACTTCACCCGGTTCACTTTTACTTTGCCTTTTAAAACAAATTTTACAATGGCAATCAACGACGAGGGTAATATTCTTTCGAAAACGGTTCGCAGGCTGGGCTTAAGGGAAGATGTAAAAACAGGAAACAGTAACTTTGACGAGCGGTTTCGTGTTAAAACTTCCGACCCGGAGAAATGTCGCGAAATTTTGAGCGGAGAAATTCAATTAGAATTACTTGGAATTGACAGGTTAGAACTAAGATGTGAAGGGGAGCAGGTTCGCATCTTATCGCACGGTATTCTTGAAGAACCGGCAGTTCTCGACAAGTTTTTGCAATTAGGAAAAGATATATCTCACTGCGTGGCCACCTCAACCGTCCCGGCAGCGCCACCCCCTCCCGCCCCGGATCAGGTTCCGAAAACAGAAGAGCGTCGAACCAGTTTTAGTCAATATCTGTTTGAAGGATCAACTTCCACTGCGGACGCTTCAAGTGGAGAAGAAACGGAGGCAAATGTATCTGTTGAGGCGGGAAATTACAGTGCGAGGCAAGATGCCCAGGAGGAAGTTCGCTGTCCGGAATGCCGGCAGACAATCGCAGAAAATTTATTGAGCTGTCCTTTCTGTGGACATGAACTTATCAGTTGAAAAAGCGGTAAGGGTTCTAATTAGACCCTCTCCGAAAAGGGTTAAACATCTCCTCCCCCTTGAGGGGGGAGGATTAAGGTGGGGGTGAAGAGGCCTCGTAGAGGCCGAACAACGGTTGTGACGTTTTATCCCCCTCACCCTA
>PWHN01000031.1 GCA_003554945.1 bacterium
CAGCCAGGCGAAGTGAAGGTTTTGCTTCTTTTCATATTTTGAACTTAACTGTCTACGAACACGGGTCATGCTCGGATCACCAGCTTCTAACATTTCCTCGAGCTCCACCTGCTCTTTTTGCAAATCAGCACGCAAACCCGCCGCTTTCTTTTCCCACTCTCGCTGGATTTTTCTCAGTTTCTCAACCTGGTCGTCGGCGATACTTAACTCTTCCTCAAGTTTCTCCTTGAACCACGGCTGCCTGTCTCGCCCTTGCTTGCGCCTCGCTTCCTCGTCAAAACCGCGCCTGGCAAAATGCTCGGCGGTCCCACCCCGGCTCCCCTCGGCCAAAGCCGGACTAATACTCGCCAGACCAAAGAAGCCCGCTACTGCTGACAGGATCACAGCTATCAAAATAAATTTTCTCATCACAATTACCTCCTAAAAAATAATTACTAACACTTTTATCATTTTCTGCTACTAACAAACGCCTAACATTCCAAAACCCCCGATTTTTTCTGTTGAAATCCTTTTTACTATCTTAGAGAGCTATTGATTAGTGCTACCGTTTTAATATCTATAAAATTTACTTAGAGGCTCTCCTAAAAGTCCCCTCTCCCCTGGAGGGAGAGGGTTAGGGTGAGGGGGAAAGCTTTTTGAACAGGATTTGAATAGAACCAATTCCTTCTGTCCTACTCTTTAAAATCACTGATAAACTGGCGCAGCTCTTTTGTCGATTCCTCACCCAGTTCGTGTTCCTGATTATGGCCGGTATGTTCGACAAGAGTAAAAAATTCGTTGCGGAAATCACGCCAGCTTTTTTCTTCTTTTTCCGCCAGATTCTGTAGATTTTCAAGATCCTGGTCAGCTATAAATATAATTGTCGGGTCCGCCTCACCGTCAAAGCAGAGCTTTAGAAATTTTCCATCACCTTCAGGGATTAGTTCGAACTTGTCAGTTTTATTACTTTTCTCGGACATAACTATCCATCTCCTACCTTTTCAATCACAGATTTAAACTCTTCTATCAAATCAACCAACTGCTCTTCTTCGATAACCAGCGGTGGCATCAGATAAACAACCGGTCCCAGGGGTCGGACAAGCACACCGCGGCGCAGAAGCTCATGTTTGACACGCTTCGCTCGGTGTACAGCCTCATCGCGGTCAGCCCCATCAAGCTGAACCGTCCCCAGCAGACCGAGACTACGGGCTGTTTTAACACTGGAAACGTCTTCCATCTGCTCAAATTGCTCGGCAACCAATTCCGCCAGAGATTGGACGTGAACAAGTAAATCATTTTCATCATAATAATCCAACGTGGCCAGTGCTGCCGCGGAAGCCAGGGGGTTCCCGGCAAAAGTGTGACCGTGAAAGAATGTTCGCTCCGGCGGTGGACTTTTGAACGAATCATAAATATTTTCGTCAACCAGGGTAGTGCTCAAAGGTAGATAACCGGCCGTAAGCCCCTTGCCCAGACAGATTATGTCCGGCCGAATGTCTGCCTGCTCGTAAGCCCACATTTTTCCGGTCCGACCCATCCCCATCGCAATCTCATCATCGATAAGTAAAATCCCCTTTTCCCGGCATTGCAACGCCAGGCGTCGTAAAAAACGAGCCGGATAAATATTCATCCCCATGGCTGCCTGGCAGAGTGGTTCAATTACAACGGCCGCCAATTCCTCCCCCTCCTGGGACAGCAGTGCAGATACGTCATCGTAACATTTCAACGAACAGCTCACTTCAGCTTCCTCACAAGACAGACAGTCCGGCGACGGCAGAGAGGGCTGGTCGGGCAGCACAGCTTTGAAAGGCTTATGAAATCCTTCCAGGTAACCGACCGACACCGCCCCCAGTGTATCACCGTGGTAATCCCCTTTTAGATAAGCTATCTTTCGGCGCTTGTTATCACCGCGGTTATGCCAGTGCTGAAGCGCAATTTTTAGTGCCGCTTCTACTGCGGAGGCGCCGTCAGAAGCAAAAAATGCCCGGCGGTTACCGCCGTTTTTTTCTACCAGACGCTGTGCCAACTCAATCGCCCGCGGATTCGACTGGTTTCCTAAAATAGAGTGCTGGAGCTCGTCCGCCTGGTTTTTAATCGCCTCCACCACCTGCTTCTGTCCGTGGCCGAGGTTACAGGCCCACCAGGAGGAGATGGCGTCAACGTATTGCTTGCCCTCGACGTCGTAAAGATGAATTCCTTCGCCGGCTTCAATTACGGGAAAATCTTCGGACATCAGCTCCCGGTAGTCGGTATAAGGATGCCAGACCGTCTCCCGATCTAGGCGACGATACTCACTCTTCATTTTTTATCTCCTCATTTAATAAATTACTAAAGTTTTGCGTTTTGTAAGCAAGATAGTTCATATCTTTCACCATACGTTTATTTTTGGTCAAGTAAGGATTGGTCCCTACTTTGTAAAAAAACACGGTAGTTCTGAGGGCCGATGGGTTTCTGACGGATTTATAAAGACCTCAAACCCCAGGATGGGGTTGTTTTGAGGTCTTTATACCTCGGAAGTGGCCAAGAGGGCCACGAGAATGATGTCAGAAATATATCGGTCCTCAGAACGGGGAATCTGTAAAACTTTAATAAATTAGATACTATTTATTATTTTTCTTAAGTTTTTGAACAACTTTACCTCCGAGGTAATGGCAGTATTTCCTCCCCTCAATGAGGTAACTCCCCCGAAATAACCCCATTACATTTAACACAATTGCGCAAGGGTGTTAAATATTGTGTTTTTTCTTGTCCCAAATGGGCGAAAAAACAGCCGAGAGATCTCCTATATTATACTCTTCTCGATCATGTATCTTTTGATAGAGGTTCCCCTGGCTTTTTATCAATTTATCATAGTCCGGCAGGTAGCGACAGTAACCCGCTACCGGTCGGCCGCTAAGCTCTTCAACAATTTGCAGGTTGTCCGTCTCAATTTCCGACCAGTTCACTGGCCTCGGTTCGTTGAATACAATCGCTGCCACCTCCAGGCCAGCCACCTGCAATTGACGGACCGAAAGCAGCGTCTGATTTATAGTTCCCAGGTCTACTCGAGTAACTAATACAACCGGTAAATCTAATTCCACCATCAAATCAAGCATAAGATAGTCACAAGTGATTGGAACCATGATTCCGCCCGCTCCTTCAAATATCAGTAGCGGGTATTCTTCCCGCAATTTTTGGCAGTCATTTAGCAGCGCGTCAACCTCAATTGGGCTGCCCGCCAGTTCAGCCGCCAGATGCGGCGAACAGGCTTTCCGGTAACGACGCGGAGCAAACTTTTCATGAGTGGCTGGATCTGAAGGCAGGTCGCTGGCCTGCAGAATTTCCGTCAAATCAGGCGCCATCAGACTACCGTCTTCCTCTTTACATCCCGTTTGAACCGGCTTTACGGGCCAGGCCTCCTGACCTTTTTGACGCAGCGCAGAAACCAGAAGTGCACTGACAAACGTCTTCCCGATGCCTGTATCAGTGCCAGTTACAAAAAAACTCATCTGCCCTGCACCCGCTTAGTAACGTAGAAACCAACTTCATAAGTTGCCCGGACTCCCCCGTTGTGTGAGTATTTTTTTTCGTAAAGTTCACGTAACCGGCGTAATTCACCGGGGGTTAAAGGGAAACGGGGGGCAGCTACCGTGCGACCGGTTACGCCGCGGCGCTTTAGTGAATTTAAAAAATCAGACGCCGAAGCGTAGTCAACGGTAATTTCAACCGTTTCCTCCTCTTCGACTTTCAGACCAGCCTCAGCAAGTGCTCGTCTTACCTGATCAAGCCGTGGGAGCGGACGGGTGGGTGTTTTGTCCGGCGCAACGCGAGAACGAATCTTTTGCAGCTCCCACAAAGTATTTGCGGTCATCAGATTAAAAATAAATTTCCCATCCATCTGAAGATGCGCGACCAGATTTGAAAAAACAGCGGTTAAGGGTTGTGCCCAGTGCAGGGAGGTACTGCTGACAATAAGGGGAAATTTTTTATTGAGTGAAAATTGACGGGCATCGGCGGCAAACCAGCGATAACTTCCAGCCGGCAGAGCTGTGGAGGCATGTTCAACCATAGCAGTCGAAAAATCAAAAGCGTAAATCTCTGCCGAATCATACAGTTCCCCCAGCCGGCGCGTTAATAACCCGGTGCCGCAACCAACTTCCAGCAGCCACGAAAAACCGCCGCAAGGCAGAAAACTTAGCAGCCTCTCGGCTGCCTCAGCCTGCGCTTTTGCCCCCTGTTCGTAGGTAGGCGCAGCGATAGAAAATTTTTGCCTCTCCGCCAGCAGATCTGGTTTATTCATTTGACTTCCCCCTCGCTCGCCCAGTCATCCAAAAGTTCAACAAATTGGTCCGACCGGGTCAGCGGAAAAGCATGACCGCCGGAGACGAAATTCAAAGCAGCATTGGACAGTTGTTCAACCAGATACTGGGCCGCGGCCGGGGGCACAATTCGATCTTTTTCAGCATGGACAACGGTTAAAAAACGATTAATTTTTGGCAGGTCTTCAATTAGATTTATGCGGTGCAAATATACAAGACCACGCAATAATTCGCCCTCCTCATCCCGCAGCATTTCACGGCTTATTTCTGCCACCTGCTCTGGCTTGTCCGGATGTGCCGCCAGCTTGTGAAAATCATTCAATACTTGCTCCGGCTGCTGTTTTAACTTAAGCGACATCGCACGCAGAAATTTTTCTTTTACACCGGCCAAAGACTGGGGATTTTGTTGAACAAAACGGGGCGTTGCCCCGATAAGTAGCACTTCAAATGGCGGGAGTTTTCCTGCCGCCAGGGCTTCCAGTAGGATAATTCCGCCCATCGACCAGGCAGCGACAAGATCTGGCTTTTCACGTCTTATAATTTCCGTCAGGTTACGCGCATAGGGAAAATAGCAGACTTCTTTAGAACCACTCTGGTCCTCAGCCTCAAGATCAACCTGGTCAATTACGGTTAGATGATGTTCGGGCTGAAGTTGTTCTTTCAGATCAGAAAAAACTGACGCCGGATACCCCCAGCCGGAGAGGAAAAGTATTTTACTCACTCAGACCAGCCCCAGATCCTGCGCGTGGGCAATGACTTTCTCTGCTACCCAAACCAGCACTTCCCGGTCGTGTGCATAAGTTATAGAAAAACGAATCCGGGCCTGCCCCCGGGGAACAGTCGGCGGCCGGATGGCGACAGCCAGTATCCCTTCATCACTTAGTTCCGAGGCCAACCGCAGTGCCTGCTCATTATCGCCTACGATCAGAGGGACAATCTGACTGGCTGATTCACCTGTATTCAGTCCGGCCTGCTGCAGCTTTTCGCGAAAAAATGCTGCCCGTTCGAGCACCGCTGTTCCCCTTTCGGGTTGCTCCTCCAACAGCTCCAGAGCGGCCAGCGCCGCACCGACAGATGCTGGTGGCAGGGCGGTGCTGTAAATAAAAGGCCGCGCTTTATTAACCAATAACTCGCAGAGCTCGCTATCAGCAGCAACAGCAGCACCGTAGCCACCGAGCCCCTTGCTCAACGTAACCACGGCCGCCGCTACTTCGCCGGCCAATCCCCGTTCATTGATAAGACCGCTCCCGTTTTCACCAAAAACTCCCGTGGCATGAGCTTCGTCCACTATCAAAGCCGCTCCGTAATTACCGGTCAGCTCGGCCATATCTTCAAGCGGGGCCAGATCTCCGTTCATGCTAAAGACAGATTCAGTCAGAACTAAAACTCGCGCCTCGGGCGGTGCCTCTTCCAGCCGTTTCTCCAGCTGAGCAAGGTCGTTGTGACGAATTCGACGGAAACAGGTCTGACTCTGAAGCAGACCATCAATCAGACTGGCATGAATCAAACGGTCGGCAAGAACGTAGTCGTCCTTTCCAACCAGCGCCGAAAGCAGACCGGTATTAGCCAGATAACCACTTCCAAAAAGCAGGGCGGCGGGAAAATTCTTTAATCCAGCCAGGCGCTCTTCCAGCTCGCGGTGGCAGGGCAAAGTTCCGGCGACCAGCCGGGAAGCAGTTGCACCGGCACCAAACTCCGCCGCGTATTCAGAGGCGCGCTCGATTACTTCCGGGTGGTTAGCCAGGTCAAGGTAATCATTTGAGGAAAGATTGATCACTTTTTTATTTCCGCTGGTAAAAACCCCCCCGGTCGCCGCACGTTCTTCCGTCTGCCGGTAAAGACCAGCCTGGCGCAGCCCTTCCAGCTCAGCGGCAAGCCCTTCAAGACCGGACATCGAAACCAAGATCCTCCAGCATCTGCAGGTCTTTTTCAGTCGCCCGCCCGGCTACCGTCAGCAAATCGCCGATCATCATCCCGGTTGCTCCGGCGTGAAAAATATAGGACTGCAAGTCGCGCAGATGTTTACGCCCGGCACAGACTTTTATCTCTTTTTCGGGGTTGAGCAGACGAAAAGCAGCGATAGTTTTTAAAATTTCAAACGGCTCGGGCGGGCGCAGATTTTCAATCGGGGTATTTTCAACGGGTATAACGAAGTTCAGGGGAATTGCATCGACGTCAAGACGGCGCAGAGTAAGAGCTAATTCAACCCGCTGTTCCAGCTCCTCCCCCAGCCCAATAAGTCCTCCAGCGCAGACTTCAAGCCCAACTTTTTTGGCTGTCCGGACCGTCTCAATACGCTGCTCGATATCATGAGTCGAGCAAATTTCATCAAAAAAACTGGGAGCAGTCTCCAGGTTGTGGTGAAAACGCTTCATACCTGCCTGTTTGAGCCGGCGGAGCTCTTGTTCGTCAAGTGCTCCGAGCGAGGAACAATAGGACGGCTGCTTTCTTTCATTGCTTTCAAACAGCTCAATAAGCTGCTCCAGATCGGCTTCCTCCAACCGGCCACCGCTCGTTACAAATCCAAAGTGAGAAATGGGAAGCTCCTGCGCCTCATCATAAGCTTCTTTTAGCTTTTCCGGCGGCAGTAAATCATATTCCTCCGCTCCCGCCCGGTAATGAACAGACTGGGCGCAGAAAGCACAGTCCTCCCCGCAGAGTCCGCTTTTGGCGTTGACAATTGAGCAGAGGTGTATCTCGTCGCCAAAATTGCGTCGGCGCAGACGATCGGTCAGGGAAAGCAGATCAATAAAGCTCTCGCGGCCCAGGGTGAGTATTTCAAGCCCCTCGTCAGCGCTCAGAGGTACACTTTGCTCTATCTTCTCTTTTAATTTACAAAACAGTGATGATTGACTCATAGGTCGGTTTCCTCCGCGAGTCAGGGAAAAGAAGTTTAAACTCGTTTATCTCTTAAAAAGCTCCTCAAGTTCTCGTTCGACTTCGTTGGGATCGGCCAGGTTGTAGGTCAGCAACCGGCGCAGATGGTCAAGACTGTCCGGATCGATAAGCTTCCACCTGAAACCCAGTCTGCCGTCTTCCCTGTGAACTAAATCCCCCTGTTGACTAATAACAGGACCTGATCCTTCACCGAGCAGCACTTTTAACGAATATTCCTCCCCCTTTTCTCCGGACCATCCTTCCGG
>PWHN01000027.1 GCA_003554945.1 bacterium
ATCCTTAGGAAAGTTGCTGAATCCGAGACGGACCCGACGGCGTATTATGAACTCCGCTAGTTTGGGATGCTGCTTTACAGCAACTTTACAGTAACTTTACAGTAAATATGTGTGTCTCTTGCTCAAAAAACACCATTGCTTCAAATCCGAATTTAATCAGATCTCCATCCCGTCCAATAGATTCTGGTGTTTTTTTGGTGTAATCAGCGCCAACCGGCGTCAATCCGCGTCCCAAAAGTTTTCCGCCTTTGACCAGCAACTGTCATTTTTCTTTATCTCTTGCACCACAGTTTCTGATAAGTTGAAACAACAACTGTGTCCGTGTATGATGATATTATTCAATAACAGGGTAAATTTGGTCCCCAAAAGGATATGAGCTTAAGTAAAAAAAGTTGACATTTGTAGCGGGAGGCACTACACTTGAATAGACAGCAAAATATTCGTTCGTTTGCCGATGAGGGGACAAGCGACATTTTTGCGGGCAAAAACAGCAAAAAAGCGCGAAGTACTTTACCAGTGAATTTGCATAAAAAAGCCCGTAGGATCATGGAGACCCTGGATAAAGTCAGCGAACTTAACGGTTTGAAGCAGTATGATCTCAAGAGTCTGGCTGGTGATCGTTCGGACCAGTTTTCTCTGCGAATTAACCGGCAGTATAGAGTTTGTTTTGTCTGGAAAGATGGGAAAGTACATTTTGTACAAATTTTGGATTATCACTGAGGTGTCAAATATGGAAAAAGAGATTCTGGAAGAAGATTGCTCTCCTAATCGCCCGTTCAAGCGAGAAGCGGTGGTTGAGAGAGAGGTAGACCATCAGCGCCAGCCGGTTCATCCAGGGAAAATTTTGGAAGACTACATGGAAGCTGACGGCTGGAATCAAACCGATCTTGCGGAGACAATCGGGGTTTCAAGGGATAGAATCAATAAAATTGTCAATGGCAAACGCGGCATTTCACACGAAACTGCGATCAGACTTTCCATTGTTTTTAAAAACACTCAACCTGATTTTTGGCTTGCGCTTGATAATGACCGCCGTCTCTGGGAGGAACGCCAGAAAAACGCCGATGAATTTAAAAAAATACAGGAGCGAGTAAAAAAAGCAAGCTAAAATCCGATCAGTTTTCAACTAACCAACTAGCTAACCAGTTAACTAGCCAACTAACCCCTGGGAATGCATCTTGACGTTGACTTTGATGTTAAGTATTTACTTTCTCACTTTCACACTTTTACACTACCTACCGGGAATCCATAGCATTAACGACGTCATTGTCTGGCTTGACCAGACAATCCATCTTGATTTTGATTCACCAGATAGCCGTCATTATCGAACTTGATTCGATAATCCATTTTGACCTTGATTTCGGGCTTTTATTTTCCCACCCGGCTCTTTCACACTTTCCCACTCAAACGCCATCGACTGCTGACGATCAGTTGCAACCACCGAGGCAAATGGATTCCCATTGATTAACTAACTCAAATTCTGTTAAACTACAGCTTGCTAATCAAGAATACTTCGATTCGTCCGGGGACAAAATGAACACAAAAATTAATGATCTAGCCAAAAAATATCGCACTATGGCCTTCGGAACTAACCGAAGCCCGCTTACGGACTGATTTATCAACATTTAAACAACGTTTGTTTTTTCAGAAACAGAAAAATTTGAGGATGGAAGTATTTTGTTCCCCTGAAAAGAGTGAATTATAAACTAAATCTCTTAACCTGTGGAGGGTTAAAATGGAAATTGGCAAGTTATTAGATCGTGTTGAATCGAATGCTATTGTTTTACCAGAGTTTCAAAGAGAATTTGTTTGGAAAAAATCTCAGGCCAAGGAATTGATGAATTCTCTTTTTAAAGGCTATCCAATAGGGGGATTACTTGCCTGGGAAACCGAAGACCCTCCCGAGATAAAAAATGATGCTGTTGATAGGGAAAAACAAGCTTTATTTGAAATATTGCTTGATGGCCAGCAACGGCTCACAGTACTTTATATGCTGATAAAAAATGATATACCACCTTATTATGAGAAAGCGGACATCGGTAATGATCCAAGGAAACTTTATTTTAATGTTGATACCAGTGAATTTCATTTCGAAAATAGGCGTGTTAAAGAAGGTAATACGTGGGTAAAGGTAGTAGATTGTTTTTCGGAAAAAGTGGACGGTATTTCAATTGCTCAGGAGCAAGTGGGGGATCAACCAGAAGAAGTCATAGAAATTTCTAAGAAATATAGTAATCGCATAGGCACTCTAAGAAGTATTAAAAATAGAAATATACCGGTGGAAACCTTACCTAAATCCGCCAATATTCATCAGGCGATAGAACTTTTTGACAAAATAAATTCTCAGGGTACCCATCTTAGTGATGCAGAGCTTGCATTGGCCCATATGAGTGCTCATTGGCCGCACATTCGTCGTCATATGAAACGTAAGCAAACGGAACTCGCAGAAAAGGGGTTTGATTTTAATCTTAATTTTTATGTCAAGTGTATGATTGGTTCATTGACGGAAACTATGTCTTACGAGCAAGTTTACAATATCCCGAAGGATAAATTGAAAAAGCAATGGCAAAAACTGGCTGATCGAGAAAAAGGGATTTTTGATTACCTTTTTAACGTCTTGAAAAATGAGGCCCATATTCCCAGTTCGGATTATATTAACACCCGGGATGCTTTGATTCCTCTGATTGTTTATCTCAATAAAAAAGGCAGAAGAATATCAAAAGAAGAAAAAACTGAATTTATTCGGTGGATGTATGCGGCTATGATGTGGTCCCGATACAGTGGTTCTGCAGACTCACGAGTCGAACATGACCTTTCGCTCCTGGATTCAACCTCACCGACTAAATCTTTGATACAAACCATTCGGGACGACCGAGGACGAATAGAAGTTCAACCTTCGGATCTGGCCGAACGCGGGAAGCGTGTGCGCCGTTTTTATAACATGGTTCGAATAGTTACTCGAGCCTCCAACCCTGTTGATTGGATCACCGGTGCGCCTTTGAAAGGGTCTTATAAATTGCAATCCCATCATATATTTCCAAAAAGTAAGCTATACAAAGAGTATGATTCTGGAGTGGCTACGAACAGAAAATTAGTTAATGAAATTGCTAACAGAGCTTTCATAACTCCGGAAAGCAACCAACGTTTTAGTGATACCTTGCCAGGCGAATATTTACCCAGGGTGTTAGAAAAACATCCGGAGGCTCTTTCTTCGCAATATATTCCAGAAAATAAGGAATTATGGAAAATAGAAAATTATGAGGAATTTCTAGCCAAACGTCGGGATATGCTCGCTCATGCGATCAATGATTATATGAAGGATCTGGTTTTTGGCACTCTTGAAGAACCGACGGAAACCGTGGATAATATGATTGAAAAAGGAGAGAATCCACGAATAGAATTCAAAGAAACTCTTTTATATGATGTCTTTCAAAATAAGGCCAATAAGAATTTAAAAATGGAAGTAGCTAAAGAAATTTGTGCTATGGCTAATACTGAGGGAGGGGTGGTTATAATTGGAGTTGAGGATGCAAGTAAGGAAGTGAAGGGACTTGAAAGAGATTATAGGATTTTGCGTAATGGACAGGATGAATTTGAACTTCAATTAAGACAAGAAATTGCCAATCGGATCAATGAACTTATGTCTAATACTTATACTACGGTTGATTTTAAAGAAGTAAACGGTAAAGAGGTTTGTGTTGTTTACGTTGAAGAGAGTCCAAATCCAGTTTACTTCCGGGAAAATGGTGAACAGAAATTTTATGTTCGGGACGGCACATCGTCCAAACCATTAAGCATCTCTGAAGCAAACGACTATATCAAAATTAATTTTTCTTAACCGGGAAACAAGGTATAAACAAAAACGCATCGTAAGAAACGAATTGGGTTTTCGAAAACGACGGAAACGTATCGTACGAGGACTTTAGGAAGTAATTAGGCAAGAAGCTCTAGAACTTAAAATTCTTGAAGCCTGGCTAAAATTACAAGTTTTATTTCATTTGAAGCAGTCAGGTATATCCTCAGTCATTTTCTTCGCTACCGTTTCCTGAAGTGTTACCGGACTTCACTTTTATCCAGGTGACAACGATCCAGGCAATCGAAAGCACCAATACAGCACCTACAAAAGCTTCCGGCCAGTTTAGTGGTTCCATATCATTTCCCCCCTTTGTTGATTGTATTAGTAAGAATAATTGAACTTCCGTAATCTAGAATTTTTAACTCCGTGAAATAGTTTATCAAACTATTTCTCGCCAGCAGATTTGGGGGCTTGTCCCCAAAAGTTGTACCAGTTAGGCTTGTGTTTTTGTAACCTCAACAGTTTTTTCTACGCTGGATTTATATTTGGTTTCCTGTAATATATTTATACAGTTCAAAGGGAAATTATTTGAAGGGGTGGTTGTCATCAGTAGAGAGGAAAAAGAATTTCTGGAGCATATTGCTCGCCGTCTGGACCTGCTTGCCGAGTATATTTCTGCCTGCCATTCGGAGTCCGGGGTAACTCCTGAAGAAAAAGAAGAAATCAAGGAGAAGGCACTGGTCTCCTGGCCGGAGCGGAAGGCAAATGACGGAAAATAGAGATTTTAGCTGCCTGCCTTATGGACAGGCGAAAGACTGGCGAATAGCTTTTGTTGATGTGGAGACAACTGGACTTATTCCGGGGCATCACGAAATGGTAGATATAGGTGTCGTAATCTGTGATCTAAGTGGAGAAGAAATAGCCTGTTTCTTTCAGCGCATAATGCCCCGATATCCCGGGAGGGCCAGCGATGAAGCTCTGAGCTGCAATGGATTTACGGTTGAGCGCTGGCGAGAAAAGGGAGCTGTTCCCGGGGAAAAAGCGGTTGAGGAAGTAATTGAGTTTTACAATTCAATTGTTCCTGAAGTACATATTCTGATGAGCGCTTACAATGCCACTTTTGATCACGCCTTCCTTGATCACCTGTTTCGTCAGGTGGGGGAGAAAGCTCGCCAGCTTCATAATTACGTGCTTGATCTGCCGGCGGTCGCCTGGGGCGCCGGCTATCACAATCTGCACCTCAGCCAAATAGTTGAGCGTCTTGGGGTTGAAGACGAGCCGCGGGTAAGTAACGGGGCAAAAGCCTGGGAACATACGGGTCTTACTGGGGCGAAGCTGAATAAACGAATTTATCAGAAACTAAAAGCTCAGGAAGGGATTGGAGGCGAGTAAAAATGGTGCGGATGCTTAAGTTGAATCAAAATGACCAAAATTGAAAAGAAACAATAGTTCTAACGGGGTACACCCCGGATGAAGGTAAGCCCTATAATTTCGAGTTAAAACTTAATTATACCCTTTTCAAAAGGTCATTCCAGCGGAAGCAGGGAACTTCTGAATGGCCTTGAATACGGCATTTGCTGGGCAATGAGAAGGGGTTAAGGTATTGCCAAAATTATTTTGGGAGGTATTTTAATGACTACGGGTTCGGAAGTTAAATATAGCGATTTGTAGGGGATTGAGTTCTATTCTTGGGAGGGAGACAGTATGGACAGATTTACGCTTTTAAAACAATATGGTCAGCAGAATGAGGGAATTCTGACGTATCCGATTTATCTGTCAGAGCCTATCAACGATCAATTACAACCCATTACCGACGATGAGGAAGCAGTATTTACAAATCTGCAACAGGTAGGACGGGGAGATAGTGCTCTATTGATAGAGACCGATGTTGATGATGAGCTTCCCAAGGACGAATTGGTTGCTCTTGACTCTATTCCTGAGCAATTTGTTCAGTTGATCCGGGAGAATCCCGTTCAGGTGATCTATCCGTGTGCGAACGGTGTTCCAGGGTTCTATCTTTTTGGAGAAATACTGGGGCGTCAAGCTCTGATGAAAAAATATTGGAATCCCCCCGAACTGCGATCCGTTTTACTTACCGATACGAATCTTAAGAGTTGTTACGAAGAGAGGCAATCCGATCATGGGACACGGTATATTTTTGAGAAGTTTGGGATTGAGGTGTGCTACCCGGACTCAGATATGAAAGCGGGTGATTTTTCGTTACAAAAGCTCCCTTCAATCTCCACTGAAATAGAGAAAGATGATATTATCGGGAAAGAGATTGACGTTGAGAAAGAACGGGGGTTCCCGGGAAAAGATGCATCCGGAGAGGATCGAGTGTTAAATTGGTATCACAAGAATAACTTAGAGACCGGCCCACTTTTTCGGGAGTTTAGGGTTACAAATGGTATTGAAAACTCAGCGCGCCAGCGAGCCTTGGATGGACTTCTTATATGTAACGGCGAAGAAAATCAAGTATATAAACCAACACTCCAGAATGGTGGTTATGAATATGCCAAACATTTAATCGATCAGAACTATCCGCTCATAGCCATTGAAGTGCACAAGTGGGGATGGGAGGGATTCGGCCAAGTGGTAGGGAAGGCGACTCTATTGGAGGATTTCTGGGATGCTCCTATTGTTCGCAAAGTCCTTGTTGTTAAAAATAACCAGGGAAGGAACTTTGAACGATTGGATCGTGAAAATCCCCAGGTTGACCTTGAATCCATAATGGCAGACTACGGCGTAGAAATTGTCATCGCCCCGGAGGATATCTAAAATATTCAGCATAAAAGCGGGTAGCTTCAGGCGAAATGAATGAGTAAAAACGGAAAACGTAAAAAACGTATCAAAAACGTATCGTACGAGGACTTTAGGAAGTAATTAAGCGCATACTCTCAAAATTTAAAATCGAAATGCTTGGCTAAAGTAGAAACAAAACCGGTTCAGGGCTTGAGCAGGGGGGGAACGAGGTATCGTAATTTAAGTTTTTAGCTATTCCCCGGAACCCGGCAGCGTATATCCTCATTCCAGACCCGAAATCCTCCTCCATATATCCAAAGTCCCGTACATAAGACATACGATTAGTCTCGCCAAGCCGTCCATAACGCCAAATCCCAAAAAATCCCTCCCCGAACTAACCCCAAATCTGTACAATTCTACAATCGGTACTATTGTACAATTGTACAGATGTGCAAATAGAATATGTAATAAACACAGGATGTTTCCTCCAGTTTAATTAGATGTTCTCTTTTACTTCAGGCGCAAATTTCGTATACTCTGCTTGAGCTATCCAATTTTACCGGGACGGTAGATAATTATGGAAGCTCCCCGCCAGGTTGAGATGATTCTTAAGCATGGTGATGTATCTTCCACCTATAAGTTTGCTCTTCTGAAAAGTATTATTGACTATGTCATTGCCCACCCGACGGAAGATGCACGCAACGGGTTTCACTATATCCCCGGGATTTACCTGGCGCGCCAATTTATGCGCTACTACTGGCCGCTGTGGAGACACGAAATCCCCCAGAATCCCACCGGCCGCACCGCGATGGCCTCCGTTTTTGAAGACTTCCAGGCGAAAGTAGACCACGATCTATACCGGGAACCGAA
>PWHN01000035.1 GCA_003554945.1 bacterium
TAGTATTGAAACCAGGGTTTTAATGCCGTTTAATGGCTTTTAAGCAAAGTTCCGGCCTCGATTGAATGCGCCCCTGCGGGCGAATTATTCACGACAGTGGTGCTGTCGTGAATAATTCGGGTTAAAATAATCATTTAGCGTATCCACCTTAAATACCACTTATCTCCTCATCCCGGCATCCAAACCAAAATCCATCTTGTAATTGTTTAGCGTCTTCACTGTCATTCTCGGAACGAATGATGTCCCGGCAACGACGACCGCGAGGTCTTGACCGTCATTCCCGTGTAAACGGGAATCCAGCGGCTTTGAATTTGATAGGTCTAAGGTTAACGTCAAAACCACTGGATTGTCCGGTCAAGCCGGACAATGACGCCCAATAGATCAAGCCCGTTCTTGAATTTGACGTCATTCCGGACAAGCGACCGAAGGGAGCGCGATCCGGAATCCATCTTGAACTTGAACTTGATTTTCGGTCTTGCGCATCTTCGCCTGCTCGCAAGCTCGCCTCTTCGAGCCCCCCGGCCTCCGAGCCGGAATCCATGGTAGGACACGGATTAACACGGATAAATGCGGATTTTTTACAGAATTAAACAAAATTTTTAAAACATTTGTTTGTTTATCCGTTGTATTTATCTGTGGCTATCTGTGTTCATCCGTGTCCCATATAAGACAATTTAAAATGGATTGCGGGTCAAGCCCGCAATGACAAACGTTAAATCACTGCAGGCGAAAAAGTTGATGATTATTGAGACGGCGGAAAGTGTTTTGCACCTCTGGTTCGCTTATTTCTTTCACTTCGTCAATGGAAACCGACCCATAAATCTTTATTGAATCGTCATAAATTTTCCCGTTGCGCAGAACTTTCTGCTGCTCGGTTCGCAGCAGATCCAGCAGATACGGATTTTTAACTGCTTTCCCGTTTTCGTCAACAATTACTGAAATGACCGGGGCCGAGGCCCGGCCGGGATGATTGGCGTTAACCACACCCACACTACCGTCAGTTAACTTAACAAGACTGCCAACCGGGTAGATACCAATAAAACGGAAGAGATCCATCAGAGCTTCACGGCTCTCATCCCAGCCTTTAAATTCATCGTAAAGTAACTTGAAGGCGTGGTCGGGGGCCTGTCTGGCCTTGTAAGAACGCTTGGAAACCAGGGCGTCGTAAACGTCAAACACACCGGCGCGAAGGGACACAGGGGAAACGTCGATTATACCGTCAGGATAACCAGACCCGTCGGGCCGTTCGTGGTGTTCGCGCGCCACCTGCCTGAGAAGTTCGTTTGCCCCCATCTCCTCAAGAAGCTCCTCGCCCCAGAGCGGATGTGTCTTCACAATACTGTACTCTTCGCTGCTTAAAGCACCGGCTTTATTTGTAAGCTCATTTGGTATAAAAATTTTCCCAATGTCGTGATAAAAACCAGCCAGCGCCATCGTAACGGAATTTTCCCTGGAAGACTGGTGGCGACGTTCGTAAAGAGCCAGTAAAACAGCCACATTCATGCTGTGTCTGTAGGTGTCAAAATCGTAATCCTCCAGTTGGGTCATTGCAGCTATGTTTACCGGATCATTATCTATCTGACGAACAAGTTCTTCGGCAAAAGGTAACAAGCTCTCGAGTTCGACCGATTCATGCTCGCTCACCTTACTAAAAATATGTTTTAAATTATGAACTGTGTGCCGGTATAGAATCTCGTTTTTCTCCGTGTTAGTCGAGGCCTGCTCCATTCGCGAACGTAAATTGTTAAAAGAGATAAACCCCACTTTTTTTACGGTCTCTTTTTCACTTTCTTCCTCAACTACAACCCGGGAGACCCCCAGCTTCTTAAGTCGTTCCAGATCTTTTGTCTCAGTTACCTCGTAATTCTTAAGAATCAACACGTCCTGGTCGCCGTAGGCAGCCAGTATCTTCTGCCCGGGTTTCACTTTATTCAATCCAAGCGATTTAGTCATTCTCATCCACTCCGGCCCATTAAAAAAATATTGTCCTTAGTCCCTATAAACAGTTTATTTCCTTAGACCACCAAAAGCAAATTAATTATGATTTTTTTGCAATTTTTTTCAATGTGGGGGCGTTATATATAAATTGCCTCTCAGCAGGAACAAACTGCCTCCGACTTAGTTGATCAAAACTGGTCTATAAACCGGGTTTCCAAAGCGTATGAAATACTAACCTGATTTGTGGACATTGTGAGCCTAATGTTTTATATTTTTAGTGGTGTTCAGATAATTTTTAACAAGCACGGTGAGAAATTATGGCTAAACAAGCATTAAATGAGTCACAGAAGCATGAGGGAGAGACATTTGAGGTTGAAAAAGCAATTGAGCGAGGGGTGAAATAACGAAAGATGGCGGATTTAAGCAGGATAGAGGAGCTTTTTACCCCGGAGTGCCGGTTGTGTCCGCGGGAGTGTGGGGTCAACCGGAAGCAAAACGAAACCGGTTACTGCGGCGTCGGGAAGCAAGCGCTGGTATCAAGCAGTTTTCCCCACCGGGGCGAGGAGCGACCGCTTAGCGGCCGGCGCGGTAGCGGCACCATCTTCCTCGCCGGCTGTAACCTGCGCTGCGTCTTCTGCCAAAATGCCGAGATCTCTCACGGTCTGGAGGGGCGCCCGGTTCGGCAAGGCGAACTCGTTTCCTTAATGTTCAACCTGCAGGAGCGCGGCTGTCACAACATAAACTTTGTCACCCCTACCCACTGCGCGGCTCAACTGGCCCCGGCAATTAAAGAGGCGAAAGACGAGGGACTTGAAATCCCCGTAGTCTACAACTGCGGCGGTTACGAATCAGTGAAAGTCCTGGAAGCTATGGAGGGCCTGATTGACATTTACATGCCCGACTTTAAGTTCTGGTCGGAGGAAAGCTCAAAAAAATACATGAACGCTTCCGACTACCCCGAAGTCGCCCGGCAGGCAGTCAAAGAAATGCACGCTCAGGTTGGAGATTTGGAAACGGACGGCCAGGGGATTGCCACGCGGGGGCTGCTTGTGCGTCACCTGGTGATGCCCGGTGGTAAGGAGGAAAGCAAAAAAATTATTGAATGGTTGAAGGAAGAAATTTCGCCCCATACTTATCTGAATATAATGCCCCAGTACCGCCCTGCCTGCGAAGCCTACCGTTATCCGGAATTGGATAAGCCGTTAAGAATAGAAACACATCGAGAGGTTGAAAACTACGCTCGTAAAATAGGCTTGACGAATCTTGATTAATCTAAAAGTTCCAGTAATTCAGTGTGTTCGCGTTTTTCGGCGAGTTGACGGGGAGTATCGCCGTCCCGGTTCTCGAGTCGCGGATCTGCCTTCAGCTCCAGTAGAGCTACGACAGAATTTTGCAGTCCTTCGTAAGCAGCGACATGGAGCGGCGTCCAGCCGTGCTCCGAGCTGGCGTTAGGTTCAGCTCCCCCGGCTATGAGCATCTCGATCATGCCGCGATTGCCGCGTGCGGCGGCAAAATGCAGTGGCACCACATCTCCCTCGGTGCGGGCGTTTACGTCAGCCGTTGCCGCCACCAGGTCACGCGCCACCTCATTTGCGCCGACACGAGCAGCATCATGCAGCGGCGTTATACCCTCCACCCGCTGGCGGCCTACGCCGGCCGGGTAATCTTCAATCTCAAGATCCTCCCCCGGTAGAGGCAGGGGGGCTTCATCTTCAATATCCATCAGCGGTATCTCAACGTATTCGAACCGACCGGCGTTCGGATCGGCGTTACAGCCCAGTCCGGCCAGAACAAGCTCCCGGTTAGAGAGCAGTACCCCGAGGTGCAGAATAGTCTTGCCGCGCTCCTCGTGCTCAAGAATCCCCGCCTTGAAAAAATTTTCTACTACATCCTGGCGGTCAGTCTCCACCGCCCAGACAAGCCCGTTCAGAGCGCCGGTGTCGGGTGGTGGATAGTATGCCCGGCCTTCGGGAAAAGCATCCTCAAGATAGGCGCGGGCGGTCTGACGCTGCTCGGCAGTTGGCTCACAGATGTAATGGGGTTCGGGGCTGCAGGCGACAGCAAATAAGACGACCAGGATAAAAAGTAGTAAAAATTTGGTTCGCAAAAAAATCAGTCCCATGTTTGTGGTATATATTCGATGTTTCGCTGTTTTTATCATAGCCGAATCAAATGATTCTGTCAAATCACGTTTACCTCGGAGGTTGAAAGTTTGAAAGTTTTCAGTTTCCAGTTAAAAGTTAAAATAAACCCTATTGAGGGTTACGAGTTACGGGTTAACAGATAAAACTAAAAACTGGTAACTATAAACTGGAAACCAGAGACCTTAAAATGGATTGGGCAATAGATTCACTTTTGCTTTAGTTGAAAGGGAATACTACCGATAAATAAGATGAGAGACATGCCATTGACATACCAGTAAATATAGCCGGGAGGTTTTAATCGTGGGACCAGTTAAGATACCAGAGTGGTTGATACAGCGAGAAAAACGACTCAAGAAGCTGAAAATAGATTCTAAAAGCAAGCTGCGGCGAATGCGGGCCGAACGAACTACTAAATCAGCCGCCTGAAGCCGTAACTTCGGGGAGAAAGCTCCGACCCTCCAGCCGCTTGTTTAGACCAAAATAATCAAGAATAGTCTGTCCCACGTCGTAAAATCCTATCCGTATTCCAAGATCTTTTCCGCTCTCCAGCCCCGGTCCATAAACCAGCAGCGGAACGAGCTCACGGCTGTGGTCGGTCCCTTCGGTTGTCGGGTCATTACCATGATCGGCGGTAATTATTAACATGTCGTCATCTTTGAGAGAATCCAATATATTCCCCAGCCCCTGGTCCCACTCTTCCAGAACGCGTGCATAACCCAGAGAGTCGTTACGGTGGCCGAAATGCATATCAAAATCAACCAGATTTGCAAAAATTAGTCCTTCTTTATCCTGTGATTCAACAAGATTTAGAATCTTTTCGATTCCGTCGGCGTTGCTGGTAGTTTTTATTGAATCAGTAACCCCCCGATCAGCAAAAATATCGCTTATCTTACCGACGGCCGTCACACTGTAACCGACCTTCTTCAGATCATCCATTACCGTGGGTTCGATCGGTTCCAAGGAGAAGTCTTTGCGCCGGTGTGTACGCTCAAAGTTACCGGGTTTTCCGACAAAAGGCCGGGCAATAACCCGCCCAACGTTGTGTTCACCAGTAAGAATTTCACGCGCCAGCTTACACATTCGATACAGCTCTACAACCGGTATTAGTTCCTCGTGGGCGGCGATCTGAAAGACGCTGTCACCGCTCGTATAAACTATAGGCGAGCCCGTTCGCAGGTGCTCTTCTCCCAATTCTTCAATAATTTTTGTTCCCGATTCAGCTTTATTACCGAGTATAGGACGGCCAATAGCACGCTCAAAAGGTTCTATAACTTCCGGGGGAAAACCTTCCGGGTAAGGGGGAAAAGGTTCGGAAACTTTTACTCCCATAAGCTCCCAGTGACCGACCGTAGTGTCCATAGCGCCAGAGATTTCAGACATCGCGCCGTAATTACCAATCGGCTGAGGATGAGGATCAACGCCCAGCAATGGATATATCTGGCCCAGTCCGAGCCGTTCCATGTTAGGCAAACTAACGCCGGCGACACGCGCTGCAGTATTGAAAAGGGTATTACTATCTGCAGAGTTAAAACTGCGCGCATCAGGAGCGGCGCCAATTCCAACGCTATCAATAACCACCAGTATAACTCGTTTAGTCATAATTACGCTCCCACTCTATGTTAATTCCAAGCAGTTCATCAAGATTTTCAGAGAAAAACTTAAGTAAATCTCGCTGCGCAACTATTCCTGCTACAGTCCCGTCCTCGTTGGTGACGGGGATCTGATTGTTTCCGGTTTCAACAAATTTCTCGCAAGCTTCGCGCAAACTGGTTCCCGGACTGAAAGTGTTAACATTTTGGGTCATCAGGTCACTGACGTTAATATAATACTCAGCGTGTTTAGGCAGAATATTGCGGGTCCGATAGCGAACTATGTCGCGTTCACTAACAATACCCACCAGCTTTTCATCCTCATCAAGAACCAGCAGTGCCCGCAGATTTCTATCCAGTATCAGGTCGTAAGCCTTTTCAATCGTATCCCAGGGAAAGACAGAGACAGCGTCAGCATTCATAAAATCGCTGACAGTAGGTTGTGTTTCTTCCATGTTAACTCACCCGAATCTTATTTGAGATTTCCCGTAAATAGGAATTTTCTTCTGCTAATTCTTCCAGGTGGAGCGGATTGGTTGATTTTAAGGCGGCAGCGGCAAAATATTGTATTGTCCGATCGGCAGCCTCCTGCAGCACATCGGCGGCCACCCGTTCAAACATCGAGGCGGGATTGAGATAAAAACCACGGAGATAGGCGATTAAAACCCGTGGTCTGATTTCTTCCCGAGCCAGTTGAGCAGCAAGCTTGCGTGCTTTAGTGCTTTCCAGTTTAGTCAGTTCCAGAGCTGCATAGGCAGCTACCGCCGGACTGTCATCACGACAGAGACGGCGCAGAAGGTGCAAACAATCGGGACATTCCTGGCCGGCGCAGACGCCGGCAATGTAATAACGGAGTTTTACATTATCAGCTTTAAGATAGCGGGAGAGATAAGAGCAGAGAGCTGCATTACCCAGCCCGGCCAGGGCTCGGATGATGTTGATCTTAAGCTCAGTGTTAGCCTCGGGTAAAATATCCAGCAAAGCACGTCGGGCGGCTGTATCCCGCACCGCTACCTTATGCAGGGCCTCAATGGCAAAGTGTTCAATTTCTTTATCAGTGGTGTAAGCTTTGTCAATCAGGTCGGGAATAACTTCAACGTCACCGATTTCGCCAAGAACATAGAGCGCTTCCTGAACTCCCTCGCGCTCTTCAGCTTCAAGCGCCCGTCTGTAAGGCTTAAGAACCACGTCCCCCTGCTCAACCAGTTTGTTGGAAGCAAAACCCCGAACATCGGAATCCTCGTCGCCCAGCCGGTCGAGTAAAATTTCAATAGATTCACGATGATTGATTTGCACCAGAGCGGCGATCGAATAATACCTGACGCGGGAGTCCGGGCTACTGCAGGCAAGCTCTTCCAGTTGTTCCCAGCATTTATCTGAACCTATCTTCCCCAGCGCTTCGGCGGCGTAATACTGATGAATGGGATCTTCCGAGTTAAGGTAGGGTTCAACCAGGTTGTAAGCTTTTTCGCTTCCCAGCTCACCAAGGGCTTCAATAGCAAAAACATCAAAGTCTTCGTCGTCCAGCAGCCGTTCAAGCACCGGTATGGCTTCTGGAAGAGGTCGCTCTTTTATTATCAGGATCAAATAATACTTTAAGGAATCGGTAAGTTTTTCTTCCTTATAGACCTGCTCCAGTTGCCCGGCCAGCCACTCATCGTCAATTTCTTCTATATGGCTGAGCGCCCGGGCAACGTGAAATTTAATCCTGTCCTCTTCATGGGCTAGAAAATCAACCAGCAGTTCTTCCGCACCGGCAACATTAAAAAACTCAAGAATATTGATCCCCACGGAAAGTAAAAGCTTATTTTCTGTAGAGCGGAGAGCTTCAATGATGATCTCAGTTGTTTCCTCATGAGCTACCATCCCCAACCCGATCAAGGCCAGGATTCGCTCCTGATCCGTCGCCGAATTGGTAACTATTGATTCAAAAAACTCCCTTAGTTCCGGGTTTTCTCGCCTTGAAAGTTCAAGTAACGCTTTAATTTTAGTTTCAAAGTCTTCAGCGGATTGGTATTCTTCGATAAGTTTCTCGTTGGAGAGTTTTTCGTATTGCTCGATGTCGGTAAGCCAGCGACCGGCGACCTGGTTGCGGTATAAACTCAGAAATTCTTTTGCAGACTCCGGTTCTAACTTTTGTTGTTCGTATTCAGTCATCATAGTGGATCATCTACCGGTTTATAAAAGCTGGATTCAATAGTTCATTGACAAACAAAGGGAAGTGAAATGCTAACTAATTGTATAATCTCAGCAAATTTTCTGCAAGTTACCCAAGCTCATCCTGCAGGTCGTAGGAGTCTAAAAAACCGGTGTGAAAGTCGGCGGCCCGGAACTTGTCATTCCAGATTAACCATTTAAAAAGCGGCAAGGTGGTGCGAAAACCTGAAATAGTGGTCTCGTTAATTGAACGACTCAAACGATTCAGACACCTGTCACGATCCTTGTGCCAGGTTATTAGCTTGGCGATCATGGAGTCGTAGTAAGGTGAAATCCAGGTGTCAGGTTCAAGATAGGAATCCACCCGGACTCCGGGACCGGAGGGAAAAACTAATTTTTCGACGGTCCCCTGCTGCGGGGTAAAACCGGCCGCGGGGTCTTCGGCACAGACACGTATTTCAACGGAATGTCCCTTGTAAGTTATATCTTCCTGGTTCATGGGGAGCTCGCCTTCGAGCGCCGTCCGGATCTGAGTGGCAATAAGATCCTCGCCGGTAATCATCTCAGTCACTGGATGTTCTACCTGAATACGGGTATTGACCTCAATCACGTAAGCATTACCTGAATCATCCATCACAAACTCCACGGTGCCGGCATTACCGTAGTCCAGCTTGCCCAACGCTTCAGTCACGGTTTCGGCAAGTTCAACGCGCTGCTCCTCGCTCATCGCCGGCGACGGTGCTTCTTCAAGCAACTTCTGGTGACGCCGCTGAATTGAGCATTCCCGTTCAAAAAAGTGTACCACTTCTCCCTTACCGTCACCCATAACCTGCAGTTCTATGTGTCGGGGATCGGGAATAAATTTTTCGATATACATCCACTCGGAATCAAAGGCGGCTTCCGCTTCGGCTTGAACGCGCGGAAACTGTTCACGCAGCTCCTCCATGTCTTCAACTTTAGCTATTCCACGTCCTCCACCACCGGAAGCTGCTTTAACCATCAGTGGGAAACCGACTTCGTCAGCCACCTTCTCGGCCTCCGCAAGCTCCTTCAAGCGGCCGTCCGAGCCGGGAAGCACCGGTATACCGGCTTGCTTGAGCTGGCGCCGGGCCTCGGCTTTCTGTCCCATCAGCTCAATAGTTTCTGCGCGCGGACCAATGAAAATATAACCGGCCTCTTCGACAGCACGAGCAAACTCGGCGTTTTCCGAGAGCAGACCATAACCGGGGTGAACAGCATCAGCATCACAGAGGTCAGCGGCAGCTAAGACAGCATCAATATCAAGATAACTCTTACCCGCTTCGGCGGGTCCAATACAGACCTTGCTATCGGCGACGCGCGACGGCAACGTCTGAGCGTCGGCACGGGAACAGGCGACGATGGACTCGTGCCCCAGCTCCTGACAGGCTCGCACCACCCGCAGCGCTATTTCCCCGCGGTTAGCTATGAGAATCCGCTTACTCTTCATCTTCGCCCACCTCCCCCGTCTCTATCCGAGCCAGTTTTTCTCCAAATTCAACCGGCTCCGCCGGCAGTAAATCAATTATTGAACCACTCAAGGGAGCGATAACTTCCACCGTGCGGCGGTGCTTGTGAATCAGAGCAACAACCTGACCTTCCTCTACGAAATCTCCTTCATTCACTCGCCACTCAATTTTGCCTACGGATGGGGAAAATATAACGCCTGGGATTTCTACGCCCCGACCTTCAAGCAAAGGGGGCGAACTCTCCGTCTCGGAGCGAACCAGCTTTAAACCGGTACTCGTCTCCGGGTCTTTATACTCGAATTCGGTTAACCCGTAGCGATTCATAAATTTCAAAGCTCTTGTTAAATCGGCTCTGATTTTTTCAGAAGCTTTCTCTTCAGAACGCATCTAATCACCTGACTTTCCGGCGTATTCGCCGTTTTTGGTATCAACAATAATTTTTTCACCTTCGTTTACGAATAACGGAACTGAAACCTTGAGGCCGCTCTCTGTATGAGCTCCCTTCGTACCGCCCTGTGCGGTGTCTCCTTTTACACCGGGGACAGTGTCAGCAATAGTCACTTCCACCTTGGGCGGGAGTTTAATTCCAATTGGCTGGCCGTCACAGTATTCTAACTCAAGTTCCATTTTTTCAACCAGAAATTTTTTCTTCTCGCCCAGCGTCTCCGGCTCAAGCTCAATCTGTTCGTAGGTCTCCATGTCCATGAAAACGTAGAACTGATCGCTGGAATACAAATACTGGGCGGGCCTCTTCTCCATCATCGCCTGTTTATAGTTGTCATCCGGCGACAGTGTTTTTCTCTGAACTTTACCCGTCTTTAAGTTGCGCAGTTTTGTTCTCACGAACGCACCCCCACGCGCTTTGCGAGAGTGTTCATAATCAAGAACCTGGTGCAGCTCATCATCCAGGTATATTACCATACCGGTGTCAAATTGTTTCGGCGTAACCATATTACTCACCCGAGTTTATAAAAATATTTCTGCTTAAAAGATCAGACTGTGATAAATGTAATTTTTTTGGCTCCGTTGAAATCCCTGCTACTGTTACTTCTTACGCTCTAACTTGAGTGCTCGGAAGAATGAGTCCCAACAGCTTTGAGTAGCCCGTCTTCAGCAAGGATTTCAATATAGCTATTTTTTTCTGTTTGTAAAAGTATATTATTAAATCTGGCAGAGTAAAGCGTTTTAGCCGCCGTCGTCAAGGATTTGAGCTCCTTCTTCTGTAACATGGAGGACGTGCTCAATTCTTCCGCCGCCAACGCCGGGCACGTATATGCCGGGTTCTACCGTGACAACCATTCCCTCCTTCAGGCGAGCGTCAACGTGTCTGGAAAGCGAGGGTGATTCGTGAATTTCAAGCCCAAGACCGTGACCGACCCCGTGAAGAATATTCTCCTGCGAAAATCCAGCCTCCTCGATCAGCTTATCAGAAAAGTTAGCTAACTTTTTGACCTCACAGCCCGGACGAATTCTCTCACAAATTTTACGAGCAACTGCCGAAGAAAGCTCGTATAACTCCTGAACCTCCTGATTTTCGCCGCGAAAAAACATGCGCGTCAAATCGGTACAGTATCCATTTAGCCGCAGCCCCAGGTCCAGCAGAACCGCGTCTCCATCTGTTAGTTTTCTTTCTGAAGGTGGAGCGTGCGGTGCAGCAGTTCGCTCGCCAAACAAGACAAGCGGATAAAAAGCTCTCTCCTCGCCTCGACTTTCAAGCTCGGCCCGCAACTGCCGGTTTAACTGCTTCTCACTTATCCCCTCCTCCAGCCAATTTTCGGCCTGTTCAAACAGCTCAAGCACTTGATCGGTTGCCTCAGTGATCTGGGCAACCTCGGCTGCCGTCTTCAGCTGGCGCTGTTCGCTTATCCAATCGTCACCATAAACTCGAACCTCAACCGGAAGCTCTTTTTTTAAAAACAAAAATTCGGCATAGTTCAAGTGCGAACGCTCAAGATGGAGATCTGCAATATTTTGAGCGGCTGCAAAGTTACAGAGCGCCTTCAACTTCTTCTCACCCTGAGCTACTTTAACCACTTCGAGTTCAGCAGCCGTGAGACTCTCCTGCGAAGAAGCCGGATAACGAGCATCGAGGAAGAGATAACTCTTTGACCGGGTGATAAGAAGCAAACCGGTAGTACCTCGAAAACCGGTAAGGTAACGTATGTTTACCAGCCGGGTAGTTAAATAACCGCTGCGCCCAAACTTTGATAGGCGCTGATAAAATTTTTGCCGGCGAGCAGCGTAATCAAGCGCGCAGATGCTTAACTACCGCCCTCAGACCAAGTTCATAACTCTGAAGCCCCAAACCCGAAATTTGACCCAGGCAGGCGGGAGCGGTCAATGACTGGCGGCGAAACTGCTCACGCGCCGCTATGTTGGACAGATGCACTTCCACAACTGGATACTCTGCCAGTTCAAGCACATCCCGCAGCACAACACTGGTGTGGGTAAGACCGGCCGGGTTAATCACCAAACCGTCCTTGTCCTGCTTCTGAATCCAACCCACGAGTTCGCTCTCTGAGTTGCTCTGGCGCGCTACTACTTCTACATTCAGTTCCTCTCCCAGTTCAACCAGAGAGCTGTCTATTGCCTCCAGCCCCTGAGTCCCGTATTGGCTGGAATCCCGGCGCTCCAGACAGTTTAAGTTAGGACCATGATAAACATGTATTTCCACTTCTGAAACCTCCTTAAAGTTGGATAGCTACTTGCAACCACAGACAGACAAAAGATTGTTAGTTTGCTGTCGCTTTTCAATCATAAGTTTAACAGTTATCGCGGCGAAAAAATATATTTTTGTCGTTATCTGCTAGAGGTCGATGAGGCGAGCAGGCTAACAGCTAATTATTGAGCAATATCGCAGACAATTTTTTTACCCCGCCCAACTCTATCAATCAACATTCTGGCACAGAAAAATTTTTCAGCATGACATTCTTTCCAAAAACGCCGCCGGCTTTAAAAATACCTTGAACGACTAATAAGAGCATCCGTTTCCAAACTGGGCTTAAAGTTTAATCTTAACCATTATTTTCGAGATTAACTTTTGGGTTACTTCAACCACTGCGCAGCGGCGTCAGGCGGCTCGCTAAATTTTCAGACAACTCTGCCGGACGCAATCAACTGCTACCAAGAAAAGGCCATATGAGGTTCTCACAGCGGTTTTAAAAAGCTGGCGACAGCGCGGCCAGAGTTAAATTTTTTTAGTTTTTCCTCTTTTTTTAATCAAAAAAAGTTCATTCCCCACCATCAAGACAGTGACCAAGACAAATATTTGTCGGCGGGCGCTCCCTTATTCTCCAACCATGTTTAACCGCCGACGCCGACTATTATTCCTGTTATTATAAAGACTAACTTTGCCCTTTATTGCGATTTTTGACTATAATTAGTTAGAGTGTTTTCTAAGTATTGGATAATTGTCGGCGGTGAGAAGCAAAAATCGCGAATTTTCAGTTGAGAGGCTGGAAATTATCGTAGCTTGAATCAGGCCAACACATGCCCCGGCTTCTATTTTTTCTTTGTCTCGGGGAATTCAAGTCATTAAAACGATCTCGCGGGCAATCTCAGCCGGGAGTGTGGGAGGGTCCGTTTAGAGACGAGAGAAATTTAGTCTGGAGCAAGGTGGCCCGGAAGCTGAATTAAATGAGCTGGGACCGTATCAGGAGATAATCTGTTGGACAAGTTTGTTATAGCGTTCAAGATTCATATCCAACAGTTTGCGAATGGTTTCCCCCTGCTCCTGCAGTGATCGGATGTGGGTCTCAATGGCGTCAAGACGCTGGGTAAGGTTAGTCATCTGATCATTCAAATCAGCCAGCTCCTGGCGGTATTGCTCTATCTCCACCGGATCAGGGGCGGGGTGATCAGTCTCCTCAGATTCAATCGAACCATCAGCATCCTGCTGTTCAATTCGCCGCTTTTTGAATTCATTTTCGCTGGCAAATTTTTGTTTTACCTCTTCAACCGTATAACCCTCCCGTTTCAACAGGTAGCGGATATATTCGAGATCCTTTAAATTTTCTTCGTTAAATATTCGCTGGTTGTTTTTCCCCCGCTCAATCGAAAGGTAATCACAAAATTCCTGATCGTAATAGCGAATTGTCGACTCGGGCAGCCCGGTCTCATCGCTGGCTTCTCCAATAGTATATTTTGGTTCACTCATGGTGCTGGCACCGTCCTTATTCTAACTTGTTTATTCTCCGTATCTATTAATGCAAAATGCGTTGTTCCGGTGAGCCATCCCCCGGCTTCTCCCGGATTAATTTTTAAGACGTCATCTGTTCTTGTAACTTCCGGCTCATGGGTGTGGCCGTGGACGTGACAGTCAACGTCCAGGTTAGCTTCCGCGAGCTGGTCGGGCGTGTGGGTGATAGCAAAAGTAAGGCCGCCCAGCTCCACCTGGAGTGGCGGTTCGGTAATTGAAACATCAGTCCCCTCAGACTGGCTTAGCAAAGTCTTTCGGTCGCCGTCGTTATTTCCAAAAGCCCCATGGACTTCTCCCTTGAACTGGTCGAGGGCGGGGACAACAAACGGAGAGATAAAATCTCCGGCATGAATCAACGCCTCAATTCCTCCGGCATTAAAAGCGCCTGTCAAATAAGAAACAGCCCTTAAATTATCGTGAGTGTCTGCAATAATTGCAACCTTCACGCGAACCACCTCTGTAGTTAATTAAACAGACTCAAGTAAAAGACGCCTAAAGTAGATTAAAGTTAATTAAAGCGGCTTGAAGTAACTTTAAGCGTCCTTTCAGAGCTTAATTGCGGTTATTTTTTCAAATTCACCTGGAAGCTCCGACTGGATTATAGCCTCAATATCCGACTCTTTGAGCTCCAGCTCATCGACCCGTTCTTCACGCAAATAAGTAAGGTCGTAGTCGCCGGAAAAACCAAGTTCAAGAGATTTTGCCAGGACACTGGCAAAATGTACAATCGTAATTAGTTCATTTTCGGTCTCTTCTGGTTCGTAATAATATCGAGCTGAAAGGCTGAGTCGCTCCGGCAAACCCCAGCTCTGAAGAATTTCTCCCCCAACCTCGCAGTGGGTAACCCCTAACACATCTCTTTCAGCTTCATACATTGACATTTTTTTCTGCTTCATCACTTGAAAAATTTTGACAAAATCATCGTGAAGATGCTGATCAATTATTGTCTTACCAATCGCATGCAGGTGGCCGGCACTGAAGGCTTCGCTGCGGGATTCTGAGTCATAGGATAAACGCTGGGCAATAAGTTCGCTGGCCGCGCCAACAGCAAGCGAGTAATCCCAGAACTCCTGGCGAGGGAAGTCTTCTATCTCTGGAGTGGTATATTTCTTCTCCACCCCGTAGCTGAGCGCGAGACTCCGCACCGTATTAAAGCCCAAAACCGTTATCGCTCGCTGAATGTTATTAATTTTACCGCTCAAACCGTAGTAACTTGAATTAGCGTAACGGAGAAGTAGAGAGGCCAGCGAAGGATCGGTTCGGACCGCCCGGCTCAGCTCTTCAATAGTTGTTCTTTCTCGATTTACAAGTTTAACTATTCTGCCGGAAATTTCCGGTAACGAGGGAATGGAGTCAACTTTTTCAGCGATTATTTCAAGTGATTTGTTTTTTTTACTCGAAGTCATTATTTTTATGAACTGCCTGAAGTGAAATTACTTTTTTGACTGGAGCTCTGGTTAAAGTCAAACCTAATTTTCATCGTATGGCCCCACCGCAAAATATTCTTTGATCTGACGGTAAAGGGTGCTACTTACGCCCGGGACCATCTCCAGCTCGCTGCGGTCCGAAAATGCTCCCACCTCTTCTCGATACCACCTTATTCGCTCGGCTATGTGATCAGGAATCGGCGGGATGTCTCGCAGCTCTTCCAGGCTTGCCTTGTTCGGATTAAGACCCTCTTCATCGACCTCATCAATCTCGGGCGTGTCTTCCACAACAACTTTTTCAGGTGAAGTGTCCGGCGCACCGGCTCGCAGTTGTAATACCTCTTTTTCAAGAGACGCAACCGTCTTGCGCAAATCCTCCATGTCGGCTTGAAGTCGCATAATAATTTCATACATTTGCTCCGTGTCGGAGGCAATATCTCGTACTTCTTTTTCAGTATCAACCACTGGAGTGTCATCCACGGGCTGCTCTAAATGAGGCGTATCAGAAACCGGACCTAAAACACCAGGTCCCGGTTCAAGGTAAAAATTTCCCTCCATCTGTTCCTCCGGCAGTTGACGTCCTTCTTGCAGCAACTGTTCAATAAATTCCTCAAAATCTTCGTGTTCTGGTTCAGCTATGGCAGGATTTAGACTAAAAACGGATAGCAAAAATAAGGCAAAAAATATAACCCAAAGGTCAGTTTTCAACAATCTGATTCAACCTCCCCGGCAATAAAATTTCGGGTAACTACTCACCTTAAATCCCCCCCTTAACGGGGAAAAACAAAGGGACCCTTGCTCTCTCCCCCCAGGGGAGAGGGGATAGATGAGTAGTTACAATTGCGGTATGATTTTAGCTTTTTTAACTCTATCTGAAATTGCCTGTTTTGTAAACGATCCCTCACCTGCATCATCTTCACGATAGCAGATATGCAATGACTCTGAATTTAATATTAATCGTCAGCCAGGCTGTCAAAGTATCCCTGTATGTGAATGAGTGGTGTTCCCCGGTCACCGCTGCCACTAGCCAGATCACAGAGGCTACCCAGCAGATCGGTAAGCTGACGGGGCGTCGTCCCCTGGGCGACTTCACGACCGACCAGATCGTCATCCTTGACCTCTATCTCGCGGCGCATCAACTCCAGTAGCTCCTCTCCCTCCAGATCGGCGTATTGATTGTCAGCAAGATATTTAATCTTAATTTCGTCCGGGGTCCCCTTCAACCCCGATGTATACCCGGGAGAAACGACCGGGTCAGCCAGCTCCCAGATACCGCCAACAGGGTCCTTGAAAGCACCGTCGGCAAAAATCATAACTTCCGGAGCTACTCCAAATTTATCAGCGACAGCATCCTGCAGTTTTTTAACAAAAACGTTTCCGTCACGCGGAAAAAGCTTTAACACATCTTCCCTGGACTTATTTGAGCCAAGTAATCCATACTCCGGGTTGTATCCTTTTACTCCCGGACGCTTCTCGGCACAGAGGTCGTCCAACCCGCAAATTCGGCCGCCACCGTTATCTTTAAGCAACCGTTTTGTTTGTTCACGCGTGTGTATGTCAGCGGCTATAACGTCCTTAGTATAATCGAGAATTGTTGTCGGATTGTTAGAAAAAATAAACTCGATTTCAGTATCGCCCGCCATCTCCCGGTATAGATCAACATAATTAAGTCCGGTAAACGGATGTTTAAAATCAGCAAATTTTTCCCGGTAGTCATCTTCGGTCAAAACGTCCTCCCAGGGATTAAGCCCAAGCTCGTGCATTTTGTCCTCATCCAACAGCGGATTACCAACTTCATCGTCCGGATATTTTAGCTGCATATATATTTTACGACCGGCACGCGCTATACCCTTGAGGATCAAAGAGAAACGGTTCCTGCTGAGAATTGGAAAAACTACACCTAATTCCTCCGGGAATTTTTCACGAACTTCCTCTGCCACCTGATCTATATGAACATAGTTGCCCCGGGCTCGAGCGACGAGAGATTCTGTTACTGCGAGAACATCTTTCTCGCACAGTTCAAAATTGTCTTCCTCCAACGACTTTTCCAGCGTAGATACAATGATCTGAACCAGATCATCGCCTTCTTTTATAATTGGCGTCCTAAGACCTCTTACGTGCGTGCCAACGGTTCGCATCTAAATCACCCGTTACAGATTGTTTAGTAGCTCAATCAACTGGTTAATATTTTTGAATAAATTTTCTCCGGCGTCTTCTATCTCTTCAGCATAAACTTCACGAAGTTTTTCTATCCCGTCAGGTTCGTCAAGAAGTTCAACTTTATCCCCTAAAAAGTCAGCAAAATTTTCCTTGATGTAATTGCGCATACTCTCCTCCGCCGCATCTTGTGACGAAAAATCAAGTTCTTGTATCAATTCGTTTTTTCGATCGGAAACCATTTTCAATACCGCCTCTCTGACACAACCTGCTGTTACAGGAGATTTTTTTACATCTTCCCATTCAAAAGATTTTATCTCATATCAATACTTCCGAATTTCAACCCGGAGCATTTACAACAGCACAACCGCCGTAAACAACTCTCCCCAGGCCATCCGGCGTTTATCTGAGTAAACCAACTACGCTTATTCTTACAAATAATCACCCATCGAGTGATTACTTCATCAGGTTAGTATAACACATCACAGCGCTATTATCCTGAAAAAGCAGCGTCGGGAAATTGCCGGCAGATTCCTTTCGACATCTGGGTGCGCAATTTTTGTCCTGTCCAGAAGCCGCAGCCCACAACAAGTTTACGATAAACAAGCGCTACGTAACCACGACTGCAAAAATGCTCAGCCTGCGGTTCAATGTCGCGACGATTCATAAGCTGCTTTAACTCCCCGCGCTCCAGCTCGATTAAATTTTTTGTGATTGAGTCATTTAACCACTGCAAGAGCCGGTTGCCCGGTTTGTATGCAGCCGTTGTCAGCCGGGCAATACGAAATCCCCGCGCTTTAAACTGCCAGCCCTCGGGCGGTTCCGCTTCCTTAGGATAGATATAGACTGAGCGCCTTCCCGTATGAATAACGTAATTGCTCCAGACAGCGGGCTCAACCCCGAATCGTTCCAGGAAATAATTTTCAAAATAACGTCTATCCTTTTGCTTTTTCATTGTTTTCACTTCTTTCTTGCGCCAATTAATTTTGTATTCTTCAGAAAAGAACCGGGGGCTCCCCTGGAACTGAAGAGGCCTAATTATCTCCTCTCCGAAAAAGTCCCCTCTCCCCCGGAGGGAGAGGGTTAGGGTGAGGGGGATAAAACGTTAAAACCGTTGTTCGGCCTCTACGCAGCCTCTTCACCTCCACCTTAATCCTCCCCCCTCAAGGGGGAGGAAATTTTTAACCCTTTTTGGAGAGGGCCTATTAATCGCTGTCAGTCTTTTACGCCGGTTTCGTTAACAAACCAAAAACCATACCGCAGCCGTTTAAATGATGCGGATAACAGCGCTTCATAAGTTGAAGCGATCTGTTAAAGTCCTGACCTCTCCAGGCGATTACTCCATCTGTCAGCTCGGGTTCCACTTTAATAGGCTTTAAGCGGGCTTTTGTTGCTTTAAGAAGCCGGTTAATCACGGCTTCATTCTCTTCCGGCGCAAAAGTACAGGTCGAATAGACCAAACGGCCGCCCGGCGACAGCACCCTGAAAGCAGCTCTCAAAATTCTATACTGCCGTTCAACCAATTCTTTTTGTTTTTCCTTTGCTTCCCGCTGAAAATCTTTTCTCAGGTAACGATTCGCCCCCTCACCACTGCAGGGAGCGTCGACAAGAATATAATCAAACTGCCGGTGTTTGGGAATCGACTGTCCCCGGTAGGCGGTCAGATAGACGTTGTAAGTGTTAAAACGCTGAACGTTAGCCTGAAGTGCAATGCGTCGGTCACCAAGTGGATCGTTGGCGATAACTATTCCATCCGGTGCAACCAGCTCCGCCAGGTGAAGCGTCTTACCACCGGGAGCGGCGCAGAGATCCAGAACAGTTGCTCCCACCGGCGGCGCCAGTGCTTCTACTGGAAGTAAACTTGAAATGTCCTTGATGTAGTAGTAACCTGCCCAGTGCAAAAAAGTTCGGCTCGCTTCATTTGTTTCTGACCGCCAGTGGTAGAGATTATCAAAGTACGGATTTTTTTCCAGTGGAAGATTGTGCTCCTTAAAAAGCTGGTCGGCTCTCCTTAAATCAGTCTTAAATCTGTTGACGCGGAGATAGGTGGGAGCTGGGCTACTGAGCGCCGCCTCAAAGTCTTCCCAATCCTCAACTATCGGTCTGTATATTTCCAGATCTGAACGTCCGGACATCAGAACACCTGCTTTCCCTGGTGGCTATTTTAAGACCTGAAAGTTTAACATATCATTTTTTGGTCAGACTGAAAAACTATCCCCACTTTCCCTTCCGCCCTTGGAGGGGTGAACAAAAAGGGGGGGAGAAGATGGATTGCGAAACAAGCCACGTTATGCCTGACTTGATCCTATACCGACAATGACTAAAGTGATAGAAAGTTCTGTTTTAGCCACCGCAAAAGTTGACCTTTGCTGAATAACATCTATAATACTTTGGGTTTTAACGTGCCACTAATTTTTTTGGAGGTAATCTTTATGCAATTAACTGAGTCTGATTTAGAACAAAAATTCAACCTGGAACCAGAGATAGATAAAACGTTTCGCCAGTCTCCCGGAGTCGGAATCGCTCAAAACGAGAAAGATCTTCACAAGAGCTGTCTACCTGACGAAGAAGACGGATGGTTTGAGGTGAAATACGAAGTTGAGGGTGAACAAATAACAGAAGCCCGCGTCTGTCGAGTCAAAAATGGTATAGCGGCCAACTATCCCAAACCATACATGCGACGCCGCGACCCTGACTGCATGTTTATCGGCGACGATCTGCCAACTGATAAAGATCGCTACGAGGAAGCCTGGGGAGAGGACTTCTCGGCTGTTCGAACAGAGACGTTCGATTGGTTGAGCAAGCAAGAGCTGCTCACCTTTCCTTTCATGGCCGGCGACGATCGCTGTGGCATACCCGCCCTGGCTGTAGTCCCCGCCAATGCCGGTTTTTTTGCTCTCGGTCTTGGATTGCTTCAGGGGATTTCCGACTTCCAGGAGTTTGAGGAGCCTTTTGAACCACAGGTCTACATTTACGCCGCTCCACCTTTCAGACACACTCATTTTGACGGCCAGCAGGTGGTTGTCCACAACCGCAGCCATGAGCGACACGAGATTTTTAGTTATAACCTCTATCCGGGTCCCAGCGCAAAGAAAGGTGTTTACGGAGCTCTGCTCCATTTCGGAGAAGTTGACAACTGGGTAACTACCCACGCTTCTGTTGTCCGCACACGCACCCCCTATAACAATAAAACTAACATCATGCACGAAGGTGCCAGTGGTGGTGGGAAAAGCGAGATGAACGAACATCTGCACCGTGATGTTGACGGTTCAATTAAAATGGGTGAAAACATTGTTACCGGCGAGGATCACTACCTGGTCCTCCCCCGGACAAACAAGCTTATGCCCATGGCCGACGACATGGTTCTCTGTCACCCTGATATTCAGAAAGATAACGGAAAAATTGGTGTGCTTGATGCCGAGGACGGCTGGTTCATTCGCGTCGACCACATCGACAGCTACGGCACCGACCCGGACATCGAGGCGCGCACAATCGATCCGGAGCTCCCCCTGTTATTTTTTAACCTGGATGTTCAACCGGACAGCACCGCTCTGCTCTGGGAACATATTGAAGATGAGCCGGGTGTCCCCTGTCCTAATCCCCGTTTTGTCCTCCCCCGGCAAACAGTTCCACGTATACAAAACGATCCGCTATACATTGACGTCAGAAGTTTTGGCGTTCGTACTCCCCCATGTACTAAAGATGAACCAAGCTACGGCATTCTTGGCATGTTTCACGTCCTCCCACCGGCCCTCGCCTGGATCTGGCGACTGATTTCTCCGCGCGGCTTTGCTAACCCCAGTATTGTCGATACCGAGGGAATAAGTGCTGAAGGGGTCGGCTCTTACTGGCCCTTTGCTACCGGCAAACGTGTTACACAGGCTAATTTACTTCTCGATCAGTTTAAAAATACCCCCAACGTTTTAAACGTCCTCTGCCCTGTCAAACACGTCGGCGCCTGGAGTGTCGGTTTTATGTCGGAGTGGATTATGCGTGAATACATCCCCCGGCGCGGCGGCCAGTTTGAGCGGGAGGAACTGACCGAGGCCCGCTGCAACATGCTCGGTTACGCGCTGGAGGAGTTAGTTGTGGAAGGAATTGAAATTGACCGGGAGCTACTCAGCGTTGAGAAACAGCCCGAGGTTGGAACCGCTGCTTACGACGAGGGCGCACAGGTGCTGCGGGACTTTTTCAACGAGCAACTGCAGAAATTTCTCACCGACGATCTCGATCCCGTCGGACGTAATATTATCGAATGTTTCCTCGATAACGGCACGGTCAGCGACTACGAAGACATTATCCCGGCGCCCAATATCTTCAGCGACTGAGTTCCTCTTTCTTCCGCTGATATTCGTCTTCTTCTATCTCGCCGCGTGCATAACGTCGTTCCAGTATCTCCATGGGGGTTGACTCCCCACTCCCCTGGGCGCCACTGTTCTCAGGCGAGCCGGTGGAAAGATGACGCACCAGGTATATAATCCCCAGCACTACCAGAGCGATAAACAAAAGGTGGAGAAACAAAGCTAACCACCCCCAGACGCCGTGACCCAGGCCGCTAAAACTAAATAAACCCCACGGACAGTAACCGTGACCGACGTTTGCATACATATTAATCACTACCTTCCCGGACTTGTCAGTTCAAAAATTAATCGCAACAATCAAGCAAATTTCTGGCCAGATCACCCAGCCGCTCAGTTAATTCACCGTTGTTTCCTTCACCGGCTCCCCGCCCTTCTCCGGCAGGCGATTCCGGCAACTGCACTTTCCTCGCGACCAGCCCCCAAACAAGCGAATAAACCTCAAAAGCACGCTTGAAGTAGCTTTCTGCCCGGGGGTCTTTCCCCGCCGCTTTCAGCTTCTGACCGACCTCAAAAATACGCATACTCGCGCCCAGCAGGTGCTTGACCGCACAACGTATCTCCCCCTCGGGTTCTTCAAGTAAATCGTCCAGTAAACTGTTGCGGGCCTCCCGAACCGACTCAAGAAAACTATAGTATTCCGGAGATTCTGTCTTTGCACCGGTCATAAAAAAGTGTTCCTCCAGACTGACCAGGTTCATCAGGGCAAAGCTCAGATCCTCGGCGGCGCTAAAATCAGTTTCGCCTGTTTCCATCTCTAACTTCATGTTCTCGTAAAATTCCTCCACTTTTTCTTCCAATTGACTCACCTGCGATAAAAGTAGTCATTCATATTTAAAAGACGTAGAACACGAAAGCAAGTCCCAGCAAGATTAGAAAAAGCCCAATAACGAGACGTTGTTGTCGCTTGTATTTTTGTTGCAGCTCACCGAAAGCAGCAAGCGTAACCGGATTTAACGAGAGAGCAAGAATAACTATCAGGGGAGTGACAAAAGCCAAATTATATAGAACAAGGTACAACAATCCCCGGAAGTAGGTCGTGCGTGATGCCAGCAGGGCACTGATTGCTGCGTATACGCCGGCGGAACAGGGAATCGAACAGAGAGCAACCAAAAAAGCTGCCAGCACGACTGCGGGCACCGAACTCCTCTGCAGCAGCTTTTTCGCCCGCTCAATACTCATTCCGGCGGGTGAAAAGCCAAGCTTAAACCCCGGGTAAAAATACTTACCAATGTTGTAAAAACCCATAAATATCAATGCGACAGCACCGATTTTTGCCAGTAAATGACCTTCAAAGAAGTGCAACCCGGAGAAAAAACCAACTCCCAGACCAAGATGGGTTAAAAATATTACCCCAATATACAGTGACCCAAGCAACAACACTCTACTTCTGCTTTCGCGCAAGGAGAGCAAAAAGGCGACAAAAAATACCAGTATGGCGATAGCACAGGGGTGAATACCGTCCAGCAAACCAGCAGAAAATATGGTGATTATACCCGAAACTCCACCGGTAAGATCAATTGACATTGCCGCTCAACTCCACCGTCAGCAGGGGCTGACGGGGATCGTTATTTCCCACGAACACAAACCGTTCTTGAAAACCTGTCCCGGTCAAAGCCGGCATCTGATCAGTGTAATACACTACATCAAGCGTCGAGGTATCACCGGGCGCCAGCTTTTTACTTGAAAGCTCGGCAACGGCACAGGGACAGGAAGTTGATAGGTCACTAATTTGAAGATCCGCTTCGCCCCGGTTATAGAGAGTAAATTGAGTCCGAACTTCACTGCCGTATTCAACCTCGCCAAAATCGTACACTTCACTGGAAACTTCAATTTCCGGCAGCTCTCCGTCTTCCGGAGCTTCGGGCATCGCTGCATAAAACCCATAAGCCCCCAACATCACTAAAATAATTAAACCGGAACTGACCAGTAAAGTTTTAGAGGATAGTAAAAAATCAGCCGGGGAACTCATTCCAGTGAAACCCGGCGCAAGAGACTGGCGTTAGTAACTACGGTCAGCGAGCTGATAGTCATCGCAATCACACCAATCAGGGGATGTAGCAGACCAAGGATCGCCACCGGAATAGCTACCGTGTTGTAGATGTAAGCCCAGAAAAGGTTCTGTTGAATTTTTCTGAATGTTGCCCGGGAAAGCCTGAAGGCACGAACAATAACGGTCAATGCCCCCCGGACCAGGGTAACGTCTGCCGATTCGATAGCAATATCCGTCCCGCTACCGATGGCTACACCAACATCGGCCTGCGTTAAAGCTGGTGCGTCGTTGATCCCGTCTCCAACCATAGCAACACGCTTACCCGCAGCCTGAAGCTTCTTGATTTGCTCCGTCTTGTCTTCAGGCAGAACTTCGGCGATAACATTTTTAATCCCCACCTTCGCGGCGATAGCCTCAGCCGTGCGCTGATTGTCACCGGTCAACATGTAGGTCTCCAGGCCAAGCTGGTGAAACGCTTCTACTGCCGCTGGCGAGTCTTCTTTTATCTTATCAGCCACACCCAGCACACCAACGGTTTTACCACCTCTGGCAACATACATAGCGGTCATCGCCTGTTCTTCCAGTTCATGAGCTTTTTCACGACAGGCGTCACTTATTTCCACTTCGTGCTCCTGCATCAGCTCCCGATTACCTGCCAGGTATTTCTGACCGTCTACACGTCCTTCAACTCCTTTGCCTGTATGGGAAGTGAAATCTTCCGCATCCTTGAAATCTATTTCTCTCTCCTCAAGCCCGCTGACAATCGCTGCCGCCAGCGGATGTTCCGACTTGACTTCAATACCGCCAACCGCCGCCAGTAAATCCTGTTTCTCCTCGGTCTCCACAAACACTTCAATTAGACGAGGGGCTCCTTCAGTTATAGTACCGGTCTTATCTAAAACTACAGCGTCGAGATCTTTGATCACCTGTATCGCCTCACCGGAACGAATCAATATTCCTTCCTCGGCACCCATGCCGGTGCCCACCATCAAAGCCGTCGGTGTGGCCAAGCCCAGGGCGCAGGGACAGGCAATCACTAACACGGTTATCGCCGCTATTAAGGCATAGATTACTTGTGTAGAAAAGGCCTGGGCAGCCAGGTTAGCCGGCACGTCGACCCAGGGCAGCCAGCCCTCTAACGCAACAGCAGCGGTGCTGAATAGGTTGGGCAGCAGCAGCCAGCCGAGGAAAGTCAAAAGCGATATAAGTAGCACGGCCGGAACAAAATAGGAGGTTACCTTGTCTGCAAAAGCCTGAATGGGTACCTTTGTCCCCTGCGCCTCCCTAACGAGGTCAACTACCTGCGAAAGAAAAGTATCCTCCCCTACCCGGGTGGCTTCCACTTTAAGGTGACCCTGCTGATTAACGGTGGAGCCTATTACTTCGTCGCCAGACTGCTTGGTCACGGGCATGGATTCGCCGGTAGCCATCGACTCGTCCACACCGGACTCCCCTTCGACAACAACCCCGTCGGTGGGAATCTTTTCACCGGGTTTAATAACCATGAGGTCACCTTCGTTCACTTCCTCAATGGGAATCTCAACCTCACGGCCGTCGACTTCAACCCGGGCCGTCTTAGCTTCCATCTCCAGCAACTTCTGAATTGCCAGCGAAGCGCGACCGCGGGAACGGCTTTCTACGTATCGACCGATAAGATGAAAGGCCATAATCATACCGCCGATACCGGCGTAGTTAAGTACAGGCAGACCGGTCAACGTAAGAATTCCGGTGGAGAAAGCGGCTAAAGAACCAATCGCAATCAAGACATCCATGTTCGGACTGAGGTTACGACTGCTTTTCCAGGCCGAAACCAGAGTGTCCCATCCAGGGATCAGTATTATTAACGTCGCGGAAACCAGCATAACCCAGTCGTAGACGGGACGAGCAAAAATACTCTCGGCCAGCCAGTCGCTGAAAAATATGTTGGGAATCATCATCGCAAATATAGGAAGCATAAATAAACCGGCAAGGATCATGTCATTTCTAACCTGTCGGGCCTGGCTTTCCTCTTCAGTGCCCTGCTTGCTCTTTTCTCTACCAGATCGGGGGCGAGCTTCATAACCACTCTCTTTAACGGCGGCAATCAATTGCGCTGTCGTCACTTCCGGGCCCGCGACAACACGGGCCTGCTCGGCGGCAAAATTTACGTTAGCTTCGCTAACCCCCTCAAGCTCACTCAGTGCCGACTCGATCGAAGCGGCACAGGAGGCACAGCTCATACCGCTAATTTCCAGTTCTACTTCCCGCTCCCCCTGTCGCGAACTGTCTTCATCCTCAACAACCAATTCATACCCGGCGGAGCTCACCAGACCGGCAATGTCGTCAGTTTCAAGTTCACCCTGAGCATACTCCACCGTCAAACGCTCGGCGGCAAAGTTCACGGACGCGGACTCTACTCCCGGGGCTGAACCAACAGTATCTTCAATTGTCTTGGCACAGGAGGCACAGTTCATACCCTGCACCGGAAACTGTTTTTTTTCTATACTATTTTCGCTCATTGAAATAACCACTTCCTAACTTTCTCACGATGTCTTTTCCTACCATCTCGTTTACATATGGCTGCTTATTATTAGATCAAAACCGTAAAAATGGATTGCGGGTCAAGCCCGCAATGACGAGCGTTAGTTCAAGCTCGCTCTTGAATTTGATGTCATTCCGGCCACTGAGCCGGAAAACACCAGCTTAAAGCTCAAAGCCAAAAGCTGAAAGCTATTTCAAAAATTTCTTCAGCGCCTCGATGAATTCCTCAACCTTTTCGCGTTCGTCGTAAGGGTCCTCAGAGCGCATGGCGTCACGAACACAGGTTTCCAGGTGCCGCTCCATAACTTTGGTTGCCAGCCCTTCAAGTGCCCGCGTGGCTGAACGAATCTGGTGGACCAGGTCAATACAATACCGTCCTTCCTCAATCATTCGCTCAATACCGCCAATCTGGCCTTTTATCCTCGCCACGCGATTATGTAGAGCTTTCCGGTCCTGTGGCGAGTCAAACTCCTCGCTGTCTTCACTTGCTTCAAGACAAGTATCTGCCATCTGAATACCTCCTAGTGTGATCGATGAAAACCCAGTAATCAGTAATCGGTGTTCGGTAATCGGTAGTGAGCCTGAAAACCGGATAATCCAGTGTTCAGTTGTAGTCTATTGGTGTTGAAGTTACTAATTATCTGCTGCACTCAGCTACTCAGCCACTTAATGGTCTTCGTGCTCTTCGTGCTCTTCGTGGTCTCCTTCCTCGTTTTCCATCATTCCCTCCATCATCGGACAATTATCCATCATTGGCTGGTGCTTTTGCATCATATCCATACCACGTTTCATCATCCGGCCTCTTCTCTTCTCAGCTTCCACAAGCTCTTCAAGCAGCTCTTCAAGTGGCTCCATCTTATCTTGCTCTTCAGCGTCTTTAAACTGCTCTAACACTCGACCAAGGTTTTCAGTTCTTTCCTCGATTCGTCGTTCCATTCGCCGATGTCTCTCACGCCGGTGGTCTTCATCCATTCCTTCGTTGTCACCATGGTGAGAGTGCCCCCCTGCTTCAGAGGTAGAAAACTCCTGGCCCTGATGATGATGACCGGTTACAATGCCGGGCAGACCAAACAGAAAATAAAAACCGGTCAGGACAACCAGGGCTGTCGCTGTTAAAATAGAAAATCGCTTCATATTACCTCACTCCTTATAAAAATTTTTAACCTACTACCACTCAACTTCAGTGTATATTCCCTCAATATTTCCCGTGTGA
>PWHN01000114.1 GCA_003554945.1 bacterium
CAGCTTAAAACTCAAAGCCTAAAGCTGAAAGCTAATTCAAAATCATCAAGTGCTCATAATCTTACCCCAGTTCTTTAACTTGATTTTGGCTTTGATCTTCCGATGTTACTGATCACCGACTACTGATTGCCGATTACCGGTCTTGACCTCGCCTAATCTCCTCATCTCCTCATCACAACTTCCCCACTTTCACACTTTCTAACTTTCCCACTTTCCAACTCCAAGGGGAGAAATTGCTCTAAATTTTACTATTGATGGTTTGGATTTACATCAGGAAAGAAAACATACAGGTGGGAATTGTTTCTAATAATTAAGAATTATCATACGCAATTTTTTTGAACAACTTTACCTCCGAGGCTCAGATCAGATGGATGCAGATGGAGATGTAGATGTACAAAAAAAAAAGCTGCCGGCAGCGATATAGCTGCCGGCAGCATGACTTTTATTAAATCAAGTCTAAACAGCTGGATCCGTGGCGTAAAAATTACCTGTATCGGGATCAAAATACATTTCCTCACTGGTTTCTCCCTCTTCATCTTCCCATGTACAGCCAACATCATCAACGTGAATAACTTCGACTTGGCCATCCGTAATTGTAATATCCCATGCTGCCCCTTCAGTATCATCAGTAATTCGCGAAGGGAGATATGCATCCCAACCCGCTGCCCAATCACCGTTGGAGCTCTCAAAATCACAATCATTATCCATTTGACATTGGGTGGCTGCAGTTTGGATGGTAGCCATATCTCCCTGTGCACCGGATACGCGTGCATCACAGATGGCGTCCATGACCTGGGGCACGGCGGCCGCGGCCAGGATACCAATGATGGCGATGACAACCAGCAGCTCAATCAGCGTAAAACCTCTTACATCACTCATCTAAATCAACCTCCTTAGAGTTGAAAAGTTAGAAAGTTTAAAAGTAAAACCGTAAAACCGAAAAATCAAACTTAGAGTTGAAAAGTTAAAAAGTTAGAAAGTTTAAAAGTAAAACCGTAAAACCGAAAAATCAAACTTAGAGTTGAAAAGTTAAAAAGTTAGAAAGTTTAAAAGTAAAACCGTAAAACCATAAATCGTAAACCTTTTCCCCCTCACCCAGGCCCTCTCCCTCCAGGGGAGAGGGATTTTTAGCAAGCTCACCCGAACCCTCTCCTTGGGCCGTTTTACGGTCCCTCCAGGGGAGAGGGATTTTTTAACGACACTTTTAAAAAATTGTGAAAGATCCTTTGGATCCCGGGGATTGGTTAATGGCCGGGATGAAAGCTCACTTATTTATTAAGCAATTTGTGTGCCAGTTTTTGCTGTGATTGTGAATTTTATCACAACTTCCGGTGTATTGGCAACTCATGGCTATGATCAGCAATTATTCGTTTTTTTAATTTGGGTTTCCAAAACGTCTGGATAGCTGAATTTGTCATTTTTTTGACGTTAAGGTGTTGAGGCTATGACGGAGGTGTTTTGCGATGGGGCGATAGGGCGCGTTGGCGAGAAGCGAAAGTGCGAAGAGCGAAAAATCGTGAAAAACAAAAAAACATGGATTGCGGATCGTAGTCCGCAATGACGAACGTTAGATCAAGTTCCCCCCTCACCTGTGTCCTCTTCCTCGAGGGGAGAGGAAAGTGTGGGGGCTGTGTTTTCTCCCGCGGGGGGAGAGGAAATTAGCCGAAGGAAGAGGTTTTTTTTGGGAAAGATTTTCTTACTCAACCTCAATAAGAGAAGCTACGAGATCTGGTTTTTCGGTGCGAAATAAATCAGCGTAGCGAGGTTCAGCAGCCTCTGTTACGGAAAAAACTCTATCCTGAAGAGGATACAGTTTCTCTTTGTAATACGAATTCGAGTCCATTTTTAACAGCCGGATCCCTGATTTTGTCCTTGATTTTTGACCAGTTTTCCGCCAGAAGCTCCAGCGGAATCAGTTCGCGCAGCTCGTAATAGTTCAAATTATTCACTGCCCGGGCCAGCGCCCAGTCCTGGTCAAACCAGCCTTCCTCCTCTCTGCCGTATAGATACTCTAAATATTGTTCCAGACTTATGTCATAATCCCAGAGGAGTTTCTTTTCTAACAATTTTCTTTCCGTGTCATTGTTTAAATTTACCATGAGTATCACCAGTTAAGTTCTCTAAGATGCGAAGGAGTGCGGGGTGCCTGCCGTCAAGCAATTATAAATCGCCAGGTAACTATTTAGCGCCCCCAGCGTTATTGCGGTTTTGATCCCACGTTCGTCATTGCGGGAACGTATGACGTCCCAAGGCTTGACCCGCAAGAAGTTCAGTAATCGGTGTTCGGTGTTCGGTGTTCGGTGTTCGGTATTCGGTGATCGGTAAACGGTTTTGACGTTACTGATTACTGATTACCGATTACTGCTCTACCCTATGGATTCCGGCTCGGAGGCCGGAATGACGTCAAGTTCAAGGTGAATTCTGGGTCACTTGTGCAGGAGGACGGAACCTGGAATATTTTGTCAGGGTCACACTAAACAAATACACCGTTAATAAGCTACTGGTTTCTGGTTCTGATAGCGTTCTCTGATTTCTTGCAATTCTCCCCGCATTTTTCTTTTTTCCTCAAATAACTCCCAATTTTTACTCAGGCCAATCCAGAAAGCCGGTCCCGGCGAAAAGACAGCGGATAGTTTTAGCGCTAATCGAGTTGAAATCCCCCAGTGCTCATTACAGATTTTATTAATTGTTTGGCGCGAAACCTCAAGTAATTGAGCAACTTCATCCTGGGTAATGTCTTTTTCTTCCAAAAACTGGCGCAAATATACTCCCGGATGGGTTGGTTTACGATGACTGGATTCCTCACCGGTACGAGAAATACTTTCGGAATTTAGCTGCCCCGGACCGTTTTCGATAGCGTTTTCAATCTTTTCATTCATATTATGCACTCCTTAATGATAATCGGTGGCTTCAACCTCATAAATATTCCCGTTTTCCTTATCCCATACACATAAATGCGATATTGTTTGTTAATTCTTAGCGAATACCAGAAATCGTAACCGTTTAGCGGCCCCGGGGGGTTGTGGGATTGAACGTCATTGCCGGACTTGATCCGGCGAACCAGTGACTTACGGCCGTCATTGCCCGGCTTGACCGGGCAATCCAGTGGCTTTGACGTTGACTTCAGACCATTAGAAAATCAACGCCGCTGGATTCCCGCTTCCGCGGGAATGATATTCAAGATCTCTTGGGCGTCGTTATCGGGACATCATTTGTTCCAGGAATGGCAGTGAAGGCGCTAAACAATTACCAGAAATCATATCCCGTTAAAGGCTCCGGATTATAAATTTTTAAATCCATCGGATTTATCCCCTGGTCAAGAGCGTCCATTATTTCTCTTGCCTTAGAGTGTAGTTCTTTCGGTAATACTTTTCGAGATTTTTTAGTATTCCTTCCCACAAAAATATCTCTTGTTCCAGTATCTCCAAAAGTTTTGATAGCATTCCTCTCACTCAAAGTGTAAACCTCACATTTACATTTTTCAAGTTTTTTCTGTCTGAGCTACTACTATGGATCAAAATCATCCCCCCCACCTTAATCCTCCCCCGCCAGGGGGGAGGAGATTAGAAGGATTTTTTGGAGTTTGATTACTCAAGGTTCAGGCGTTTGATGGTTTCAACGAGGGTGGTGCGGTTCATACCGAGCAGGTCGGCGGCGGCTGATTTATTGCCGCCGGTCTGCTCCAACGCCTGCTCGATATAACGGCGTTTGAGCTGGAGAAGCACTGCATCCAGGTCGGGTTCCGGCGGAAAATCAAAACCTGTTTCAGCAAAATTATTTTTCAGGCCAGTAAGCCCGGCGGCTTGCAGGTTTTCCGGTTCAAGGATTGAACCCACGTCAAGGGCCTGGAGACGCCGAAGCACGTTTTTCAATTCGCGGACGTTACCGGGCCAGTCGTAAGCGGTCAGCCGCTCTCGGGCCGCCTCAGATATTTCAAATTCGAGACCCATCCGGTCTAAAAAGTAACGGACAAGGACGGGTATGTCGGCCGGTCGTTCGCGCAGGGGAGGAACGTGCAGTGCAAAAACATTCAGACGGTAGAAGAGGTCATTACGAAATTCGCCGCGCTCGACCATCGCCTCGAGGTCGCGGTTGGAGGCGGCCAGAACCCGGACGTCGACCGAAGTTGAGCTGTCACTGCCTACGGGGCGGACCTGCTTGTTTTCCAGGACACGCAGCAGCTTGGACTGGAGTTCAAGCGGCAGGTCACCAATTTCATCAAGCAAAATCGTGCCTCCGTCGGCGGTCTGAAAGAGTCCCCGCCGGTCGGAGCTGGCGCCGGTGAAAGCGCCCTCGGTGTGACCAAACAGTTCACTTTCCAGCAGCTCGCCGGGAATAGCGCCGCAGTTAACAGTGACCAGCGGTGTCTCGCCGCGGGGACTCTGGTAGTGAATAAAACGGGCAAAGACCTCCTTGCCGGTACCGCTCTCGCCTTCAATCAGGACGGGATCGGTTTTCGGGACAATACGGCGGGCGTAGTCGACCAGCTTCTGCATCTGCTCACTCTCGTAGACAAGACTGAAGCTGTCGGCGCGGGCGGCAAGATCGGTGCGTTTCTGTCTTTTAAACTGACGCTCAATTGCCTGGATAAATTCCTCCGTTTCAAACGGTTTCTGTAAAAAATCGTCGGCCTGGCGGCGGAGGGCTGTAACGGCGGTGTCGGTGTCGCCGTAGGCGGTAACCATGACAACGGGGACACGCTGGTCTTCTTTTCGCAGCTCGTCGAGAAAGTCAAGTCCGGAGACGCCGGGCATACGAATGTCGGCGACAACCAGGTCGGGGGCATCGCCGCGAAAGAGCTCCAGCCCCGTCTCGGCATCGGACGCGGTCAGTGGCCGGTAATCGTAAGTTTCAAGCGCCTGGCAGAGAAAATCTCGCATCATCTCGTCGTCTTCAACGACAAGGACCGTCTGTTTGGGCATTGTTGTTCCTCCGTTTTTGAATTTTTTGGCTCCGGCTCACAGGCCGTAATAACACCAAGTTCAAGATGGATTCCGGCTCGGGGGCCGGAATGACGAGCTTTAGGTCAAGGTCAAAATCAAGAACATGAACAAGATTTTGAGAACTTGTTGAATTTGCATTAGCTTTCAGCTTTTGGCTTTAAGCTTTAAGCTGGTTTTTTCCGGCTCGGGGGCCGGATCCTCTCCCTCGGGGGGGAGAGCCCGAAGATGCGAGCTTGCGAACGGGCGAAGAGGCGCAAGACCGAAAATCAAGATCAAGGTCAAGATCAAAAACAAAATCAAGTTCAAGAACGAACCTGACCTAACGAGCGTCATTGTCCAACTTGATTGGGCAATCCAGTGACTTTGACCCTGATCTTGATGTTGAACTACCGAAGTTACCGATCACTGAACTTCTGCTGGATTCCCGCTTCCGCGAAAATGACAACCAGAAGCAGTCACATTTTCGACTGTGACTGAGCACTATGTCGCTTGCCCGGGATGGCGGAACTCGGGATATTTTGTCAGGGCCGGGCTAAACAAGTACCTTCAATCTTGTGGTTGCAGGGGTAAGCGAATCGTGACCCGCGTCCCCTCTCCAGCCGGGGACGATAGTTCCAACTCCCCCTCCATTTCTTCGCTAATTATTCGATGAACTATTGCCAGCCCCAGACCGAGGCCATCCTCTTTATCAGAGACAAACGGTTCAAAAGCCCGCTCGAGGAGCTGTTGATCAAATCCCTCACCGTCGTCCTCGACAACAATCAGGGCTTCCTTACCACTGGAGTGAGCTTCCACCCGCACCGTGCCCTCGCTACCCGCAGCTTCGACGGCGTTGCGGAGTAGATTATCAAGAGCCGTGCGAAAACGGGAGCGGTTGGCAGTTACAAATCCATCGAGCTCGCTGAAATCTGTCTCCAGTCTGACGCCTTCGGGGGGACTTATGTCGGCAACCCAGGACTCAATGAATTTTTCCAGGTCGATTTTTTCAACTTCAATTTCAGGTTTTCTCGCGTAAAGCAGAAAATTTTCGACCAGCTCGTCAACGCGATTGTAGCTATTTCTTATTTTCTCGATCAATTCTTCCACGTCGGTTCCCCCCGGCAGCGCTTCAACCTTCTGTTGGAGCAGAGAAATAAAACCGGAGAGACTGCCAAGCGGATTTCTGATCTCATGGGCCATGCCGGCTGCAAACTCCCCCAGGGCAAGCAGGCGGCGGCGGCGTTCGGCCTGTTCCTGTAGTTTTTTCAGGGGGCGCAAGTCGGAGAAGACAACTATCCACTGGCCCGCCTGGCCGGGACCAAACTCGGCCTCGGTAATTGATAAATCTATCGGAATTGTCTCACAATCTATACGCTCAACAACCAGTTCCGTCTCACAACGAACTTCAGCCAGATCAATCTCTTCCTCAACAAAATTAAAAACCTTTCCAAAGCGGCGGCCTACCAGGTCGGCCGCCGTCAGTCCAAGCAACTCTCCAGCGTGGCGATTCATCTCAACAACCACACCACGACTATCGGTGACAACAATACCCAGGGGAACCGCTTCAATCAAAGCTTCACGTAGACGGTAGGCCCGTTCTTTCTCGTGCTGTATTCGCAGGTTGTCAACAAAATGCTCCAGGTATATGGCCAGCGCCTGGATCATCTCCCGCTCGGCCCGCTTAAGAATGCCCTGCAGCCGCGAACCCCAGAGTAACATTTCATAAGACTTCTCGGCCCAGGGTAATCTGATCCGATATATTTCCCGACGGCGATAACTATCAAGCTCTTCCCGCCGGGCTTTTAAGAGTTGTTCTTTTTCTTCTTCTGACAGGTCAACTGCGGCAACGATTGATTCCTCCTTGTTCTCGATAAACATTCCACCGCTGACTTCCGAAATTTTAACTACCGTCTGCAGCAGTTCCCTGGCAAATGGAAACAATTCGCCGGAGGTGTCGACAACTCGCCGCAGAGCCTGAAAAGTATCCATCTTCGAGAGCCGGTTGAGAAGCTGACGCTGTGTGTAGTTCTTTAGTTCGACCGTAAAACCGAGCAGCAGGGCAAGAATAAATAGCGGTAGAATTGAGGGCAAAATTGGCTGCAGCGCCTCAAGCTCAAAAGCCCAGGGCGGAGAGACACGAACAGTTTCAAGAAGAAAAGCTGCAAAAGCGGTGAGCATTGTCCCGAGGAGACCGAAACTTAAAGCGGCAGAAAAAATGGGGATCAAGTAAAAAAGATGAACATAATCCAGCTCGGGAAAAAACAGGTGAACGAGATAGACGCTAAATAAGTAAAACTCAAGGACCAGCACGTGATACTCAAAGCGATCGGTAAAGCGGCGGTAAAGCGGTTCAAGCACAAAAAATAAAAAGAGGAAGAAGGCAAGCCAGAACCAGCCTACCAGTTCATCAACAACCGGGACAAAATTAGATAACAAAACAAAAAGAACCAGGATGGCAAGAAAATAGCCGAAGAAGGAGAGCAGACCAGTTGCCCGGCTATCCGCCAGTTTGTCAGGTAACATGGTTTGGCGAGAAGCGAATGAGCGAAGGTGCGAGGAGCGTGGAGGGATGGGGCGATGGGGCGATGGGGCGATGGGGCGATGGAGCGGTGGAGTAAGAGATTAGAGCTCTTCCCCGAATTCGGGCAGATAGTCCTCCAGCTCACGCACGACGTCATAATCAGCGTCTTCAGCAGTCGTAAAGCCACCAATCCCGAGGCTGTCAAGAATTCGCTTGCCACGTGGTCCCTCATCATCCAGCCCGACCAGCAGACTGATTATTTCATCAACCAGCTCCGGATACTGCTCGACAAATTCTGTTCTGAAGGCCCAGGGTTCGTTAGGAATCGGCGGTGTTTTTGCAACAACACGGGTATTTTCGATAACCCGCTCGGGATTGTCCATGTCCTGGCGGGCGTCGTCATAGACGGCTCCGCCGGCATAGTTTTCCAACCAGACGGCAGCAACAACATCGGTATGACCGCCAAGGAAACTGGTTGGCCCCAAATCCGTGTCAGGATCGATCCCCTGGTCCTTGAAAAAAGCGTAGGGTAACAGGTAACCGGAAGCTGATTTTTCGTCGACGAACGCAAAACTGCGGCCGCGAAAATCTTCGGGTTCATGAATATCGGAGTCTACGTGTGCCAGAAGGAGAGATTTATAGCTTTCCTCACCGTAGCGAAGCGGCTTAACCGCGGGAGTTACCGCCTTCTCGCGCGCCGCTTCGACGTAAGACATGGGACCAAAAGTGGCGAAATTATATTCGCCCTCTTTAATTTTTTCGATAACTGAACCGTAATCACTATCAAAATTAATGTTGAACTCCAGCGGTAACTTCTCTTCCAGATACTCCTCCAGCGGACGCAGCTCAGCCCGCCTCTCGGAGGCGGCGATAGAGGGGACATGACCGTATTCAATTACCACGCGCTCCTCTTCGTCTATCCCCAGCTCTTCATAAACTTCGGGGGGTTCCTCCTCTGCCGGACAACCGGCGAGAAATAAAACAAGGATTGCGGTTAACAAAAGAGACAGCGTTGTTTTGTAATTCATAATTACACCTTCAATCTAAGAATATCGTAACCCGTCATTAAACAACCTGGATCAATTGGAACATGGGGAAGAACATGGCCATGACGATTGTCCCGACCATAATCCCCATAAAAAGAATAAGAATCGGTTCGAGCATTGAGCTTAGCCCCTCGACCATCTCGTCGACCTGCATCTCATAGGTATCGGCGACACGAGCCAGCATACCGTCCAGGTTACCGGTCTCTTCCCCAACCGATATCATGTTGGTGACCATGGGGGGAAAAACACCCGATTCGGCCAGCGGCTCACTGATAGTATCACCCTCGCTGATACTGTCGTAGACGTCATCCATAACTTCAGAAACAACTCGATTGCCGATAGTGTCCTGGACAATCTCAATCGCCTGCAGTATAGGAACCCCACTCTGAATCAGCGTTGATAAGGTGCGAGCAAAGCGAGCCACGGCTACCTTCCGAAATAGCGTCCCGAAAATGGGCATGTTTATTTTCATTTTATCGATATTGTATTCTCCCTGGTCAGTTCCATAATACCACTGTAAGCCATAGTATCCACCAATGGCGGCGATGATAACTACATACCAGCGATTTTGGAGAAAGTTGCTAAGACCAATTACAATTCGGGTGGGTAGTGGCAAATCGACCCCCATCTCAGAGAAAAGGTCGATAAAGGTAGGCAGAACAAATACCAGCAGAAAAGAGACAACCAGGATTGCTATGGCAAACATAATTGCTGGATACATAGTCGCCGATTTTATCTTCATCCGCAGTTCCTGGGCGGACTCGGCAAAATCAGCCAGCCGGTCCAGCACCTGTTCCATCACCCCACCAACCTCCCCCGCCTTGACCATGTTGATGTAAAGCTCCTCGAAAACGTCGGGATGGGCCTTCAGAGCCTCGCTGAAACTGGCTCCCCCCTGGATATCCTGGCCGATCTGGCTCAGTATTTGCTGAAAATCCTCGTTTTCAGTCTGTTCCTGCAGAACGTTGACCGCTCGCAGCAGCGGCAGTCCGGCGTCCAGCAGTGTCGCCATCTGCCTGGTGAAGAGGGCAACCTCCTCACCACTTACCGGAGCACCACCAATCAAGGGTATATATTCCATAATGTCAAAGCCGCCGGTGGCGACCTCATTAACTTCAAAGGGGCGATAGCCCTGGTCTTTCAGGTTAGACACGGCAGCGCTTTCGCTGGCCGCGTCAATCCGACCTGAGACTTCCTGGCCACTGGAATCCATCGCCTGGTATTCAAAAGTTGGCATCGTTAAACCTCCATGGAGTTGAAAACTTTTTTATTAAAGTGGAGTTACAGTTTTTTCTTCAGTTCCTCGGCATTCTGGGCGTTAGCCACAGCCTCGTCGTAGGAAATTTTACCGCGCTGGTAAAGCTGCTGCAAGTGCTGGTCAAGCGTCTGCATCCCCAGGTTACCGCCGGTCTGAATCGCCGAGGGAATGTTCTGTTCTTTTTTTTCACGAATCAAATTCTGAATTCCGGGCGTGGCAATCATTATTTCAAAAGCCGCCGTCCGACCGGTGCCGCTCTTTAAAGGCATCAACGTCTGAGAAATAACCGAGGTTAGAGTAATTGAAAGTTGCGAACGGACCTGGGCCTGCTCTTCCTGCGGGAATGTGTCAATAATCCGGTTAACCGTCTGAGCGGCGCTATTGGTATGCAATGTTGCAAAAACCAGGTGGCCGGTCTCAGCGGCAGTTATTGCAGCACCTATAGTCTCCTGGTCGCGCATCTCACCGACCAGCATAACGTCAGGGTCCATACGCAGACCGGAACGGATGCCGTCGCTAAACGAGAGCACGTCAACACCCAGTTCACGCTGGGTTATAATCGACTGCTTGTGCGGATGTTTAAATTCTATCGGGTCCTCAATTGTAATTATATGTTTACCAAAGTTGGAGTTTATATAATCGATAAAAGCGGCCAGTGTTGTAGTTTTACCTGAACCGGTTGGCCCGGTGACAAGAACAATTCCCCTGGGGTAGGTACAAATTTCCTTCATTTTTGAAGGCAAACCCAGCTCTTCAAAAGAAAATATTTTGTTAGGGATAAGCCGCATAACCATGCCGGCGTATTTTTGCTGTTTAAAAATAGCAACCCGGAAACGGTTGCCGTCCTCCATTTCGTAACCGAAGTCACTCTGGCCGGCCTTAGCAAGTTTTTTTAGATGTTCGTCCGGCGCAACAGCCTTAACCATCTCCTCGGTCTCCTGGGGAGATAATTTTTCCGACCCTTCTACCTTTTTAATTCCTCCGTCAACCCGAAATACAGGTTTAGTTCCCACTGCGATGTGAATATCCGAAGCATCCTGATCGATACACATCTGCATGATGTCAAAAATATCCATTCAAACTTTCCTCCTCTATAGAATTATATGTAATTTTTAGACACCTTCGGAAATTCAACATGGATTCCGGGTCTCCGCTTCGCTCCGCCCGGAATGACGGAGCGAGATCTGCTCCCTGCGCGGAGCGCTTTATACCGCTGCTGCTGTGCCGTGGGCCTGAGTTACCCGGGCAACTTCCATCAACGTCGTGCTTCCCATTTTCACTTTTATAAAACCATCCTGGCGCAGCGTCCTCATTCCAGCATCTATGGCCACGTCACGCAGTTCGTTGGTTGTGCATCCTTCAAGTATCATGTCTTTCATTTTCTCGTTCATAACCATCATTTCAAAGAGAGCGGACCGCCCGGTATAGCCGGTCATATTGCAATTTTCACAGCCCTCCCCCTGGTAAAAAGTCGTTTCAGCCACATCTTCTTCAGGAAATCCGACCCGGTGTATATACTCCATCTCAGGCTCGTAAGCAACTTTACAATTTTCACAAATTGTTCGCACCAGGCGCTGGGCCATAATAGCCTGTACGGCCGAACTAATAAGATAGGCGTTAACACCTAAATCAATAAGCCGATTCACAGCGCTGGGGGCGTCATTGGTGTGCAGAGTTGAAAACACCAGATGACCGGTGAGTGCCGCACGAATTGCCGTCTCGGCCGTCTCGTAGTCACGTATCTCACCGACAAGAATGACGTCCGGTGACTGACGAAGCAGTGAACTAAGCCCACGCGAAAAGTCCAACCCGATCTCATCATTAACCTGCATCTGGTTTATCCCTTCCAGTTGGTATTCAACCGGGTTCTCAATTGTAATTAGCTTGCGGTCCGGCGTGTTCAGCTCCTGCAGAGCCGAGTAGAGCGTTGTCGTCTTCCCCGACCCGGTCGGTCCGGTAACAAGTATAATGCCGTTGGGCTTTCGAATTAGTTTGTCAAACACTGCCTTGTTATCTGGCAAAAAGCCCAACGTTCCCAGCCCAATGTTCACCGACTCTTTGTCAAGAATCCGAAGCACAACGCTCTCCCCGTGAATACCAGGCAGACAGCTAACCCGGAAATCAAGCTCCTTGCCCATCATTTTCAGCTTAATACGACCGTCCTGGGGAACCCGGCGCTCGGCAATATCCATTTCTGACATAATCTTTATCCTGGAAATTATTGCTCCCTGCAGCCGCTTGGGAGGCTCGTGAGCCTTGTGCAGGACACCATCAATTCGATAGCGAACAAGCAGTCTCCCCTCAAGCGGTTCAATGTGTATGTCACTGGTTCCGCGCTGAACAGCCTCCATAATAATCATATTTACAAGTTTAATTACCGGCGCTTCCTCAGCCTGCTCTTCCAGTTCAGCGACATCTGCTTCATCATCCTCATCTTCAATGTGAACGAGGTCCTCCTCCCCCAGTTCAGCAAGCACATTGTCAATATCGTCCATTGAGGCGCCGTAGTATGTTGTAATTAACTCCTCTAATTCTTCCGGATCCGCCAGAGAACACTCGATCGGCATTTCAAGAATAGCTTCCAGGTCATCCATCATACGCAAGTCGGGCGGCTCAGCGACGGCCAGTTTCAATGAGGTTGAGCTCTTTTCATAAGGGAAGACGAAATACTGTTGCGCAGTCGCCGAGTCAATAATATCGTCAGCGTCCTCAATCGGCTCCGCGTCCGAGAGATCGACAAACTCCATACCATAACTGAGAGCGTAAATTTCAAGCGCTTCCTTACGATCGATATCAAACTCCCGGGTAATTATGGCAAGAATTTCTTCCCCGGTTGTCTCCCCCCTGGTCAACACTTCATCCCCTTCCTCCGGTGTTAATTTTTTCTTTTCTACCAGCGACTCAATTAATCTGCCGGGTTCCATAAACGGTCCTCCTCAGCTCTCAAAATAACCGTCGTATTCATAAATACTGGGCGAACTCTTCGTCAAAGTCCTCGGCCGACATATCCAGTGAAACTCCTGATTCCACAGGGGCAACACGTAAAACTTCTTCAACCGTCGTCTGCCCGTCAACCACTTTTTGCCAGCCGTCCTCACGCATCGGTATCATCCCCTCGTCGAACGCCTGTTGGAAAATTTGATCGGCAGAGGCTCGCTCGTTAACCAGGGCACTCACATCTTTTGACATTTCCAGCAGTTCAAATATACCGGTTCGACCGCGAAAACCTGTGTCACCACAATTTTCACAGCCAGTCCCACGGGTAAAAGTATGTTCGGACCACTCGGCCGGGTCCTTCCCTAACTGTCTCAGATTGTCCGGGTCAGGCTCATATTCCTCCCGGCACTCCTCACAAATTAAACGAACCAGCCGCTGGGCTACAATAGCCTGGATAGTGGAAGTGAGCAGGAAAGGCTGAACCCCCATGTCAACCAGGCGAGTTATGGCACCCGCCGCCTCGTTAGTGTGAGTGGTCGACATTACAAGGTGTCCGGTCAGAGAGGCCTGAACGGCGATTTCCGCCGTTTCGACGTCACGAATTTCACCGACAAGACAGATATCTGGATCCTGACGCAAAATAGAACGAAGACCGGAGGCAAAGGTAAAACCGACATCTTCGTTCACCTGACACTGGATTAGTCCGGGCAATTCATATTCAACCGGATCCTCCATTGTAATTATTTTATCCTCCGGATTGTTAATGTGATTTAAACCGGCGTAGAGAGTTGTAGTCTTTCCGCAACCAGTAGGCCCGGTAACAAGAACAATACCGTTAGGTCTCTCAATAATTTGCTGGAAACGTTCTTCTACCTCGGGAATAAAACCAAGCACATCCGTATCAAGATCAATATCATCCTGGCTCAAAAGACGTAGAACAACACTCTCACCAAACACGGTCGGAATAGTACTCACTCGAAAGTCGAGCACCTGGCCGCTCAACTGCAATCGAATTCTACCGTCCTGAGGAAGCCTGGTCTCAGCGATATCCAGATCAGCCATTACCTTCACCCGGGAAATAACGGCTGCTTGCAGCTCTTTCGGCGGTGGGTTTAACTCCTGCAGAACCCCGTCAATTCTGATGCGGACGACAAACCGATGCTCAAACGGCTCCAGGTGAATGTCGCTGGCCCGATTCTTAATCGCTTCCAGCAGGATCATATTGACCAGTTTGATGACCGGCTTTTCATTTACCTGCTGCTCAATATCTTCCCCTATAGCAGGTCCCTGGTCGGAGACAATATCCACGTCATCTTCGGTCATATCCTCTATTACGCCGGAAATTTGATCGGCGGAACCATAAATGTCGCCCATCGCATTTTTAATCTCTTCCTCGGCCGCAATAACCGGTTCAACAGCCTTGCCAACCATCATTTTAATTTCATCCATGGCGGCGACGTTCAGCGGATCAGCCACAGCTATTACAACCTGGTCTTCAAGCTCTTCAATCGGAATAAGACGCCGTTCACGGGCCACGTCTTCAGGAATGATTTCAGCCAGTTCCTCGGAGAGATTGTAATCGGAGAGACTTACATACGGTATGTTCAACTGGGTCGAAAGCGCAGCCGCAAGCTCAATACCTTGGATATATCCCAGGCTTTTTAATATTTTACCCAGGCGCTCACCGGATTCTTCCTGTTCTTCAAGGGCCTCATTGAGCTGCTCTTCGGTAATTAAACCGGCGGAGACAAGTATTTCACCAAGTTTTTTCTTCTGAACGGGCAATTAATGTTACCTCCAGAATAGAGTCATACATCTTTTTAAACCCGGCACATGTTGATACGAAAACCCAGAAATTTGGCTGCTTAGCCGTGTACTATACATGTGGTTAATTTTACGAAAGATAGGTCTTGATGTCAATGAGAAGAAAAAGCGCCGGCCCCGGTTTTCCGGAGCCGGCTTTTGGTGGGGAAGGGCTTTTAAGAGGGGATGGGGATCTTTAGAGCAAATATTATAAAGCTAAGCTCAAAAGATGTCAAATATATTCTTGAATCCTATCCCAGGGGGGAACGACGAACAAGTTGACCGTGACCACGCACTACCTCATTAATTTCGCCACCGTCAATCACTACTTTCCCCCGACAAATTGTATACTCAGGAAAACCGTAGAGTTCAAACCCCTCGTAAGGGGACCAATCCGAGTCAATAAGCAATGACTGCGGCCGAACGGTCATACTCTTCTCGGGATCAACAACTATAATATCGGCATCAGTTCCCGGCTGTAGTGACCCTTTGTCCGGATATAAACCGTGAGCCCGGGAAGGCAGCAGGCTGGTTTTGCGGACGACGTCGTTCAAAGACCAACCACGATGACGATAAGCATAGGTGTAAATCAGAGGAAAGAGTGTCTCACAACCGGGTAATCCCCTGGGAATCTTACGAAAATCTCCCTCCCAGAGATCTTTTTGCTGACGTGTAAAAGTACAATTGTCGGTACCAATCACGTCAATAACATCATTCTCCAGGGCCTGCCAGAGGGCCTCGTTATCGATCTCTTTCTTAAGCTGCGGGGAAGCGGCATAAAGGTGACCCTCCTCGCCGCGTAATTTATCTTCGGTTAGCAGCAAAAACTGCGGACAGGTCTCCACAGTAACGTCAACACCTCGCTGTTGAGCACGCTCGAGGCAACGGGCTCCCTCGGCAGTTGAAAGATGAACAACGTAAAGTCGACCATCGACATGTTCACAGAGATCGACCGCTCGTCTAACGGCACTTGCTTCAACAACATTAGGACGGGAGAGCGCAAGTCCGTAGGCTCCAACATCATCTCCGCTGTTTGCCACCTGCTCGGTAAAATAACCGAGCAGGGTATCGTTCTCACAGTGTACTAAAATAGTGGCTCCAACTTCAGAGGCCCGGCGCATCGCCTCCAGCAACGCTGCTTCAGGAGCACGCCATCCCTCTTCCGAATAAATCATAAACATTTTCAGAGTCGGAAAACCCGCTTCAACCAGCTCTTCAATTTCACTCAGGAGGCCGGGGTTCCAGTCGTATACCGTCGGATGAATGCCATAATCGATCGGCGTCTCCCCTCGAGCCTGTTCAATTTTTCTCTCCACGCCGGCTATTAATTCTTCGCCCTGGCGCTGTTCACTAAAATCAAGTACCGTGGTCAAGCCCCCCCGCGCCGCCGCTATTCCCCCGGTCCAGTAGCTGTCCTGTGATCTTATTCCCAGCAGTGGTAGTTCAAGGTTAAAATGGACGTGCGGGTCTACTGCTGCCGGTAACACCTCCATACCCCCGGCGTCGATCGTTCTTTTCTCTCCCTCGGGAAGTTCCGGTGCTATGGCTGCAATGCGGCCATCTTTGATCCCGATATCTCCCTGAAAACAATCCTGCCCGGTATAAATTTCGCCGCCCTTCACAACCATTTCAAACTGCACGATTACTACACCTCAATTCCATAATCATCTCTTTTTTTACGCAGAGTTTTGCGGGTAACCCCCAGTTCCTTTGCTGCCCGGGTTATGTTACCATCATATTTTTGCAGAGTAGCTTTGACAAGCTGTTCTTCAGCTTCCGCCAGTGACATCCCCGCCTCAAAAACTAATTGTTCATTTCCGGAGCGACGGCCGGGTCCTTTTAGCAGATCAAAATCTTCAGGCCTCAACACCGCGTCTTCTGCAACCACGGCGGCACTTTCCAGAGCATTTCGCAGCTCGCGAACATTCCCCGGCCAATCGTGAGCCTCCAGTAGTTCCCTGGCTTCAGGGCTTATGTCTTTTATTTCTTTCTCCACCTTTTTATTTATCTCCTGGAGAAAATAATCACAAAAAAGAGCAATGTCCTCTTTCCTCTCCCGCAGGGGCGGTAATTTTATTTCAAATACATTAATCCGATAGTATAGATCCCGGCGAAAACGATCCTCTTCGACCATCTTTTCAATATTTGAACTGGTGGCACTAATCAGACGAAAATCAAGCTGTCGGGCCTCCTCGCCACCAACTGGCATAACCTGCTGGTCCTGAAGCACACGAAGCATTTTTGCTTGCATCGGGAAAGGCATAGCACCTATTTCATCAAGAAACAGCGTGCCTCCATCGGCCAGCTCAATTTTTCCCTTTTTGTCCTCCTCGGCGCCGGTAAACGCCCCCTTCTTGTGGCCAAATAACTCGCTTTCCAGCAAATCAGACGGAATAGCAGCACAATTTACGGCCACAAATGGCTGGTCACTACGGCTGCTGTTGTAATGAATACTGTTCGCTACTACTTCCTTTCCCGTCCCGCTCTCCCCCTGAATTAATACCGCTGTATCCGTGTTAACCACCTTTTCAATTCGTTGCTTGACCTCCTCCATCTGCTTGCTGTTACCAATTAAAGGTGAGTGCTGAAAATCACCTTCAAGAAAAGACCGAAGTTGTTTAACCTCTTCCCGCAGTTCACGATTTTCCAGCCCTTTCTCGATTGTCACCTCAACCTCTTCAAGGTCAAACGGTTTGGCTATGTAATCGTGTGCTCCGAGTTTGACAGCTCGTACCGCCGTTTCAACGTCGTCATAAGCAGTAACCATTATTACAACAATTCGTGGATACTTTTCTCGAACCTCTTCAAGTATTTCCATACCACCTTTCCCGGGAAGCATTATATCAAGTAGCAGCACGTCCGGAGTCGACTCTTCAATTGCTTTGATCCCGGACTCGCCGTCCTGAAACGAAGTCACGTCGTAACTCTCTTTTAAGGCTTCTTCAAACAGTTGACATATGCTCGGATCGTCATCAATCACATAGACCTTAACCAAATCAGACACTTTTCACTCTCACCTCTCGTCCGCCTCGTAGACAGGCAACAAAATGCTCACCTCTGTCCCTTCGCCGGGCGACGAGCTAACTTCCAGCTCGCCTCCGTGTTCCTCTATGATTCTATGCGTAATCGCCAACCCAAGCCCGGAACCTTCGGACTTAGTGGTAAAGAATGGATTAAAAATTTTGTTCAGCATCTCCGGCTCCATCCCCTCGCCGTCGTCAATAACTTCAACCTTCACAAACCGTTTGTCAGCTTCTTGTCCACGAACGATAATTTCTCCACCGGGATTAACAGCGTCAAGTGCATTGAGCAGAAGATTAATAAACACCTGCTTCAACTTGTCGCCGTCTCCCATCACACTTAGTTGGGCCGGCAATTCTACCTTTAATTGAGCACGTTTTTTTTCTATTTTCTTATCCACCAGGACCCGCACATCATCAATTATTTCTTCAATATTTACCCGGCTTTTCACCTCAACCTGGGGTTTACCAAAAGAAAGTAAGTTTTCAACAAGCGAATTCAGCCGGTCCGCTTCTTTTTGCACGATCTTAGACATTCGCTCCAGAAAATCCGGTTGATCCATCTTTTTCGGTATCATCTGTGCAAAACCGTGAATAGAAGTCAGTGGTGTTTTTATTTCGTGAGCAAGACTGGAGGCAAGTTCACCGAGCGCAGTTAATCTTTCCGTCCTGCTCATCTGCCTGTTTAAAAGCCGCTGCTCAGTAACATCAGCTAAAACAATTATAGCTCCAATAACTTCACCCGAGACATTTTGAACAGTCGATCGCAACGCTGATATAACTGTCGGATGAGTCTGATCGGCAGCAATCTCAATGTCTTCCGGGCCGACCAGTTCTGCTTCTTTTGCTTCCTCAACCAGGCTCGCCAGTTCTTCGGAACCGAGATCTTTGATTCTTTCTATAAACTCATCTTGAGGCAGCCGGCCCGTGGTAATTGAGAGAAGCTGACGCGCTACAGGATTCAGTATCACTTCTGAGGGACCAAACCGAATATTAATCACACCAACTGGCAGCTCAAGCAGCAACTCTTCAACGTAGGCGGTTAAGTTGGCAAAATCCTGGGCGATAGAATAAATACCGGCAAGCCTGTCACAGAAGCTGGAAAGCCGGGCCAGCTGTTCTTCGGTGTAGGAATTGGCTCGTTCAGAAGAAATATTTACAGTTCCAATAACCCGGTCTTTAAATCGCAAAGGAACAGCAATAAAGCTTCGAAATCCCTCGTCACGACCTCTATTTTTTTGAGCCGTCGGGACGTTGTTGATCAGCACCCCTTTGCTTTCGTTAATGACAGACTCAATCAGCGGATCTTCCTCAATAATAATCGAATCTTTTTCATCGGACGGCGGGGTTGAAGCTCTTAATTTTAGTTCATGTTCAGATTCGCGCCAGAACAGACGGCAGACGTCACAGTCAAACACTTCAAAAATTATGTCCACATAAGACTGAATTATGTAATCCAACCCCCGGCTTGTGCGCAGATGGTCGGAAGTCAAATCAATCACCTGTCCGAGCTCATAGACCCGATGGCGGGGCGCTTCAGAATCAGTAATACCGCTCAACCGGGTGCCAATACAATTAAAAACATCGACCAGGTATTTGACTTGCCCCGCCGGCCAGAAACGCTCCTGATAAGCAACAGCGGCCACAAGCCGGTTATCGGTATAAATTGGGAACCAATAAGATTTTTCTTTCAATAACAAAGGAAAATCTTGCTGTTCAAATTTATCAGCATCCGGTATCCCCCCGACAACACCGTCCCCAAAAACTTCGCGTGCTTTGCCTTCACTGTAAAAGACAAAGCTACTAATCTCCTGATTAAAATGTCTGACTGATACTTCCGCCAGTACAGAAGCAAGAAGGTGGGGCGTAACTGCCGATCCAAAAGCGTCATATCGATCCAGAAAATCGCTTAAAAAACCATCGGCACGACGATTAAAATCACGGTGTTTCTGTTCGCAAAGCCGAGCATAACGGGCCGCTACCCAGGCCAGCAAACCATGATAGTGTCCGGTAATTTCTAAGTCATCCCGCTCTGCAATGACCAGTTCCAGCTCAAAGCCATCTTCTTTACACTTTAATACCTTGCCGGTAACATCCGCCGGCTCCGAAGAATCCGACAGACGCAAGTAAAGACCAAAACCCTTCAGCTCATTCTTTACAGTCTGCAAAAATTCATCGGGAGCGGTAAGTTCCAGCCATTCAGGCAAACGTCGCCACCATTCAAGCGCCACTTTAGATTCATCAACTGCGGGAGCTGATTGTTTCATACAAAGATCCTCTCCCAAAAATAAGCACTACGTTAGAATGGAAACGTCGGGCGGCGCTCAGGTCCCCATCTGCCAGGATTCAAGATATTCCTTCTGTTTAGTGGTCAATTGATCAATCTCAATACCGCTGGCAGCCAGCCGCAACTCCGCTATTCGCTCGTCGATTGGCTGCGGCACCGAGTGAACCGTGTGCTCCAGTTCAGCCGCCTCTTTTGCCAGATGTTCGGCGGACAGGGCCTGGTTGGCGAAAGACATGTCCATGACCTCGGCGGGATGGCCCTCGGCCGCCGCCAGATTAACCAGGCGACCTTCACCAAGCACAAATATCGAACGACCGTCCTGCAGCTTATATTCTTCAACACTCGGCTTAACCTGACGTTTGTTGACCGCCATGTCAGCCAGGTCTTCAAGATCAAGCTCAACGTTAAAGTGGCCAGAGTTAGCAACAATTGCACCGTCTTTCATTTTTTCAAAATGTTCGCGTCGGATTACTGATATATCACCTGTGGAAGTAACGAAAACGTCACCTTCCTCAGCCGCTTCAGACATGGGCTTGACGTCATAACCGCTCATGTGAGCCTCCAGGGCCCGCAACGGATCAACTTCACAGACGGTGACATTGGCCCCCATTCCCTCGGCACGCATAGCTATGCCCTGACTGCACCACCCAAAACCAGCAACAACAAATTCGCGACCGGCAAGCAGAATGTTAGTGGCCCGCAATATACCGTCAATTGTACTCTGCCCGGTTCCATAACGGTTGTCAAACATATGCTTTGTCTTGGCGTCATTTACGGCAATAACCGGAAATTCCAGAACATCGTTGTTAGCCATGGCACGAAGACGAATCACACCTGTAGTTGTCTCCTCAGTGCTGCCTATTAAGTTTTCTGCAAGATCGGGATATTCTTTCAAAATAGTACTTACAAGGTCCGCTCCGTCGTCCATGGTAATCTGTGGTTTATGTTCAATGGCGGCGTTTATGTGCGAGTAATAAGTCTCCCGATCCTCACCATGGATAGCAAAAACCGGTATGTCATACTCCTCAACAAGTGCCGCAGCAACGTCATCTTTCGTTGACAGCGGATTTGAAGCACAGAGCACAACGTCGGCTCCGCCCGCCTTCAGGGTACGCATTAGATTAGCCGTCTCCGTAGTCACGTGCAAACAGGCCGAAAGACGTACTCCTTCCAGTGGTTTTTCCTCACTGAATCGATTCCTGATCTGTTCTAAAACTTTCATCTCCCTGTCCGCGAACAGTATGTTTTCCTTGCCCGCCTCGGCAAGAGATGGATCCGCGATGTCACACTTGATGTTACTCATAACAACTCACTCCTCTAAGTAAACTTGGGTTATAATCAAATCGCAGAGAAAATATTCTATCATCAACCGGTGCTGATAGTAACCTTTACCCTCTATTGCAACACTATCTCCCGAGCTCCCGTCACTGCGGGAACGAATAACGTCCCAAAACTTGACCCAACGTTCGTCATTGCGGACCACGATCCGCAATCCATCTTCTCCCCCCTTTGTCTTCTCTCCCTTCAAGGGGGGGAAAGGAAAGGGGGGATGGTTTTGAATGAAAACCACGTCAAATTCAACCTGGATTCCGGGTCGCGCTCCCTACGGTCGCTTGCCCGGAATGACGAACTAAGTGGAATTAAATAAAGATACGCTAAACAGATGCAACTGCAGTTTCAGGAAAGACCGCGCTTGCTCACGTATTCATCTGCTTTCTTTAGTGAATCTTTGTCACCAATGTCAAACCACAGGCCGTCAAAACGGTGGGCGTAAACAGCGTCGTTTTCAACCAGCCAGGTGACATACCAGCCCGGCTCATCGGGGTTACCGCCCGACTTTAAATACTTATCCAGCAGATTTAGCTTTTCCCCGGGAAAAAGGTACATCCCCATGGCGACAAGATTTGAAGGTGGGTCGTCGGGTTTTTCTACAAAATCAACTACACGACCATCCGGCGCCGCGTCAACAATACCATATTTGGAGAGTTTACTTTCGTCTTCAAACTTCAAGGCGCCAATAACATTTTCACCTTTTTCTTCAAAGGTTTGAACCATATCCGTCAGAGAGAAATCAAACAGATTGTCTCCAGCCAGCACCATTAAATCCTCATCTACACCAACCTCATCGATGCTGTATTTGATGTCGCCGATCGCTCCCAACTTCGTTCCGTCCTGGGTGGTCCCGTCATTAATAACATCTATGGGTAGTCCAATTTTGCGTGCATTGGCCCACTCACAAAAGCTGTCGTAAAACTTATCGTTGCTTACGATAAAGACTTCGTCCACAACGGGCACTTCCTCCACCTTGTCCATGATATGATCCAGCATTGTCCGACCACCAACCTCAAGTAAAGGTTTGGGGCGGTCCTTGGTCAACGGATAAAGGCGTGTGCCGTAACCGGCAGCAAGCAGTAATACCTTCATTTTAATTACCTCCTAAATTTTTCCACGTCATTCCCGCAAAAGCGAGAATCCGGTGGAGTTAAATTGAACCATTAAAAGATCAACTTCAAAGTCGCTGGATTGCCGGATCAAGTCCGGCAATGACGGGCTATTTGCGCGTTGTCATTCCCGCGAAAGCGGGAATCCGGTGGAGTTAAATTTACAATCCCTATTAATTTTTTTCAAACATTTTCTATTAGCGGTATTAAATAGCGTTCAAAAATAGCGGGCCAGGTGAAATTTTTCCGCACCCGCCGCTGGAGAAGAGTCGCCGCCTGCGATTCTATCTCTTCACGTATCTCATAAGCAATAATCGAAGGGTGTTCATCGGGGTCAAAATAAAGCGGCGCCTCACCGCCAACTTCGGGCAGAGGTGCTATGTTAGAACAACAGATCAACGTCCGGCTAAGACCAGCTTCAAGCAGAGGCAGTCCAAACCCTTCCTGACGACTAGTAAAGAGAAGCAAATCGCTCAGCCGGTAAAATTGACGCATCCTGTTATAACTAACACGCAACGGTTCACCGGTCTCCGGATTCTCCAACTCGTAGCAGAATATAACTTCTTCCTCTAAGTCCAGGTCCACCCGCAACTGCTTTAATTCTTCAAAATAGTCCAGCGAATCGGGATTATGAGGGTCGGGAGGGCCAGTAATGATAAAATGCATCGAATACCCCAGTTTTTTTAAATGATAGAGAATTTCAAGCGCCAGCTCAAAATTTTTGCGCCTGACAATTCGAGCCGGGTAGATGCCTAAAATATCATCATAGTACATCTTGTTTTTACGGTATATTTCCTGAATTACGGAGTCAAGCTCATGAAACTCATCAAATTCAATTCCATCGTGAACAACCTCAACCCTGGTTTTCCTTTCAAAAACCTTTCGAAGCTGATCCGCTCGCAGACCCGAAATCGCCACGTAGCGATCGACCGGCGCCGCCTCCGCCAGCAGATTCCAGGGGTATTCGTCGGGCGTATCGTATTTATCGTCGAGCCAGGCGATGTCGTGTGTCCAGGCCAGGGTCTTCGCATCAATTTCTTCAAATAATTCAAATAGAGCAGCAGTCAGAGGAAGATTGAAGGGCATTGTAAAAATGTTGTGGGGAATAACGAGATCAGCGTCTTCAAAATAAGGACTCAGTTTTTCCTTACACTTGCACTTCTCTTTTTCAAAAGGAGACAGGTTCCCTTCCTCAAGCGACTGAACAACCTCTTCCTTGCCCTCATAATTTGAACCTATTTCCGGTATTTTATGAACCGGGATGCCGTCCTCAAACTGCTCGCCATCGCCCACTAATAACTCCACGTCAGCACCATATTTCTTGAACCAGCGCGCATGCGCCTCAATTATAAATTCAGTTCCTCCAATAACCGGCGGACAACTGTAGTGTAGAAGTTTTATCTTAAGTCCTTCCAGTGGATTCGAAAACATATATACCTCTCCTTTATCTGTTCTAAAGTGTTTATCTGTTTAGAGACGTACTTCAAATACAGCGGCATTAGCGGGCAGAGAGTTAAGGACCTCCTCCAGTGGCCACTCGCCGGCCAGAGAGGCAACGACGCTATTAACTACCTTGTGAGCGACCAGCACCACGGGGTTAGTGCTATTTTCTTTTAAAAAATCTATCGCCTCAGTAACGCGTGCTTCAACCTCGCGAAGAGTTTCACCAGCCGGCGGTGAACATTCCAAAGGATTTTCCTGCCAGCGACGATAAGCGTCCGGATCAATATGTTCAGCCACCTCGTCGTTCGGCAGCCCATTCCAGTACCCCTGGTCAAACTCCCGCAAGCCGTCCAGCACCCAATTCTGATCGATTCTGATCTTTTGTTCGAGAACTTCAGCGGTCTGGCAGGCCCGGCGAAGCGGACTGACCGCCAGATCAAAAACTGTTTCAGCGGGAAATTTATCAGCGGCCTGGCGGGACTGATCTTCACCTTCTACCGTTAGGCCAACGTCAACATTACCCTGTATCAGCCCCCGCTGGTTCCAGTAAGTTGTGCCATGTCGAACAAGAAAAACTTTCATTTAAGACAACCTGTCTACTTCCATTTTTCTCTGTATTGTTCAAGCTCTACCATCGGCGGGCGTTCAATTTCACGCAACTCTTCACCACGCAGGTCATACTCTTCTCCAGAAGCAATAATACTTTTGTATATATGATGTAACTCTTCTTTCAGCTCCACCTTGCCCAGCGCATCCGCACGGCTGAAAAAAGTTTGCAAAATTCCAAAGGCCATCCGCCCAAGCGACTGCAAGTCCTGGTTTTCGTGCACCCGCTTGTCCAGGTCGACCTGGGCAATCTTTTCTATTCCAAACTGTTCACTTATGTCGATAAGCAGACCTGTTTCAACCCCATAACCGATAAAAAACGGGAGTTTTTCGAGCAGACTGCGGCGACCGGCATATTCCCCTGACAACGGCTGCATCATTCCGGCCAGTTGCGGAAAAAACATGTTGAACAGCGGTCTTACAAGTATTTCCGTTACACGTCCACCGCCTCCTGTTCGGACCTCATCCCCAAACTGAAGTGGGCGTTCGTAGAAAGCTTTGACGTAGCTCAACTCCTCCCGTTCCAGCAGGGGGCCAACCAGGCCATAGACAAACTTCGGGTCGATATTTTTAATATCAGCGTCCAGGTAAACAATAATATCGCCTTTCAAAAGGTAGAGACTTTTCCAGAGGTTTTCCCCTTTGCCCTGCTGAACCCCCTCTTCTTTTAAATAGTCGCTGGCCAGAAAAACTGAGGCACCGTATTTTCGGGCTATCTCCCTGGTTCGATCCTCCGAACCGCTATCAATTACCGCTATTTCATCAACTAAATTGTGCTGAATCATTAACTCAGTCTGAATTAAAATTATCTCTTTCGCTATCGTCTCCTCTTCGTTAAGAGTAGGCAGACTGAGGGAAATCGTCAGATCCTTCTCTTTTTTCAAATTAACCAGCCGTTCTATGTCACTGTAACGCGAATGATGATACGTGTTAGTATCGAGCCAGTCGTCAAGTTCCAATAGCAGGCACCTCCATTAGCCAAATAATTAGCCTGAACTATTCACGACAGCTTAACTGTCGTAAATAGTTCATCCACAGGACAGCCGTTTATCGTCTCCAAAAAAGGATTAAGCAATTATATTCCAGTCTGGCTATTTCTACATAATG
>PWHN01000060.1 GCA_003554945.1 bacterium
GGCAAGCCGTGGCAAGAGGTAAGAGCGCCCTGTAAATCTCCTCGTTCATCGGTATAAAATAAGAGTCCACTCGCACATCGGTCGCCTCTGAATCATAACTCCCCCGCAGAATCATCAACCGCTCAAGCCCGGCTGAAAAACCAATGGCCGGGGTTGGACTACCGCCCAGTTCCTCCACTAATCCATCGTATCGCCCACCGGCAAGCACGGCGTCCTGCTCGCCAAGAGCGTCAGAAGTAAACTCAAAAGCTGTCCGGCTGTAGTAATCAAGCCCCCGGACAAGATAAGGGTCAACCTCATAATCAACCTCGTAAACTTCAAGCAACTGGCGTAGTCCTTTAAAATGATCCTGGCATTTATCACAAATAAATTCTGGCAGACGTGGTATTTCGCGCCTGTAAAGCTGCCGGCAGTTCTCATTTTTACAATCTAAAACCCGCAGCGGATTTTCCCGCAGACGGCGATCACAATCCTCACACATTTTAGCCGCCAGTGGCTCCAGCTTTTCACGCAGTTGGTCGATGTAGCCGGGCCGACATTCCGAACAACCGACAGAATTTAAGAGCAGTGTTGTTTCCTCCACATCAACCCGGCGCAGGTAGTCACGCGCCAGGGCGATAACTTCAGCGTCAATTCGCGGTCCGCTTCGTCCTAAAACTTCTAAACCAAGCTGATGAAACTGCCGCAACCGGCCGCTCTGAGGTCGCTCGTGGCGAAACATGGGACCGGCGTAATAAAATTTCAACTGGTTGTGATCGGAAGTCAGTCCCTTCTCATTGACCATTCGAACAACACCGGCCGTATTTTCCGGGCGCAGCGCAACGACACGGTCGCCTCCCTGCTCAATCGTATACATCTCCTTGCTCACCACGTCGGAACCACTGCCGAGTGAGCGGTCAAAAAGCCGGCCATCCTCCAGAATCGGCGTGCTTACCGCCCGGTAGCCGGCGGCGGAGAAGACCCGGCGACCGCAGTCAATAAGCTCTTGCAGGTCCTCGGCTCCGTCACCGAGGTAATCCTCCATTCCAGATAACGCTTGTAATTCCAAACTAACCCACCCTGTCGGCGAGCAGGTCAGCGCGGTCCGTTTTCTCCCAGGTAAATTCCGGTCCTTTGCGACCAAAGTGCCCGTAGGCCGCTGTCTTCTTATAAATGGGTCGGCGCAGCTCAAGATCGTTGATCAAACCGGCGGGGGTTAAATCAAACTCCGCCCGCACAGCCTTTTCAATTTCATTTTTCGGCACTTTGCCCGTTCCGTGCGTATCAATCATGACCGAAACTGGCTCCACAACGCCAATCGCGTAGGCCACCTGAACCGTACACTGGTCAGCCAGTCCCGAAGCTACCACATTCTTTGCAACATAACGTGCACCATAGGTGGCGCTGCGATCGACTTTGGTCGGGTCCTTACCGGAAAATGCTCCGCCCCCGTGCGTACAGTAACCACCGTAAGTATCGACAATAATCTTGCGCCCCGTCAGACCGGCATCTCCGTAGGGGCCTCCCCTCACAAAACGGCCCGTCGGATTTACGTATAGCTCTGTTTCATCCGTCAGCCACTTGCCCGGAATTACTTCCTCAACCAGCTGTTCTTTCAGGTCGGCTTTAATTTCTTCCTGGGTCAGTTCCGGGTCGTGCTGGGTAGAGACGACAACTGCCGTCACTTCAACCGGTTTTCGACCGTCGTAGCGGACCGTTACCTGGCTTTTACCGTCCGGGCGCAGATAATCCAGTTCACCCTCGCGGCGCAGACGGGCCAACCCCTTGGTCAAGCGGTGAGAGAGAATTATAGGCGCCGGCATTAACTCTTCAGTTTCATTGGTGGCATAACCAAACATCAATCCCTGGTCTCCAGCGCCTCCTTTGTCAACTCCCTGGGCAATGTCCGGCGACTGGCGGTCCAGGGCCACCATGACCGAGCAGGTCTCGGCGTCAAATCCCAGCTCACTGTCGGTATACCCTATTTCTTCCACCGTCTTTCGAGCAACCTTGCTATAGTCTATGTCCGCTTCTGTGGTGATTTCTCCCGTCATAAATACCAATCCGGTTGAAACAGAAGTTTCACAAGCAACACGCGAGCTGGTATCCTCCTCGAACGCTGCATCCAGGACAGCATCGCTTATCTGATCGGCCATCTTATCCGGATGACCTTCCGTCACCGACTCGGATGTAAATAGATACGGTTCTTCTCCGTTAAACATCTTGTGATCACTCCATTTGTGAAAATTATCATTGCTTAATCTCTATGCTGATTTGACTGAATCATCCATATCTTCTTTTTCCTCACGCTCGGCCTGCAACCGGCTCAACGGCAGACCCAGACGCCGGTATACTGCAGTTAGAAGCTCACGGGCCTCGTCGTGGACATGCTCATCATCCAACAGCCCCTTTAGTATTTTAACCGCTCGTGGAAATTTCGTCCTCTTTACCAGGCAACGCGCTAAATTAAGTTTAACCTCGCTATTGTTCGTATATTCAAGCGCACTTTCAAACGCCTGCTGAGCCTGATAGTAGCTGCCCACGTTTAGAAACTCATTGCCGCGGCGAACGTATTTATCAAAATAATTGCCGGAATTTTTCTCAACTTCTTGTTCCACTTTTTTTCTCAACCTGACCAGCTTGAGCCGGGGCTGAATTTTACGACCAATCAGCTCTTTTTGTTCCGGCAAATCATCCGCATCTATTTCCTGTATTGTCTCCAGCGCCCGGTCGTGAAATGAACGCTGATGGTAGGCCCAGGCCAGGCGCAGACGATCCAGCGCTGTCAACTCCTCGGCCACCTTCTTCAGCTTTCTGTATTCGACAAGCGCATAGACAGGGTGATCCAGTCCAAGCAGGTAAATATCACCCAGCAGCCGGTGACCGGCGGCCCAGTAAGGATCACGGCTCAATCCCTTTTTTAATTTTTCCACTGCCGTGGATAGATCATCTTCGCTCAGTTCCTGGTAGACTTCCGTCAATAAATTGTCCAGATCCATCCTCTACTCCTCTCTAAAACCTTCCAGCCACTCCTCGGCCCGGGCAATATAATCCTGGCCAAAGTCGTCAAATAAATATGGAATCCCATCCATCGTCCAGGTTACAACTCGCACCACCGGACGACTGATAGTTGAATTTTCGACATAGTTTGGACGCTCCTCCCCCGAAATCGCTACCAGCATTACTAAGATCACACCGACAATTATAACACCTCGAATTAATCCGAGAAGCGCTCCGGCAAGCCGGTCAAAAAAGCCCAGTTTTATGAAATGCACGAAATTGTGACATAAGAGACCGAGTAAGACAAGCACCGCACCCGCCAGTATAAAAACCGTAATAAATGATAGGGTCGCGGCCAGATCCGGCCCTTCAAACACAATCTCCACCAGCGGTTGAAATGAGGGGTAAAATAGAAAAGCAATTATCAGCCCCAGGACAAAAGCCAGGAAGTAAAAGAGCTCCAGTATAAATCCCTGGCGAAAACTCCAGTAAGTGCTAAATATTACCCCGATTATCAGCAACCAATCAAACCAGTTCATCTATTTTCTTCCTCCCACACTTGATTACCTACTTCAAGATGCTGACGCCCGGCCTGAAAAGCTTCACATTTCATTTCCCGGCTTCCGGCCGGCTTCAAAGCTTCAATTCTGAGCGCATCGCGGCCGGCGGCAACTACCAGCCCTCCCTCTTCAATTGCCACTATTTCTCCCGCTTCTCCCTCGCCTTCGGTCACCGAGGCCCGACAGATGATACAACGTTCTCCACCAATTTTTGTGTGCGCTCCCGGCCGGGGATAATAAGCTCTAATCTGCCTCTCAATTTCCTCAGCCTCGGATTGCCAGTCAATTTCAGCATCGGCTTTGCTAATTCGCGAAGCATAGGTTGAACTTCCGCTCTGTTCTTTGCATTTTAGCGCATCTGACTTCAGCCGCTCCAGAAAAGTATCCAGCGCTTTGCAATTCAATTCACTCAAACGATTGTAAAGCGATTTGTAGGACTCTTTCTCTTTAACCTGGATTTCTTTCTGCACACATATCGGGCCGGCGTCCAGGTCCTCAACCAGCTTAAAAATGGTCACCCCTGTCTTTTCATCGCCGGCCAGTAGAGTATGTCTGATTGGGGCCGCACCCCGCCAGCGGGGCAGCAGACTGGCATGGAAATTGTAACTACCATGCTGCGGATAATGAAATACTTCCGGCTTTAGTATCTGCCCAAACGCAACCACAAACATCAAATCCAGCGGACCGGTCTTAGAAAAAATTTCATCTGCTTCCTCATTAAAGCTGGCCGGTTGATAAATTGGCAGATCCAGCTCTTCCGCCGCTTTTCCCACAGGTGTCAACTGTTTTTTCTGACCCCGGCCCCGCCGCTTCGACGGCTTCGTTACCACCCCTTTAAAATCCACGTCCACTCGCTCCTCGAGCCGGTTCATTACTTTACAGCCGTAGGGGGCCGTCCCCACAAAAAGTGTCTTAAGTTTCACTTTTTCCCCCTCCCTTTGCCTCTTCCAGTTGTTTCTGCATCTCCATCTTTTCACTCAATGAAGCGTGGTCAACCAGCGTTATTCCGTCCAGATGATCGACCTCATGCTGCACACACTGAGCCAGCAGGTTTTCCACTGTCATCTCTACTTCTTCACCCGCGGCTGTCAGGGCTTTAAAGGTAACCACTCGTCCCCGTTCAGCTTCAATTTTTACCCCCGGGAAGCTTAAACAGGACTCGGGTATTTTCTCTGTCTCCCGCACCTTTATAATTTCTGGATTGAAGTATGCGGACCACTGCAGTTTGTCCGGCTCATCACGCATCAAAAAAATGCGAACGCTTTCGCCCACCTGCGGTGCTGCCAGTCCGACCCCCTCTTCCTCAGAAACTATCCGTCGCATATCCGCAACCAGTTCATCCCACTCCCCCGGGTCTTCCACAGGCTCCGCTTCTTTCTTTAAAACATCAGCTGGGTAAATTTGTAACTCTCGCATCTTAAAATCTCCTTTGCTTGGTTTGAAAAGACATTTATTTTCTCATACTTTCCTGATTTCTTCATCCCTCCCACACTTCAACCATCAAACTTCCAGAATCTCCCCCAAAACTTTTTGATAATATTCTTTTCGGGGGTTCTGAGGGTTCAGACTGAAAGGGGAGGAATCAGACTACGTCTCTTGTTCTAATATCCAGTCAACGGCAGACGGTAAAGCCTTAGCTATGTAATCTGGTTTAACATCATCATTTTCGTCCAGAGCCCGGGCCACCGCTTCTCCCTTGCCCGTGCGCACCAGAATCGAACGACAGCCGGCTCGCTTCCCCGCCCTGACATCGGAAAGCTTGTCACCGACCATAAAAGAGCTCTTCAGGTCAATATCGTGCTCCTCAGCCGCGTCCAACAGCATTCCAGGAGCGGGTTTGCGCCGTTCGAGTCCGTTCCGGTAACGCTCTCTTTTAGCCTCAGGGTGGGCCGGACAATAATAGATATCCAGCAGATTTACCCCGCAAGAATTCAGCATCTCCCGCAAGTGCGCATGCATCTTCTTAACAGTAGATTCATCAAAATAACCGCGGGCGACACCGGATTGGTTAGTTACTATTACCAGTTCAAATCCAGCCTCCTCTATTTTCTTCAGCGCTTCCGGGATTCCGTCAAAAAATTCAAGTTCAGCCGGGTCGTCAGGATAATCCTTGTCCACAACCAGCGTTCCGTCCCGATCTATAAATACGGCTCGTCTCACGTCTCCCGCTCTCCTTTTAACACCGGATTAATATCGGGGTCGTTATAGGTTTTAAACTGCCGGTAGATCTTGAACCGCTTCCGCCCCGCTTCAAGGTCGTCAATTAACCTCAAATAAGCCTCATGTAAATCATTGCGCTGCTCTGCCAGTAACTCCACTGTTTTACTCTTTTTATCCATCTCCCGGTAGTGGTAAAGTTTTAAAGAAAGAATAGAAATCCGATCAAGCATCAAGCCGGGCGGCTCACTGTGAAGTGACACCGTCTCCTCGTCTGTTATTTTTTGCTCTTCAAAAATCAACTCGTCCAGCTCTTCCATGCAGTTGTTACGTTGCTGGTTAACAGCATCAATTCCCCTCTTTATGGTCACAATTTGCTCGGCCGACGCCGTCTCTGCGCGGGCCTCCGTCTCAAAGTGCCAGATCGTATGATTGGTCAGGTGGAGCCGGCGCAATCTATTAACAAAAGCATCCTTCACTTCAGGAAGCTGAAGTCGTTCTTTTATCAAAGGAAAGAACCGTTTCGCGGCGTCAGAATACCAATCACCATCAATATTTCTCCAGTCCTGCAAAAAGTCGAGCAGCCGGTCTCGGGCTTCCGCGGGCGACGGCGAGTTCCAGCTATTACTCCAGTTGTCAAATTGACTCAGTTGCGGGCGCATAAGCAATCACTCCACTTTTACTTTTATGTTTTCCTCTCAGAGTTTACAATAAATACAATTTCACTAATAGGTCCAACTACAAAAGCCTCCCCCTTGAGGGGGAAGAGGCTTTTGTGATCGAACTCATTAATAGTATAGAAAGGAGACGTTCAAAATGATAGTAGTTACCGGTGGTGCCGGCTTTATCGGCAGCGCAATTGTCTGGGAACTCAACAATCGTGGTTATCATGAAATTATGGTCGTCGACCGCCTGGGGACGGAAAAAAAATGGCGTAACTTACGTAATCTGGAAATAGCTGACTACTGGGACAAGCAGGAGTTTCTCGCCATGGCCGGCAATGACGACCTGCCGGTCAAACCGGAAGCAATTCTCCACCTCGGGGCCTGCAGCGCTACCACGCAAGAAGACGCTGATTACCTGATGCGTAACAACTACCAGTACACCAAATACCTGGCCCGCTACGCGCTTGAACACGACGTCCGTTTCATCTACGCCTCCAGCGCCGCCACTTACGGAGACGGCGAGTTGGGCTACCGTGACGATCACAACCTGCTCAGTCAGCTTCGCCCGTTAAACAAATACGCACTTTCTAAATACGCGTTTGACCTGCACGCCCTCCACAACGGCTGGCTGGATAAAATCGTCGGACTTAAGTATTTCAACGTCTATGGACCTAACGAATACCACAAGGGCGAGATGCGCAGCGTTATCCACAAGAGCTTTGGACAAGCTCAAAACAACGGTAAAATCCGGCTCTTTAAGTCGCACCGCGAAGACTGCGCTCACGGTGAACAGAAACGAGATTTCCTTTACGTAAAAGACGCCGTGAACATGTCCCTCTTTTTCCTGGAAAATCCTGACGTTAACGGCATATTTAACATCGGCTGTGGCGAGGCACGCTCCTTTAACCACCTTGCCCGGGCCGTATTTAAGACGCTGGATCTGCCAGAAAATGTCGAATATTTCGATATGCCGGCCGATATCAGGGATCGCTATCAGTATTTTACCGAGGCCGATATCTCCAAACTCAGAGAGGCAGGCTATGAAAAAGAGATCCACACCCTTGAAGAAGGAGTCGCCGATTACCTTAACAACTACCTGTTGACTGACGACCCCCACCTCGGATGAGTAGTTAAACATGGTCCGCAAACATTTTACTCACGTTAACACCGGTCTGCTGGCTGACTGGATAAAAAATCTCTCTTCCCCCTTCCTCTGCCTTGTCCCCAACCGGCAGATCGCCGAGACAGTCTATGTCAACCTGGAGACTATTTATGGTGACCGGGTGGAACTATTACCGGACTGGAACCGCCTGCCTGGCGCTGAAGAGGCGCCGGGAGAAAATATCCAGGAGCGCCGTCTTCAGGCGTTAGGGGCACTCCAGCGGAAACAACTCCAGGGCTTAGTTCTACCCCTGCAAACCCTTGCTTATCCGGTTTTGCACCCTGATATTCTGCCTCTCCTTGAGCTAAAACCGGGACTCACCCTGCCGCCGCAAAAAATGGCGGGGAAACTTCTCGACCTCGGCTTCCAACGCCAGCCGCTGGCCCAGGAACGAGGGGATTTCGCACTGCGTGGTGATCTGCTTGATATCTTTCCTGAAAATTATCGTTATCCTCTGCGGCTCAGTTACTTTGACGATGAAATAGAATCGATTGATTATTATCACCCTAATACTCAAATGCAGGCTGATGAAAGTCCACAATTTCCCCTACAACTGACACTGCAGAGTGAATTTGCGCTATCACCCGGCCAGCGCCAGCAGCTGGCCGAGAACCTGCGCGCCTCTGGTTTTCCCCAGCAGGCAAAAATATTGGAATACAGTCCTCGGCCCCACCAGGCCGCCGACTGGTTTGGCCTCTGGCCGCGACGCACAATCTGGCCTGAAAAATTAATCAAAAATACCACCACGGTCGTCTATCGGCCGTCCGATTGCGAGGAAAAAGCCCGGGAGTGGAATGAAAAAATTGACGCGGCGGACAACAGCGTCCCGGTCGCTGAAACTTATCGAAAGTTATTACCTCTTTTGCAGCGCCTGACTGACGAAAACACCTGCTTTTTCTCTCCGCTTCCCCGCCAGAACAGTCTTACCGCTGATATTGAGGAGTCTTCTTACGGTGAAACTTTCTCCCTCACTCCTCCCGCCCAACAGCCCCAGCCGATAGATAGTTTCATCCAAAAAATCGAAGCCACCTGCGGTGAGATCGACCAGCTGACTATTCACTGCAGTGAAGAAAGTTTCCGGGAAAGACTGACGACTTTACTTGCAGAAAAACTGGGTAGCGCCGAGGAATACAAAGGAACAAAGTTTACCCTTAAACCCTCACCCTGGCGTGGTTCTTACAGGGTTGGCAACTTCGCTTTGCTCAGCCTTGATGATTTTTTCAACCGCACAATCAGCCGCGGACGTATCTCCACCACCGCCGGCACCACGGAATACCTGGAATCTTTCGCCGATCTTGAAACAGGTGATCTTGTCGTCCACGAGGACTTCGGTATTGGCCGCTTCAGCGGCCTGGAGCTCGTCACCACCGAAAACCAGAAGCGCGACTGCATACACCTTGAATATGCCGGCAGCGACCGTCTCTATTTACCACCGGATCAGATGAACCGTGTCCAGAAATATATTGCTGACTCCGGTTTCACGCCACCCCTCTCCTCACTTGATTCTAAACGCTGGCAAAGAATGAAAAAACAGGTGCAAGAAGACGTCGACGATCTGGCGCGAGAACTGCTTGAACTATACGCCCGGCGAGAATCCGGAAACACGGAACCGTTTCCCCCGGACAATCTCGAACAGACACAGTTTGAAGCCAGTTTCCCTTACCGGGAGACGCCGGACCAGCAGGAGGCCATTCGGGCCGTAAAACGCAACATGCAGAAACCAAAACCGATGGACAGGCTGATCTGCGGCGACTCGGGTTACGGCAAAACGGAGGTCGCCCTGCGGGCTGCTTTCAAAGCAGCCTCAGCCGGTAAACAGACGGCTTTGCTGGCTCCCACAACCCTGCTTTCACGGCAGCATTACGAAACTTTTTCTACCCGCTTTTCGTTTTTCCCCTACAGGGTTGAGCTGCTCAACCGGTTCCAGACACGTTCACAAACAGAACAGATTATCAAGGAATTAGAGCACGGTAAAATTGATATAATAATCGGCACCCACTCGCTGATAAAACGAGATATTGAGTTCGACGATCTGGGTCTCTTGATAATTGATGAAGAGCAGCGTTTTGGCGTTAAACAGAAGGAAAAATTAAAACTTGAACGTAAAAATTTAGACGTCCTCACCCTCTCTGCGACACCAATTCCACGTACTCTTTACATGTCGCTGTCCGGAGTTCAGGACATTAGCGTCATAAATACTCCCCCTGAGGATAGAATTCCAATAAAGATTCACGTCGGACCCTTCGACCCTGAAAAAGCTACTGAAGCAGTCGAACATGAGCTGGACCGAGGCGGCCAGGTCTTCTGGATTTATAACCGCGTTCAGGGAATCAAGAAAGTCGCCCAACAGGTACAGTCATATCTACCCGAAGCTACCGTTGAGTTCGCTCACGGACAGCTTAACAAAAATACTCTCCGGCAAAAGATGCGGCGGTTTTACGACGGCGAGATAGACGTCCTTGTAAGCACCACTATAGTCGAGGCGGGACTGGATTGCCCGCGCGTTAACACGATGATTGTCCAGCAGGCCCACCGGTTCGGCCTGGCCCAGCTTTATCAACTGCGCGGACGAGTCGGCCGCAGTCATCAGCAGGCATATACCTACCTTTTTTACCCGGAACAAGCAAAACTGACCAAAGATGCGGAGACCCGGCTGCAAACCATCAAGGAGTGTTCGGAGATGGGGTCGGGATTTCAGCTCGCTATGCGTGACCTGGAGATACGGGGTGCCGGCAACATCCTCGGGCGGGATCAACACGGAAATATTCGTGCCGTTGGCTTTCCTTTTTATTGCCGGCTACTTCAGCGATCAATACGCCGCCTGCGCGAGGGTTTCGAGGCTCCAGAACCTCTGGCTCGTCTAAAATTCCCCGGTTCTTACTACATACCCCGAAATTACATCCCGGACGAACAACAGATCATCACCCAGTATCGAGAACTTGCCTCCTGTAGAGACTACGAGGGAGTGCAAAACCTGGCTGAACGGTGGGCCAGTACTTTTGGTCCACTACCCGAGCCGGTTAACCAGTTACTGCGCCGCCACGTCTTTAAGATTCTCGCAGAAAAAGAGGGCTGGGACGACATAAAATATCAAAATGACCGGTTGAACCTTCGCTACAGCGATAAGAAACCAGAGGTATTGGGAACTATCGCTCAGGGCCTCGGAGCTTATCCCACTGCCCGCGGGCGGCGCTACTTTATCCGCAACCTGACTCCCAATAAAATTCCCACCTGGCTAAAAATACTCCTGGAAGACGAACTGCAGCTATTAAACTTAACTCCATAATTCCCCTTTTTTATCTACTGTATGAGAAGGTTCTTTCCACTGAACCATTATCCCCTCTTCCCTAAAAAAGAGAGGAAAAACAATCCACTTTGAAACTACCATAAATTCCTGCTCTACGGCAGCATTCCTCCCTCCCCCCCACCTAAAACCAAAAATTACATTTATCACATTTGCGCAATTGCGCAAATGTGTGGGGTGTTGTTGGGTGAAATGTCTTGATTATGAGGGGAAAAATTACTAAAATATAGTAGTTGAGTTCGTGATTCCGCGGTAGCTCAGTTGGTAGAGCAGTCGGCTGTTAACCGACTTGTCGCCGGTTCGAGTCCGGCCCGCGGAGCTTTTTACTCCACTTCCCCCTGCTTCTCACCTATTTTCATGTGCTTGCCGCTGCCTCCAGTGTGAAGCTTTAATACCTCCGCCCAGAGAGAAACTGCTATGTCACCCGGCGAGGAGGTACCAAGCCCCAGTCCGATTGGTGAAAAGAAACGCTCGTCGTCTAGTGGATTTTTGCTTATTTCCTCCTCGATCTCATCGCACAATCGTTTTACTTTGGTCGCCGAACCAATCATTCCTATGTAACATGCCGGGGTTTCAAGCGCCTGCTTGAGAACAATCTCATCGGCGGCGTGACCACGGGTCACAATCGATAGATAGGTGTTTTCATCTACGTTAATTTTTTTCAGCACGTCATCAAAATCGGCGCAGAGGACCTGTTCGGCGGAGGGAAATCGAGCCGGGTCAGCGTATTCTTCCCGGTCATCAACTACAGTATAAGAACGTCCAATAATTTCAGCTATCTGCCCCACGGCCTCACCAACGTGGCCGGCACCAAACTGCACCAGATGAAAGTCACGCTGGTATACGTCGATGAAAAACTCCGCCCATCCCCCGCAATACATACCCAGCTCGTCTGGTTCCAGAGTATGTTCAACTTTACAACTCTCGCCCGCTTTTATTGCTTCCACGGCCTGTTCAATAATTGTTGCCTCAAGCGTTCCTCCCCCAATTGTTCCCTCTATTTCGCCATCCTCATACACTATCATCTGGGCTCCCACGTGCCGGGGGGACGAGGCGGCTGTATCTATTAAAGTCACCAGCGCAAATGTATTCCCTTTCTGCTGATTTTTTCGCGCTTTCTCTATTATTTCTCTATTCATAATTTCTAACCTCCTGAAAAGAATTATTGGTCTCTTTTATTCTGCATAATTTTAAGTAAAATAGTTGCACCTGTCACGGGATATTTTGGGAAATTAATTTTTTGGCTTCCATTGCGAGTCTATACTCGCGAGCAATTCTTTCACCCCCCTTTGTCTTCCCCCCCTTCAAGGGGGGAAAAAGGCAGACGGGTCTTTCCTCCTTTAAACGGGGAAAGGATAGATGTTTTTTTGTCCCTTCAAAAGGGAGGATGGGTCTTCACCCCTTCGAGAGGGAGCAAAAAGAGGAAAAAATTATCCAGAGGTGTAATTAATTTGAACTACGAGAACGATGTTGAACGGTATCAACTCGGCGAACTGCAGACTAACTGTTACCTGCTCGGCGACAAATATATTATTGATCCCGGCGGCTGGAAGGAAGAACTCAGCCAACGGTTTCAACAAAAAAACAGGGCCCCGGATGCAGTTCTCTTGACTCACTCCCACTACGATCACATCGGCGGTATACCAACGCTTAAAGAGCTGTTTCCTGGTCTAAAAGTTTACTGCCACTCGCTGGAAGCGGAAGCGCTTTCCGACCCCGCTAAAAATTACACCACGATGAGCGGTAAACCGCTGGCTATAAAAGCCGATGGCTTCGTCGACAAAATAGACCTGAGTTTTCAGGGGAAAAAGATACAGGTGCTCAAACTACCCGGTCACTCCCCCGGGGGAGTCGGCTACTACCTGCCCGCCCTGAAGACCTGTTTTTGCGGTGATTCAATTTTCCGCAGCAGCATCGGCCGCACTGACCTGTATGGCGGAGACAACACCCAGCTCAAAACGGCAATCAAAAAAAATGTTCTTACACTTCCCGATGAAACCCGCCTCCTGCCGGGACACGGTCCACCAACTACCGTTGGTGAAGAAATTGAATCCAACCCTTATCTTAATTAATTAGACCCTATCCAAAAAGTCCCCTCTCCCCTGGAGGGAGAGGGCTAGGGTGAGGGGGATAAAACGTCACAACCGTTGTTCGGCCTCTACGAGGCCTATTCACCCCCACCTTAATCCTCCCCCCTCAAGGGGGAGGAGATGTTTAACCCTTTTCGGAGAGGGTTTAATTAGCAACTACGTCAAAATACTTTGACGTAGTTCTACTGTTAAATTTTTAACTGATTTTTTCCAGCAGATGAGGATAAATCTTTTCAAAAGCCTCGCCAATTTGCTCGCGTTGTAAAGTGGTCAGACCGGGATAGGCGGGAACCCGAACGATAGAACCGGCAATACGTTCGGATACCGGGAGAGACTCCGGCGGCGGCAAATTTTCACGAGCAAAGGGGGTATGATGCAGCGGATGGTAGTGTTCCAGTGCTTCAATTCCCTCGGCCTGAAGCGCTCGCAGGAACCAATCGCGAGCTTCAGTAGATTGCAAAATCAAGGCCGTTATGTGCCCGTTCGTCTCGATCGCCGAATGATAAGGACGAACAAATTCAAACAACCCCTCACTATCCAAACGGGATAACATTTCAAAAGTCTCTTGCTGTATCTGAAGCCGCTGCTTACGGATCTCCGGCCAGCGATTGAGTTGTTCGTTGAGAATACCGGCAAGTATATCCGAGAGCACGTAGCTACTACCTGTAGAACGCCAGGTGTAGCGATCAGCATCACCGCGACAGCTCACACTGCGATCAGTTCCCTTGTCTCGAATCATCTCTGCTTTTTTTATGTAATCGGGATCATTTATTAGCAGCGCTCCCCCCTCGCCGCAGGTCAGACTTTTTGTGGCATGAAAGCTCAGGGCACCAAACTGGCCAAAAGTCCCGGCCTGTCGACCGTTAAACCGACCATCAAAAGCTTGAGCAGCATCCTCCAGACAAAATAAATTTCTTTGCTCGCAAAACTCTACGACCTCATTAACAGGTCCCGGATAGCCACCGTAATGAACCATGATTACTCCCCGGCAGTTTTCCGTCCAGGCCTCTTCAATTGTCTCTGCGGTGAGAGTCAACGTCTCTTCGTCAATATCGGCAAAAACAGGTCGGCCACCAGCACGTACTACCGCCAGCGCTGTTGAGACGTAGGTGAAAGAAGGAACAATTACCTCTTCTTCCGATTGCAAATCCATACAGAGCAGAGCGATTTCCAGCGAGTGGGTGCAGGAGGTGGTAGTTAAAACACGTTCACACTCCCAGCGTTCTTCAAGCCTCTCCTCAACCCTTTCGCATTCCGGACCGGGTCCGGCGATAAACCCGCCATCAAGGACACGAGAAGCCGCAGTTTTTTCAGCTTCCGTGATTGACGGACGATGGTAGGGTATCTTCTCCTCTGCTACCGGGGCAGAACCGTCTATAGCCAATTTCTTTTCCAATTATGTTCTTCCTTTCAAAAACTAAACCTCATGTTGTGAGTTATTTTACAGAACCTTCCAACGCATCCTCCCCCCGCTCCCTCCAGGGGAGAGGGGACGGAAGGTTTTGATGAATTATTTCACTTAATTCATTTAATACCGTTAAAATTATGATAAACTGATTATGCTTTCTGCCACAGTTTTTATCTGCTGGTTAAAATTAAGGATACAAAAATTTACCGTTTTTTTATAGAGGTATCGGAATGAAAAAGACTAACCTCTTTGTTTACGGAACTTTAAGACGTGGTTGCTCACGCCACCAGATCCTGGTTGAAAAGATTGAGCATGGCGTGGCCTCCTACCGGGGCAACGCCTGGATAGACGGATTTGATCTCTATCGAGTGGGCGATTTCCCGGCAGCAGTGCCCGGAGCGGGTAAAATTTTTGGAGAAATTTATTCTGTCCCATTTTCTCTGTTAACCTCGCAACTCGATGAGGTTGAAGGATTTCCGCATCTTTTTGATCGCAAACAGATTGAAGTGGAAAATGATAACTGCTGGATCTATTTTCAATCTACACCACCAGCAGAAGGTGAAAAAATACCATCGGGACAGTGGAAGCCCAAAACTGAGGATTCAAGCAATGGCTGACCAAAAACAGAGCTCGGATTTGTCAAAAAAATCATCCTGGGCACGTCTGGAGCCGCCCCAGGTTGACGGTGAGGCCCCCCCCCACTGCTTGCTCTGGGGCCGTTTCTGGGCTACTATGGATAATCTGGCTGCTGCTTTTTACATTGATATTAATACTGAAAAGCAGAGAGTAAATACATTTCGGCTGGCTATTTTTAGCGACTTCGCCCGGCTTGACGAATATAATCCCCGGCACAGTCCCCAGCGATTTGAAGATATGCTTCTCTCCTACAACATTTCAGACGTCCCGGTTCCCAAGGTCACTCTTACTGAGATTAAAACACAATTCAAAAGTGAAATCACTTCGGCCGGAGAAATTGATAAGCTGTATAAACTTCTAAATAACAAAAACTCAGAAGGGTTTGAATCCTGGGCGAAAACCTTTTTTCAAAAATTTGTTGATAAAGGTGAAGTGGAATATCATGTCCGCGGCTGGCTAACGGACCCTAAAAATTTGAAAGAAAGTTCTGAAGAATTAGAAAATGTTGACCCTTCCTCAGATGAAATAACCAAGGTTCAAGTCATTTACATTAACAGTCCACTGGGCGGCAAACTACCCACAGAACTTGAAGTTGGCGATGAAGTACACGTTCGCATAGTCGGTTCCGCGGTGGAAAAACTCCCCGATTACATGCGCGACGATTCGAACGAGAAGAGATCCGTTCCCGTAAAGAGCTGGGTTCACTCAATTGAGGACAACCCTGACCTGCCGCCCCAGTTTGACGGCGAATCTAAAAACTATTTCCGCATTACTACTGAACTTGAGGCGGGTGTTTTCGGCGAAGGTCTTGTTTTTAAAGATGAACGGTTAAAGACCAATGATTCAGGTATTGATCTGGATCTTAAGCCGGAGGATGTCTACCCCCTTTTAATTCTAATTATATTTTTGCTTGTCATCTTGTTGCTTTTAATCTTAGGCTGACAATTAGGAGGTTTTAGCTTTGAAATTTGATATTAATTTAAAAAGAGAACGCGGATCGGATTATTCCGGTGACTGTATCGTCTATTTTGTCGCTCAGAACGACGACGAGACCCCGATAATTACCCATATTCCCGACCTGCCGGAAGCACCTTTCAGTGACTTTCAGGCAGACGAGGGAGAGACGCAATTTTTTTACTCAGGTGAGTTTGAAGCCGACCGACTCCTGCTCGTTGGTCTGGGGAAAAAAGAAGAGCTTGAGCTTTCACAAGCTCTGGAGGCTGCTGCCAGCTCTGTTTCCCCCCTGGAAAAATTAGACATTGAACAAGCTGCCGTGGTTTTACCGGTCGAGCTGTTTGAAAACAGCGAAAAATTAGCTGAAAAAACTTACCTCGGGTTTGCTCTTGCCGGTTATGAGTTTGAGCAGTTCAAATCAGAAGACAACGACGAAGATGATGACGAAGACGTTGAATTGGGCGAAATAATGCTGCTGTTCGAAGATGGTCGACGGCAAACGTCTATCGAGCGCGGTATTGACAGTGGGAAAAATATAGCCCGCGCGGTTAGTCTCAGCCGGGATCTGGGCAATACACCGGCCAATCAAATGACTCCGATAGAACTGGAGGCACAAGCCGCAGATATTGCCGGCAGTTCTAATAACATTACCCTGAATGTGATTGACGGCGACCAACTGAAGGAAAATAATTTTAACCTCATTCGAGCAGTTGGACAGGGGAGCGAACATCCTCCGCGTCTGCTTGAATTGGTTTATGAACCATCAAAATACCAGCAGACTGTAGTGTTAGTCGGAAAAGGGGTGACCTTTGACACCGGTGGCATTTCTTTAAAGCCAAGCAAAAAGATGGGAGAAATGAAATTTGACATGAGCGGTGCCGGGGTTGTCCTCGGTCTTATGCAGGCGGTTGATCAACTCAAACTACCTCTACGGGTTGTGGGACTGACCCCCTGCGTTGAAAATATGCCTGACAGCCGTTCAACTCGCCCCGGAGACATCGTCGAAGGCTACGCGGGCAAGACTGTAGAAATTTTAAACACAGACGCCGAAGGGCGATTAATACTTGCGGACACGCTCAGCTACGCCAGTGAAAAGTGGGGCGAAAAGGCCGACTATCTGCTTGACTACGCCACTCTCACCGGTGCCAGTATTGTGGTCTTAGGCCATGCCGGAGCCTGCCTGATGGGAAACGACGACAAATTATGCGAATCGCTGATAAAAGCCGGCAAAACCGTTGACGAACGTCTCTGGCGACTTCCACTATGGGAGGATTATGAGAAAAAGATTGAGAGCGAAACCGCAGACGTAAAGAACATTGGTGGCCGCGCTGGAACAATCATCGGCGGCACTTTCTTGCGACAATTCATTGACGAAGAAAAATTTGATTCTTGGGCTCACCTGGACATTGCTGCCACAGCCTGGGGGATGAAGGAGAAGAGTTTTCGTCCTGAAGGTGGAACCGGGTTTGGGGTTCAGTTGACGCTGGAGTTTCTGCGTGACCTCTAACTTTTACTATATGTTTTCGGCCTTGATAGCATCCTTCTCTTTCTTTCTCTGAGCGTTTATTCGGTGATTTGCACGGGAAATTCTATCCAACAGGCAATCCTCGTCTATTGTCCTTAAATCTCTCTCTCTCATTATCTCCCGCCCTTCAATCCAGGTGTCGCGCACATCGCTGCCCCGGACCGAGTAAACCAACTGCGAGTAAATGTTATACAGCGGTAGAAGATGTGGCTGGCGTAAATCAATTGTAATCAAATCAGCCTGTTTCCCCACTTCAATAGAACCTATCTGGTCCTCCAGGTTGAGGGCCCGTGCACCTTCTATAGTCAACATGCGAATTAGCTTACGGGCTGTGAGCCTTTCCGGGTCTTTGTGGTGAACTTTCTGCAACTTCCCGGCTGTATCCGCCTCAGCAAAAAGATCCAGGTCGTTGTTGGAAGCAGCCCCGTCTGTTCCCAGGCCCACGGTTAAGCCGTGTTTGATCATCTTCATCACCGGCGCTACTCCGGCTCCCAGCTTCATATTGCTCTGCGGATTGTGACTGATCTTAACCTCATTTTCCCGTAATAATTCAAGGTCTGAGTCCTCAAGCCAGATGCCGTGAACAGCCAGCAATCGAGGTGACAAAAAGCCGACATCTTCAAGCCATTCGGTGGTTGTCATACCATATTCTTCCTGACACTCTTCAATCTCCCGCCTTATTTCGGCCAGGTGTATAGAATACGGAACATCCGTCCCCTCCACAATTGTCTCCTGGAACCATTCAAGCAATTCCGGTGTTGTCGAATAGGGTGCATGCAAAGCTGCCCCTGGAATAATGTGATCGGGATGCGAATCTTCCAGAAACTCCATCATTTCATCTTTTCGCGGCGTATCCTCATAAACATCCATTATCGCATCGTATAATACCGCTCTTATTCCGCTTTTCTGTGTAATAGGACTGTACAGGAACTGGTGAAAACTCATGTCAGCAATTGTTGTTACTCCCGCCTTGAGAGACTCTGTCAGGGAGAGTTCAACACCCATCTTTTGAGTTTCTTCATCCAGATAAGACTGGCGAAAACGGTATGTTTCCTGCAGCCACTCACGCAAAGAAAGGTCCTCGGCCAGACCACGAATTATCGACATCCGGCAGTGAATGTGGGTATTAACCAGGCCGGGCATAAGCAATTTGCCTTCAAGGTTTTCGCGGTGAAGACGGGGATATTTTTCTTCAATCTCCTCGGCCGGGCCCAGATCGGCTATCTCATCCCCATCAACCATTACAGCCCCGTCATTTATGCGAGTATCTTTATCGTCACAGGTAAGAACAACCGCTCCTGTGAGTAAAAATTGATCTTCTCTGTCAGACATTTTATCGCTCCCGGTTATTTGAGGTTAGAAATCTGTTCTTCCGCCAATTCGTTTTGACGGGCCGCAAGACGCGTCAGATCAAGCGGTAGGAATTCTCCATTTTTAACAATAATCTCTCCATTAATAATCGAGTGATTGACTTTAGGTGGGTGACAGAATACAAGCGCTGCCAGCGGATCATGTTGGCCACCAGCATAGTCTATGCTATCCTTCCGAATTCCAATTATATCCGCTGCCATCCCCGGCTCTAGTTTTGCTATGTCATCGCGCCCTATTGCTTTCGCTCCACCAACAGTAGCCGCCCGCAGCACGTCTTTGGCGGTAATAGATTCTTCGTCGTAATTAATCCTTTGAAGCAGAAGTGCCTGGCGCGCTTCGGCAAACATGTGTGAACTGTCGTTGGAAGCGCTACCGTCTACTCCAAGACTAACCTTAACGCCGGCTTTTAACATATCAACAACGGGAGCCATACCGGAGCCAAGCCTCATGTTAGAACTCGGACAGTGACTCATTGAAGCTCCGGCCTTGCCCATGCGACGAACTTCATCTTCATTAAGGTGAATAGAGTGGACGTGGATCGTCTTTTCGTCCATCCAGCCCAGAGATTCCAGGTAATCAAAGGGACGCATACCCGTCTCTTCGATACAGAACTCTTCCTCGTCTATTGTCTCAGCGAGGTGGGTATGAAAATAGACCTTCTCAAACTGTTCTCCCAGCTCTTTGCTCTTCTTCATAATACTGTCAGTCACTGAAAAGGGCGAACAAGGAGCGACAATAATTCTGGTCATTCCATATTTTTCCGGTTCATGATACTCGTGTATTACATCCTCTGTGTGCTTTAAGATGGTATCCTCGTCCTGAACTACGCTGTCTGGAGGTAAACCGCCGTCTTCCTTGGAGAGAGACATACTTCCACGCGTCGGATGAAACCGCAGCCCAATGTCCTGCACAGCTTCGACCTCGGCTTCAAAGACTCCCTCGGGGTGCGCCTCGGGAAAGACGTAGAAATGATCAACAGCAGTTGTACAACCCGACATTATCAGTTCGGCAGCGGCCACCTGAGCACTCACACGAGCCATCTCGGGAGTTAGATACTTCCATATCTCATAGAGATAGGTTAGCCAGTCGAATAATTTTGCGTCCTGAACTGCCGGTATGTTCCGGTTCAATGTCTGATAAAAGTGGTGGTGAGTGTTAACCAGCCCCGGCATAAAGATATGGTTACTGCCGTTAATTATTTGGTCGGGTTCCCAGTCTTCGCCCAGTTCCCTGGCAATCTCTTCAATCCTGTTGTCAATAATTCGTATATTAACGTCTTTTTGCAGGTCTTCTCCAACTTCTGTTACCAGCGTATCAACATCTTTTATTACAATTTCTGACAACTTTCTCACTCTCCTTATAAATTTTATTTTACAGTTGAGATACTACTCAAAGTTAATTCCATATCTTATCTATTATTCCGTAAAATTACCACACCTTTCCGCTATTTACCAAAACTTTCCATCAGTCCCCACTTCCCTAAGGCGAGGGGGAGAAAACGGTTTTGAAATAGTAATTCCCCCCTTTTGTTTCCCCCCCTTCAAAGGGGGAAAGATGCGTTCAAAGGTTCTGACTATTTACCAAAACCTTCTAACGTCATTTAACCTTTTTCCCCCGAAGGTAGGAAAATTTTTCAACCCGTTTTGACGCGACTTACAAGACGACCGTCGTCCAATCGAACACTTTTCGCTCCGGGATCAGGGACCAGTTCGTCTCCATCAACTAAAAAGCCATACAGTAGCTCTCCACCGGGAACGGGGACTTCTGCCTCCCAGGCCCCTGGTGAGCTTTGTTCTAAGGATGTCAAAGGCTCCCAGTTTACAAAATCACCTGTCAATTCAACACTATTGGCTTGAGCAAATTTTTCTCCCACAAGCTTGAACCTGTGTAAAACAGTTTCTGTGAATCGATTCCGTCCTTTTTCCTTTGAATAATACATAGCCCGGTCTGCAGTCTCAAACAATTCTGATACAGTTTCCCCGTGTTCAGGGGAGGTTGCGCTTCCCACACTTACCGTTAATCGACCGGACGGTTGTCTTTCCTCGCCGTCAAACCTCTGCTTTTCAACCTGCTTACGTAAACGCTCGCCAGCTTTGCGAGCAATTAAATTATCTGCTCGACTAAGCACTACAGAGAACTCTTCTCCGCCCACGCGACCGACAAGATCTCCCTTCCTGAAAAGATTGGCGACGGTTGAACCCAGTTCGGCCAGCAGCCTGTCACCGGCAGCGTGACCGTGAGTGTCGTTAAATACTTTGAAATTATCTATGTCAAAAACTAACAACGAAAGAGGCAGTTTACGTGCTTTATGCAACTGTAACAGTCTCTCCGCTTCGCTATAAAAATATTTTTTGGCAGCCAAACCGGTTAGCTCATCCTTTTTTACTTCAGCAGATACCTCCTCCGTGTGTTGACGTAATTTACGAGTGAGCGACCGGTGAGTCTGAAGCAAGAAATTCTGATTGTGAAAATACTGGGCCAGACCGTGAATTTTTGCTTCCAGCAGCCTGAAATCAGGCGGCATGTTAAAATATCCAAATCCACCCGCGTTTATCCAGTTTAACGCCCTGGTCGGGCCAAGAATGTTCCCAAACAAAATAACCTGGGTGAAAACACTGGCTTTGCGCACTCGCCTGAGAAATTGTCCCACTTCACCAACAATTTCATCTTCGGCTATCAACAGGTGAAAATCTGTCTGACCAAGATTGTTCCACAAGTCAGCAACATTTCCGACCTCGACGACTTCAAACGACCGCCGGGCCAGAAGCTCCCTTGTCTTCTTCTTGATCGACCGGTCCTCTATCAACAGACAGCCGTGCAACTGGCTCTTATTTTCCATTTGCTACATCCTCTTCTCTACACAAGCTGTTATTAACGGTAGCCGTCATAAAGAACTTTTTTCATTATATATGCTGAAAGAGGTCATATAAAGAATAAACTGGTTTATGGCTGAACCTACCGAAGCATCTCCCCCCCATCCTAACCTTCCCCCTCCAGGGGGGAAGGAATTTTGGAAGCCCTTCGGTAGATTCTGTGTTTATGGTTTGGGCTCTGCAGTGACGAAATTGCGGTGAAAGTTAACAAAGAAACCCGCATTAGTTCTGAATAAATCTTTGCGGCTATCATGACGATAATAGGAACAGAATGAAAGGAGAGATAAAAATGACCCCAACAAAAATTATAACAACAGACGAACTGGCAAGAATTGTCGGCTGTCCCCGCCAGCGGATCAACAGCTGGCTTGATAATCAACCTGATGGGCTTGTAGTAGAAAAGGATGGTAAGAAAGGGCTTGACCCCGTAACGCTCGCCCTGTTTTTAAAACAACAAGATTGACCGCTCAGGCGACTTCTTCCAGCACATTACCTCGCAGGTCAAGATCGTTATTGCCACTAACATTTTCCAGGTCCTGAAACCCGTTGGATGTATATATTTGGCGAGCATCCCCGGCGCCGTTTACCTGCAATAAAGAATAATTAAATTCACCGGCGCCATTTTCAGGGCGAGAAATAACTATCGCCGTCATCCCACTTTCTCCGCCACCGTTTTCCAATGCATCTGCAGTTGTTCCACCCATCACACGGACCGAAAGAACTTCGCGCCCTTCCAGCGACTGAATACGGCTCTGCTCGGCGAAAATTTGTCTCTCCAGATCAGTTGGTTCAAAGCCACCGCCGCGGTCTCCGCCACCCGTAGATTCGACCGCCTCAACCTGACGCACCGGACCTTCACTGGGAAGAGCAAGGGCTTCGGAAATGCTAGAAAAAACAGGTGGCGCCTGTCCTAAAGATGATATACTGTTTATGTTCATAATTGTTTCCTCCACTATCATATATCGACCCGGAGGAAACGAAAGTTCAATCCTAAATTTTAGCCTGAAAAATTTCTGGAGGTGTGCTGCATTGTACGTAGTTGCTTTCGTAGTATTTATACTGGCTGTTTTCGCTCTCTATTTGACTTTGAGAAGCGAACAGAAACAATACGATGAAATAGAGAATGTAATGGAAGGCAAACAGGCGGCGGAGGACGCCGAAGGAAGAGGCTTGCTCTGGAACGGAAATGTCGACGGATATGAAGTGCAGATCAGACGGGGAATGCGACTGCGTGACTCGCACCGGTTGATAACCATTCTGGTCGGACTTACAGCTCCCTACCACCTCAGAATTGATCCCAATAACCCGCTGCGTCAAATTTCAAGGGCGATGGGCGAAATACTCACAGAAAGCAGTAAAATGAAACAGGAAGGTTCTTTGAAGCATCTTCTGGTCTACTGTGATCAACCGGATATGGCGTTAGACCTCGTAGGACGGCTCAATAATCAAGAGGCAGTCGAGACCCTGAGACAGTTTCACCACGTAGAAATTAATCCGCTCCACCTGAGTGCCTGGTTTTATCAGCCGGATATCAGTCTTGAAGAGATAAAGGATAGAACCGATGAACTGGTTGAGTTGCTGGAGAAAACAGACGCCGACGCTCTGCTGGAAGAAAATGAAATACAACTACCGGAGCGCCGTTAACTCACCGGGGATCCAAATCCGATAGAGGCCGCCCCACCCATCTGGCCATTTCCTCGTTTTTCACCTCATAATAGAGGGGACGTCCATGAGGACATAGCTTTGGAAAATCCAGCCCGTTCAAGCCGGCGACCAGCTCCTCCTGCTCGCGAGGTAATAGACGCTCGCCTCTTTTAACAGCATTTCGGCAGGCCATAATAGCCAGCATCTCTTTTTCAGGCCTGCTTACATCACCCTGGCGAACTGTTTCAATAAACTCTTCAATTATAGAGAAGACCGCCTTCCGATCATCGCTGCGCCGACCGAGAAATCCCGGTACCGCCTGGACAATCATTGAACCACCGCCAAAAGAATCTATCTCCAATCCTAATTTTGCCAGTTCATCGCGGTTGTTTTCCAGTATTTCCCGGTCAACCCGGCTCACTTCCAACCGTATCGGTACGGATAAATATTGGGCCGAGTCTTCTCCGGCCGCTCGCTCCAGATACTGCTCATACAAAACACGTTCGTGAGCGTTATGCTGATCCAGAAACAAGAGTCCACTATCTTTTTCAACCAGCAAAAACAGGTTGCGAAACTGTCCTATTACTCGCGCCTGCTTCTCTTTTTTTTCCTCTTCCTTTTGAAATAGCCCCCCCTGGGTTGGCTGAGCGCTGAAAGAATCGTCGGGATCTCCCTTTTCTTCATTTTGTTCGAAGTATCCGCCAGACAGACTGCCTCCCACGCTTACGGTCCCCTCAACATTAGTACTGGCTTCATCCTGATAGTGACTTTTTAGCGCTTCGGTTACTGTCTGATATAAAAATTTAAAGACAGTCCTGCTGTCGTTAAATCTCACCTCTTCTTTTCGCGGGTGGACGTTAACGTCCAATTCGATTCGAGGCAGATTTAAAAACAGGACTACAACCGGATGCTGATTGGTAAGCACCAGATCTTTGTAGGCCTGTAAAATAGCACGATACAAAACTGGTTCACGAACAGGCCGCGAATTAACAAACAAAAACTGATGGCGGCGGGAGTGATGAACCGCCTCGCCGTCTGAAATTAACCCGGTTAAAGCGAATCGTCCCTTCCCCTTCCAATCCGGCTCAATAGAGTTTGTCTCTATCAGGTGACCGGCCGTCTCCTCGCCGAGCGTTGCAATAACTCTTTCCCGCAGCTCACCGGGCGGGACGTTGAGCAGTTCACGGCCCTCCTGACTCAAAATAAAGTGGACATCCGGATGGGCCAGTATCTTCTTCTGTATCTCTTTAAGGATATGTTTCTTTTCCGTAGTGGTCGTCGCCAGAAATTTTTTGCGCGCCGGAACGTTTTCGAATAAATTTTCCACAGTCACGGTGGTCCCCTGACTGCGGGCGGCAGGTTTTACCTGCGGTTCTTCCCCGGCTTCTTTTACCAATATTGCCGCCTCGGATGAACCGGCTCGACAACTCAGTATCTCTATTCGCGCCACAGAGGCGATACTGGCCAGGGCCTCGCCTCTAAACCCCAGCGTCTGAACGCTCTCGAGATCGGCAGCCGAGGAAATTTTGCTGGTCGTATGTTTTTTTACTGCCAGGCTTAAATCTTCAACCGCAATCCCCTGCCCGTCGTCACTCACCTTAATTTTTCGAACCCCGCCACTGATAAAATCAACTTCAATTTTGCTGGCTCCGGCATCCAGTGAATTTTCAACCAGCTCTTTAACTACAGAGGCCGGGCGTTCAACCACCTCACCGGCAGCGATCTGATTGGCCACTTCAGAAGTTAGTTCTTGTATCTTGTCAGACAGTTCAATCACCTCCTTTCTTTAGCCTGAACTATTCACGACAGCTTAACTGTCGTAAATAGTTCATCCACAGGACAGCCGTTTATCGTCTCCAAAAAAGGATTAAGCAATTATATTCCAGTCTGGCTATTTCTACATAA
>PWHN01000093.1 GCA_003554945.1 bacterium
AGTTCATCCACAGGACAGCCGTTTATCGTCTCCAAAAAAGGATTAAGCAATTATATTCCAGTCTGGCTATTTCTACATAATGTAATTTTCCAGTTTTTCTGTAAACAGCTGGGCTAACCCCCCCATTCCTACGAATGGGCGGCCCTACGGGTGATTAATTCATCAGCTGATGAATTAATCAGGCTAATCACTAAATAGCTGTTTAAAGTGGCTTATAAACTCGTCGTCGTTCCAGTAGGAGAACCCGTATTTCTTCATGATAGGACGCCCTTCCGGGGTAATCAACGCGGCCGATGGATACACACGCAGAGGATAATTATCCGCGATTTGCATCGCTTTTTGTCGCGACGGCGCTTTCAGCAGAGTAAAACTCAATCCATAATCATCCCGCACTTCTTTGATCGTCTCCTTGCGGTCCTCCAAATTCACGGCTACCAGCTCAAAATCATAGCTCTCCAACTGACCGTAGAACTCTTCCAGCTTCGGCATCTCCTCCATACAAAGTATACAGCTGGTTGACCAGAACTTCATCAAAACCCAAGAACCGCGAAAATCATCCCCGGTTACCGCCTCGTTTTCGAGATTTCGGAGCTCAAACTCCGCTTCAGCAGGCGTTAACACATTGTCCTGAAATCCAAGCTCACGCAATGATTCAAGATCAACATTTTCTGCCAACTGGTCAGCAGAGGGTTGACTATCGTCTGCCGCAGGCTCTTCTGAGCTTTGAAAGATCTCGCCATCCATTTGGAAATAGTAACCTAGCACCAAGACTACCGCAAGAATAATCAAAAAATAGAATAAATTTCTTTTCAAAAACATCACTCTCCTATAGAGTAATAATAGCAAAAATTTATAATTGAAACTACTGCCCTATTGAAATCCTTTGTACTATCTTAGAGAGCAATTGATTAGTGCCACATTTTAAATATCTATAGACTTAACTTGGGCTACTCAAAGGTGTTTGACGGGTTTATAGCTGGCAATAGATCCTGGAGGATCTGGTTATTGCCAGATATACCTCGGAGATTGGCAGGAGGCTAATCGAGAATGAGTCCCAACACCTTTGAGTAGCCCGGCTTCAGCAAGGATTTTAATAGAGCCGAAACTACTGACTCAGGTGCTTGTTAAATGAGATTCGAAACAATCGGTATAATCAGCGCCTTTTTGGCCGGAACTGCAACCTTCTTCTCCCCCTGTGTCCTCCCGGTGGTGCCCGGCTTCCTGGCCTACATTACCGGAAGCTCCCATGCCGACACAAAACAAAACCCCAGCCTGCAACAGCGAGTTTTTTTCCTTTATCGCACCTTTATTTTCGTGCTTGGATTTTCGTCCATCCTCTTCATACTTGGCGGCCTCGCCGGACTGGCGGGCGACTTCCTGCTCCGTTACCAACGAAGTGCAGAGGTTATTGGCGGGCTACTGGTCCTCTGCTTCGGACTCCTTTTGAGTGACTTGCTGCGTCTCAGCCCCCTGATGAGAAGCTACAGCTTCGATCTCCAGCCGGAAAATTCCGCCGTCGGGGCTTATCTGCTGGGGCTGAGCTTTGGTTTTGGTTGGACCCCCTGTGTCGGACCAATACTGGGCAGCATCCTCACCCTCGCCGGCGCCGGTGGTGGTTTCTGGCGCGGCGGCGCGCTACTGCTCATCTACTCCACCGGGCTGGCCCTTCCGTTCCTCCTGGTAGCCTTTTTGTTTGAAACAGTATTCAGCCGAATAACTGGACAGGGAAAATTTGGGGCGCGACTTAAAAAGATGGCGGGATATCTCTTGATTCTACTTGGTTTGCTGATGGTTTCAGGCTATTTCGGCAGGTTTTCACAATACGCAGCAAGACTCACACAATAAGAGCGCCCGGCAGGATTCGAACCCGCGACACTCGGCTCCGAAGGCCGATGCTCTGTCCAGACTGAGCTACGGGCGCCTAATACTTATTTTTTAAACTTCGTCTCCAGGATAGTGCAGATTACGGCAGAGCAACTCCTCAACTACCGTCACCCCGTCACTTCCCTGGGGCAGACAGAATGATAATTCCAGTACGCCTTCCTCTAATTTTTGAACCCGGACCTGAGTCAACGGAGCTCTCAGGGGTCGCCGGCGCCCGGGTATAGGAAAACGCGAGTGCTGAAAATCCTCGTAAGTTATACCCAGCTCTTCCAGCACTCCGTCCTCTTCCTCCTCTATATCACCCGCCGTGCCGAGAAACTTTTCGCCAAACATCGGCCCGGTCGGACTAATTGCAAATCTCTCCAGGCGGGGCTGTTCGTCACGCGGATCAACAACCGGAAAACAGCCGGCGCTGTCGTGCATAAATGCTACGTCCCCTTCAAAAAGTTTATCAAACGTATCACGCCTTTTGGCCAGGAAACGGTTGAACGCGTAAGCCTGCAGTGCATACATAAAAAATCGTCGGTATTCTGCCGGAATAACAGCACAGGCCCGTTCCTTATTATCAGGATACCGCTTGAGACTTTCAATAACTGAGCGTTCAGGTACATAACGAAGCGGAAACAGCTCCAGCGCTTCCTCCCACTCGGTTTCCAGGACAAGCTCTCTCCCCTTTCTAACCTCCTCAGTATCCGTCGGGCCAACAGACCCCAGCAGCTCTTTGATAAACCAGTCCCATTTACGCTTGACCAGCGCCCAGCCAAGCAGGTGCCGGTTACGCCGAGCACCAAAATTCTTGCCACTCAGCCAGTTGGGCATTCCACGGCGGCGGAACTCATTTAAAACTCGGCGAACTTTATCTTCCGCACCATTTTCCACATCACGCACTATAATTTCAAAACGGTTCACCTTCAGGTGATCCGGGCTTAACCGCTCCATGTTACGCGTAATTTGTATAACTTTAATTTGCTCGTGCTCAAACTCATCCAGCGAACGTGGATCCAGGTGCTCCAGGGAAAACCATTGAATATCCATCGAACGGCGTTCCTTGTAATCACCAACACAAAAGTCCTCAACCTCACGATCAAGAAATTCAGCAAAAATACGTATTAGCTCAACCGTTGTCAACTCTTTTTTCTGCACTCGCACGTATGTGTTCGGACCATTTCCCGATGGAGATTTCTCCAGTTGTTCAGAAACTTGAAAATCCGTTAAATTCTTCTTTATCTTCCCCGACTTGATAACTGCTTCCTCTGCCAGATAACACTCCGGCCGCAGTATCTCCTGCATCGTTTCGGGCCATACGGGTTCAACCTCTTTTAACCAGCTAATCGGTTACACCTCCTGCAAAAATACATACTTTTAAACCGAAGCTCCTCTTGTTACCATACTTGATCCGGCAAGCCTTTTTCATGAAATCATAACTCGGGCCATTGTTGCAAACCGACCGGCAACTTCAGTCACCTCTTCAAAAAACCAAAATTAGCTGATAAGTATACCAAATATTTATAGATTTTACAGGCTCAATTTCAATTTTCTCGGTCTCCCGCCCAATTTCCAGCCTGTAACTACTCATCTATCCCCTCTCCCCTGGAGGGAGAGGGCCAGGGGGAGGGGGAAAGATAAGGTGAGTAGTTATCCCAACCTTTTCAACGCCAGAGTGGTCTAAAAATGTATTATAATTCGGCAGTTATTTAACAACTTTACCTCCGAGGCCAACCTGGAATCACTTACGTATCCCCCCGCCCTTCAGTTATACTTATAGGCTTCGTATTTGACTGAGATTACCAACTACTGTGAAATAGCTTAGGAGGCGACATATTATGAACTTAACACCCAGCAGTTATCTCGACAGCCTTGGCGGTTATGCCTTCGCCGAGGTTGATAAAGCAAAAGAAAAAATTATCGCCGAACGCGGTTCCGATTACTTGATCGACTTCGGAGTCGGCGATCCCACAGATCCAACCCCGGCAGTTGCTCGTGAAGAAGCGGCTGTGCACGCCCTCCGCAATCCCGATGAGGGCTATCCTTCTTACGAGGGCGAAGAATTCTTTCGCCACGCTGTTGCCGGCTGGTTCAAACGCCGATTCGACGTCGAACTCGACCCCGAGTCGGAAATAACCGCCACTCTCGGTTCCAAGCAGTCCGTTTTCTCACTCCCTATGGCCTTTGTTGATCCCGGCGACGTCGTCTTGATCCCCGATCCCGGCTATCCTCCCTACACTACGGGCGCCAAACAACGAGGCGGACAGCCGGTTTACATGCCCCTGAAACCAGAAAATAACTTTTTGCCCGACCTTGATGCGATTGATCCCAAAACCGCAGACAAAGCTTCTCTCCTCTGGTTAAACAGCCCCAACAACCCCACGACAGCCGTCATCCCGCCGGATTTCTACCGCCAGGCCATCGCCTTCTGTCGCCAGCACAATATCCTGCTCTGTTCCGATGAAGCCTACAGCGAGATGTATTACGAGGCCGGCCCCACCCCCACTTCACTTTTTGAGATCGATGGTGGCCGCGATGTTGGGCTGGTCATCCACTCGCTCTCCAAACGTTCCAATATGACTAACTACCGGGTCGGGTTTGTAGCCGGTAAGAACGAGCTCCTTCAGCACTTCAAAGAGGTTCAAACCAACATGCACTCGGGCCAGGCCCAGATACTGCAAGCCGCCGCCGCGGCTGCTCTCACTGATGAGCAGCACGTCCAGGAGATGCGCCAAACCTACGGACAGAGGCGCGAGATCCTACTTCCTTACCTGCAGCAGGCCGGTTTCCGCGACGTCTACGCCAGCGCCGGTTTTTACGTCTGGGCCCGCACTCCTGAATCTACTGGCAGCGCCGACCTCTGTAAGCTGCTGCTTGAAGAGGCCGGCGTCAACACAACTCCCGGTGCCGCCCTCGCTCAACAGCCTGAAAACGGCTCGGATTTCGTCCGGTTCGCCCTCATCCAGAATCAAAATCGAACTGAAGAAGCCGGTAAGCGGCTCGCCAATCTTGATCTGTCGGAGGTTTCCTAATGAAATTTTTTAAACTTCATGGTCTTGGCAACGATTATATTGTTATCGATGAGCGAGAGGAAAATTCTGTGCCTGAGGAAGAAAAAGGAGAACGTGCCACACAGCTCTGCAGACGCAGTTTAGGACCGGGAGCCGACGGCGTCTTATACCTGAACAACTCGCAAAGCTCGGACGTGGAAATGCGCATTTTCAACGCCGACGGGTCAGAAGCCGAAAGCTGTGGTAATGGTCTGCGCTGTTGCGCTTACTATCACCACGGATTGGAGAATATAGGGACGGGCGAATACGAAATTGAACTCCCGCTGGCCTCACCAGTGCAGGCATCAGTTCAGCTAAAACAGCCACCAACCGCCGAAGTTACCCTGCAGATGGAGACAGCAGGCAAATACGAAGCCCGCAAAACACTTGAGCTCGAAGACCTGGAACTACGTTACCACTCGGTTAACGTCGGTAACCCACATGCCGTTGTCTTCCTCGATGAAAATCCGGCGCTGTCCCGTAAACCAGCCAACGCTGCTGTAGTAGAGATAGGCAAACAGCTCCAGACACATCCCACTTTTGCACCAACCCACGGCGTCAACGTTGAGTTCGTCCGCGAGCTAACAGCCGCTCGTTATGAAATGCGAGTCTTTGAACGCGGCGTCGGTGAGACAACTTCCTGCGGCACAGGCAGCGTCGCCGTTGCACGCGCCGCTCACGTCCTCGGCCGCGCCCCCGACGACTGGGTTACCGTCGCTCAACCGGGCGGCGACCTCGACATTGAGCCCGTCCAGCATAAGCTGCGCGGCCCGGCCGAATGGGTTTACACCGCCCAACTATCCAACTAGCCAACTAACCAACCAGCCAACCAGCAAACTAGCTAACTAACCAACCAGCCAACTAACAAACTAAACAACCACCATCCCGCTGTACTTTTAATGTCATAAATGACATCCGGCGCAGATCGACACGCAGTAGCCGGCCGACAAGCAATTCATCCATCCCCAGCAGCAATTTTATCGTCTCCGCCGCTTCCAGTGTTCCGATAACCCCGGGCGTAAAACTTGCCGGGCCGGGTGCCGCATCATCGGCCTCCGGAGCTTCTGCATAAAGACAGGCATAACAGGGACCCTTGCCCGGATAAAAGGTGGAGACTTCTCCCTCAAACCGGTAGACAGCGCCGTGAACAAAAGGAATTTCATGCTCCTGAGAAAGCTTGTTCATTGCCTGGCGGGCAGCAAAGTTATCAACCGCGTCTACAATTACGTCGTAATTGTCTGCCGACAGGATTTTCTCGCCGGATTCGCAGGTAAACTCAGACGTATAAGTCTTTATATCCAGCTCCGAATTTAGCTCCTGCAGCCCGCGTTGCGCCGACTCCACCTTCAGTTTACCGACATCACTTTCCTTATACAGTATCTGCCGCTGCAAATTTGAAAGTTCCAGGTTATCAAAATCTACCAGCCCGAGTCGACCCACTCCAGAAGCCGCCAGATAGTAAGCAATTGCCCCCCCTAAACCTCCGGCGCCGACCAGCAGCACGCTCGCTTCGCTCAGCTTCTGCTGCCCGGCCGGACCAATTCCCGACATTGCCAGGTGACGGCTGTAACGCTCCTGCAAGACTTCAGGCTTCAGCGGTAGTTTCGGGAATCTCGGCAGCGCCACCGGCGCTAACCTTGACCAGCACTGCTCCAACGGCGGCTCCAACGATCAACACAACCAGCCCGAGAATTGGCCGGTAAAAGAGCCAGGCCAAACCAATTGTCAGGCTGGTAAACACCAGTCCCGCCGCCAGGGCGATCACAAAAACACCGGCCGAGAGCAAACTGCCAAGAACAGGAATAAAACTAGTGACCATCAGCAGCGGTTTGAAGAGCAATCCAACTCCGATTACCATCATCAGAAAGCCAACCCCACGCAGTATCCAGGTCAAAATTACCGCCTCGGTCCGCGCCTCTTCAATCATCCCCTCGGCTGTAACTTCACCCACGCTCAGGCGCCCAACTGTGCCGCCCGCTTCCGCCTGGAAATCTTCAAACGTCGAGCCCGTCTGCCGGGCCAGCACACTGACCGTGGCGGGTCGTATTATTTGATAGCTAACCCGGATGTCGCCAACTTGTGGTTCGGCCGGATCTTCTCCGACATAGATGTAATCACCGCTAATTTCATATTCAAGCGCCTCGCTGTCCTCAACCGCCTGTCCCGGCGATAAATCCTCATAATTATCCATCTGGTCAATTAAAAAATCGGGTAGGTCATAAGCACCAAGGACAACCTCGTCTGCACGAAACTCACGCGGTTCATACTTCATTGAAGCAGGATTCTGATAATCCTCCGGATACTCAAACTCGCTGTGGTCAATCACCTGGCTCGCCCAGGTTCTACTGTAAGTATACTCAATCGTATCGTTGCGTTCCTCTTCTTCCTCCTGCCACTGGTACATCTCGGCTACCCGTTTCAGAATTATCCCCTGCTGGGCGACGTTAAAAGAATCGTCCTCCAGCACTTCGTCAGTTGTTGCCTCACCGGTCAGATGGACCAGCTTCCCCTCTTCTCCCTCGGCAACCTCGTCCGCCGACGTGCTAATTACCGCCTCTTCAGCTTCTGCCAGCGTCTGCCAGTCACGCACCGCCCGCCCCTCGTTCCACCAGAGCAGCGGGAAGGCGGCCAGAAACAATACGAGACCAATAACCACCCCCGCAATCGCATTTTTTATCCGTTCTCCAAACGACTTCGACTCCTTCTTCTTAACTCGCTTCTCTGCCATCTCAACCACTCCTTTAAATTTTTTAACACCTAATTATACTCTCACATTAACCCCCGCCCTTGCCTTTGCCTTTGCCTTTGCCTTTGCCTTTGCCTTTGCCTTTGCCTTTGCCCCTCCGAGAGAGAGGATACCGGTGAGTGGGGAACTTGACCTAAAGCTCGTCATTCCGGCCCACGAGCCGGAATCCAGTGACTTTGACCTTGATTTTCGGTCTTCCGCCTCTTCGCATGTTCGAAAGCTCGAATGCTCGCCTGTTCGATGTTTACTCCCAGCGCCGAGCGCCCTGCGCCCCCCGATCTTTCGCTCCTCGCTTTTCGCTCCCTCGCTCCTCGCCCTTTCGCCCATCCCCCACTCGCATGTCAAGCCCCCTTAAAATAGTATATCAAATCGCTGATTCGATTTTTGGTCCACCAGAACGGCCGCTGCAAATGGTAGCAAGCCTTCAAACGCTTGCCGTTGGCAACTTCGTGATAACCACGTAAAAAAGCATCCATCACCGGCCAGGAAAAACCTGCTTTACTTAACGAACGGATAAAACGGTGCTGCCGGTAAGCTCGACGACAAACCTTGGGCACACCGAAATTTACCGGATCGAAATCAACCGCCATTAATTGACCTTGCTCACTTTCAAACAGGTTACCAACGTGATAATCACAGGCATCAACCCCCACCTGGTGCATACGGCCCAGCAGACGACCAGCCTCATTCATATGTTCTCTCGCTTGCGTCTCCTCAAACCTTTCTTTGCCTAACGGCCTGTGTGCAACATACCTGGCAAGGTAAAATCCACGGTACCCCTCAGCTTCCTCCGCCCAGAAGACTCCCAGCGGCTTCGGCGTCTGACCGCAGGCTTCATAAACCGATTTCGCAGCCCGCAGTTCCTTCAAAAAACGTACCGGCGATCGATAAAATACATCACCGGTTGAGGACAACAATCCCCCGTGATGATATTGTTTTAAAAAAATCTCCGCCCCGTTATTCAGTTTAACTTGTTGGTTCCTCTCCCCCCGTTCACCCCTCAACTGCCGGCTCGCTTCAATCAACTCTTCAACAGCCATCCCCTCAAAATCGGAGCTCAGCATAAATTTCCATTCGCCCCGCTCTGAAACCTCAAACCCACTGCCCTCCAACCACTTACACAGCTCATCAGCAGCCATAAATCTTCCTACTTCCTAAAAAGTTAGTCAGAAATACTTCTCCATTATTTTATCAAACTCACCACGCTCTTTCAGCAGCCACTCCACGATCTCTCTAATTGCCCCCGACCCACCCGGTGCCTCACTCACATAGTCGACCGCCTCCCGGACCTCCGGGCGGGCATTAGACGGCGCCATCGACAGCCCAACCTGCCGCAACACCGGCAGATCAAAGACATCATCGCCTATGTAGGCAAGCTCGTCAGCACTGTATTCTTTCAGTATGTCCTCCAGCGCTTCATTTTTGTCCGAGTATCCCTGGTAAACACGCTCGATCCCCAGCTCCTCAGCCCGCTTGCGAACTGCTTCCGACACACGACCCGTTATTATCCCCACTTCCATCCCGGCCCGTCGGGCAAGCATCACACCCAGCCCGTCCTGGACGTCAAACTTCTTCGCCTCACCGCCGGGATACAGATATATTCCTCCGTCAGTCATTACTCCGTCGACGTCTAACAGTAACAGCTTTAGCTTTTGCGCTCCCGCCTCTGTCGTCATAACAATTACCTCCATAGATCGATATATTTTTTTAACCGTTCATTATATAATAATTTTGCGCTCAAGTGAGATGTTCGTTATTATGCCCTTGAATTAATTTCTCTCCCCTCCGAGGGAGAGGACTCAGGTGAGGGGGGAACTTGATCTTGACCTTGACCTAACGCTCGTCATTCCGGCCCACGAGCCGGAATCCATCTTTACGGTCTACGGTCAACGAATTTCAGTTTTTGGATTTAACTTTTAAACTTTTACACTTTTAAACTTTCACACTTTTTAACTGGCTATGTTGAAATCCTTTTTACTATCTCAAAGAGAAATTGATTAGTGTTACCTTTTTAAATATCTATAAACGTTAATTAAGCTACTCAAAGGTGTTTGACGGATTTATAGCTGGCAATAGATCCTGGAGGATCTGATTATTGCCAGATATACCTTGGAGATTGGCCGGAGGCCAATCAAGAATGAGTCCCAACACCTTTGGGTAGCGCGGCTTCAGCAGAGACTTCAATAAAGCCTTTCAACTCACAAAAAGGTGTTCTCAATGTCTGAAAACATTGTCTCTAAATATTTACAGAGCGAGGAGCTCTTCTTTTTCCTCGGCCCCTGCGTCATTGAAAATGAATCGATCATGATGGAAGCTGGCGAGCAGATCGCCCAACTGCGCGATAAGCTCGAGCTGAACGTTGTTTTTAAGAGCTCCTTCGACAAGGCAAACCGCACCTCGCTCGATTCTTATCGCGGCCCCGGCCTGGACGAGGGCCTCAAACTGCTGCAGCAGGTCGGCCAGCAGTTTGACCTGCCACTGATCACCGACATTCATCTGCCCGACCAGGCTGCTCCGGCCGCTGAAGTTGTCGACGCTCTGCAGGTCCCGGCTTTTCTCAGCCGACAGACAGACATCCTTGTCGCTGCCGCCAAGACCGGCCTGCCGGTCAACGTCAAAAAGGGCCAGTTCCTTGACCCCGGCTCGGCTCGTCATACAATGAATAAAGTTCTCCAGACCTCGCCGCTCTCCCGGCACGCGATTACCGAACGGGGTAACTTCTTCGGTTACAACCGCTGGGTTGTCGATATGCGCAATCTCGTTGATATGCGCGCTGACGACATCGCGGTAATTTACGACGCCACCCACAGCATCCAGACCCCCGGCGGCAAAGGGGGCGAAAGCGGCGGCGATCGTCGCTTTATTTTTCCGCTCGCTCGCGCGGCAGTGGCAACTGGAGTTGACGGCCTTTTCCTGGAAACACATCCCCGGGTTGACGAAGCACTCTGCGACGCTGAAAACATGCTCCCCCTCGAGGATGCCGAAAAGGTAATTACAAAACTCCTCGAAATAAATGAAGTGATAAAAAGGAGATCACACAATGACACAAGAAAATAACCAAACCCACTCAGATCCCCTGCTCGCCCGCGCCGAACGCACCCTGCGCCTCGAAGCCGAGGCCGTTTATTCCCTGATTGACCACCTGGGCGACGAGTTTTGCCAGGCAGTTGACCTTATAAAAAATCTTGAAGGCCGACTTGTTGTTACAGGCATGGGCAAATCCGGTGCCATTGGCCGCAAACTGGTCGCCACCTTCGCCAGCACCGGCACCCCCGCCTTCTTCATGCATCCCGCCGAGGCCCACCACGGCGACCTGGGAATGATTCGCCCCGAAGACGTAGTCCTTGCCCTCTCCTACAGCGGCGAGACCGAGGAGGTCAAGTCTTTACTTATTCCGCTCAAACGTATCGGGCCCACTCTTATTGCTATAACCGGCGACACCAGCAGCATGCTCGCGGTCGAGGCTGATGTGAGTCTCGACACTTCGGTCGAACGGGAGGCCGGGCCGCTTGCCCTCGCCCCCACCTCCAGCTCCACAGCCATGCTCGCACTTGGCGACGCACTGGCCATGACTGTCGTCGATCAGATTGACTTTCAACCCGAGGATTTTGCTAAATTTCACCCCGGAGGCAGTCTCGGCAAACAGCTTCTGCTCGAGGTTCGGGATTTGATGCATACCGGTGAGTCCGTCCCCGTGGTCAGCCTCGATACCTCAATGGACGAGGCGATCTACGAGATGACGGCCAAAAGACTGGGTATCACTGCTGTAGTTGACGACCGGGGAAAGCTTATCGGCTGTCTGACGGATGGCGACCTGCGCCGCATACTCGAATCAAGCGACGACTTCTTCGATAACGAACTTGCCGATGTCATGACCCGGGACCCGCTTACTATCAACCCTGAACAGGGAGCCGTTGAAGCCCTTCAGATCATGGAAGAACACGAGATTACCGTCCTCTTCATCGCCGACGACCAACACAAACCGGTCGGCGCTTTACATCTACACGACCTCTTCCGCGAAGGCATAACTTAACCCCCCCACTTTCCCACTAACTCCACCTGCTCGAATGCTCGCGTTTTTTGATCGCGGCGGTAGCGGCGCCTTTACGAGACCACTGCTTCTTGGGTTATACTCCTCGCGCCATTGCCTTTGTATTCCCCGCCCTGGCTCTTGATTTACACGAACTTGCGCCTCTGCGCCTTCGCGTTCCCCGCTCTTGAACTTGACGTCATTCCGGCCCCTGAGCCGGAATCCAGTGACTTTGATCTTGAACTTGATTCCCCCGAACTTTCGCCCCCTCGCCCCATCGCCCGCTCCCCACATCGTGAACTTTCCCCTGTTCGCAGGCTCGATGTTTAACGCCCCGCGCTCAGCCATCAACTTTCCTTTGCGCCTTTGCGTTCCCCGAACTTGATCTTGATTTACACGAACTTTCGCTCCTCGCCCTTTCCCCCACTCCCCCTCTCCCACTCCCCCCATCGCCCTTCTCCCCCGCTCGTTGATTACCGGTTGTCAGACCAAATCTTCAGGTTCCAACAGGTGCAGTGTGGGGTCGGATTTTTGTATTTTTATAAGCTCTTCAGTAAACCCTGTTTTTGAAAAAATAAGTCGGTGTTTACGAACCGTCTCTTTGCTGTAAGCTGTTTCTACGATTTTATCCTCCAGATCAGTTAATACATTTTTTCCTACCGAACTGGACCACCATTTACATTCGCCATAAAACTCTTCGCCGTTTAGCAATCGCCCGGCAATGTCAATATCGTAATCTCCCGTCCAAATCTGGCCCAGCTCTTTTGGAGCGGTGCCAAAAATTTCTGTCCCGTAATACTTGAGCCAGTTCTGTGCAATTCGTTCAAACTCCCAACCCATGTGATCATCCAGGTGAGGGGCAATTGCATCCCGATATGTTTCCTTAATTGCCCCCCCCTGTAGCGCTGACATGTTTGGCGCTATAAATCGAAACCAGAAACGAAAAAATGGATCCTTTAAGTAGTACCTTTTATTTTTACCTTTTTTGTGTAAAGACTGAACGCGGCAAATTAAATCCAGTTCTTCCAATCGACCCAGGTAATGACCAAGTTGCCCGGATTCCACATCCGCTATTCTGTTCAAAATGTCGCCCCACCTGGTCTGCCCGGCGGCAATCGCACGCAGGGCACTTGAGTATCTGTTAACATTATTTAGTTCGGCGTCAAGCAAGCGCAGCGGCTCCTCGTATAATACGGCTCCCTTCTTTAAAACAAGAGAACAAAGGTTTTCTTTTAAAGATTTATCGGAATCACACAGGGATGGATAGTAAGGAACGCCTCCAAAAACTCCATAACCGTACAACTGTTTCGTGGCTGACCAACCCTCAAAAAATTGAACCGCGTCCCGCACAGGGAGTGGCTCTACTTTCAACTGCAGACTCTGTCGCCCATAGAGAGCATTTTTCTCATTAAGCAAAGATTCCATGAACGAAACAAGAGACCCGCATAAAATTAAATTCAGGCTTTCTTCGTTTCGCTGTATCTCATCCCAGATTTTTTGCAGAATAGATGGCAGCCCCGGTTCATTCTGGCACAGATAAGGAAATTCATCTAAAACTACAGTTAATTCCTCCCCCCGGCTTTCACGGCGTAATATTTCAAATATGTTTTCCCAGCCCTGGATTGAATCAAGCAAAGCTCCGTGGTCAGGCTTGATAGACTTTTTGATAACATTTTTAAAATCCTGCTGGTTTACACGATCCGTTACCGCTTCAGCCTGAAAATAAATGGAACGCCGATTTGTCAGCGCATTTAAAATCAATTCAGTTTTCCCTATTCGCCTCCGCCCGTATATAACCTGCAGCGAAGCTCTGTCTGCCTCGAGGTCCTCTTTTATTAGTTCAATTTCCTGTTTTCGACCTATAAATTTCAAAACGTTCCACCACATTTCACTAAGTATAAACTATGTAAGTTTAAACTTAGTATAATACATGGCCCCGAAAATATCAAACTTTATCTTGCTGCCTATCGTCCCCCGTTTTCACCTGGGGCTTGTCCCTTAATCTTTCTTTGCCCCCCTTTCCCTCTTTTCTTCGCTCTTGAATTTACGCTCTCTCGCTCTTCGCTCTTATGATTTCCCGAACTTTCGCTCCTCGCTTTTTGCTTTTCCCCGAACTAACGCCAAGCGCCCTGCTCCCTGCGCTCTGCGAACTAACCAACTACCCAACTAGCCAACTACCTAACCACCATCTTCCCTAAACTCGCCTCGCTTGTTAAACTGAAACAGAACCTAATAGCTCCAATTGACGGTTTATATCATTATCCCTGCTCAACTTTACTCCTAATTCGGTGACGCTGCAATGTCTGACTCAAATAAAAAAACAACCCCCTCAAGTGGCATCTGGTCCTCTCTGGGCGGTAAATTTCTACGTTCACCGCTCACTCCAGTTTATCGCTTAATCATCCAGCCACTCAGCCTCCCTTTCCTCCCCTTAATCCTCTGGCTCCCTCTACCCCCCGATTTCTGGACCGTCCTCTGCGGCCTGGCAAAATTTGCCGCCGGACTCCTCCTGTTTTTCCCGGACTACCGTTTTCTGTTCGTCGTCCTACTTGCCGCCGGCATGCTCTTCGATAGTTTTGACGGGGTCGTCGCTCGCGCCCGCGGTCAGAGCAGCTACCGGGGCGCCTATTTAGATCGGGCCGTCGATAGACTGGGCGCCTGTTGGATACTGAGTTGCTACGCCCTTTACTGGTTTCAAAACGGACCAGATTTTGCTTTTCTTCCCTTAATTGGTCTCTTTGTAATTGATATCTGGCACGAAACCCTGCGCTGCTGGGTTGCCCTGACCGGCAGCTTGCTTCAATCAGATCCCCCTCTGCCCGCCTGGGACACCTGGCTGCGCCGCCACGGAATACTTCCGCTTTACGGCCAGGATAGCCTCTTTCTTATTCTGTCCGCTGGACTCTTCTGGTCTCCGGCCTCGGCTGTAAAGACCGCTCTCTTGCTCGGCTCCCTCTCCCTGGTTTACCAGCTCTGGCTTCACCGGAGGCGCGCAAACCGCTCCGCTGATGGCGATCTTTACTGGTTTCATCTGCTGCGACTGCTCTTCAACCGGCTGGCCGGCCTGGCACTGCTGAGTTCTATCTGGCTGATTATTAGCACCAATCTCGATTACCGCCTGGCGCCGGTCTTCTTTCTCGCCTGGCTCGACTTTCTTATCTTTTACTTCCTGGCCAATCGACTGATGAGCCTGAGCGCTAACCTGCCGAGCGAGGAATCCGACCGTCAGAATTATTTAAATATGATGAAAAAACGCGACCAAAATTTCCTCACCCGCTTCTGGCCCTGAACTGCACCCAGCCCAACCCCCCGCACTTCTGCTTATCGCACTTTCCCATAAGATTTTTCGCTCCTCGCACTGTCGCAACCTCGCTGTTTTCCGTCCTTTGATTGGTTTTTTCGCATGCTCGCAAGCTCGCCTGTTCGCCGGCTCGATGTTTACGCCCCGCGCCCCACGAACTTTCACCCGCTCGAGCCTTACCCCTCCGGTTCAACCCATTCAACCGTCAATTTTTTAAAATCCTCCCTGTCAAAAGTAACTACCTTCACCTGTTCTTTTTTCGCTCGCAGAGACAAAATAGCGTCAATAAAATCTACATTCTTCTCAGCGGCCAACTCCAGGGCCTCACCAATCAACTCAACTTCTGCCGTCTCAATTCCCTGGGCCCTTATAAGCTTCCCCAGGACCTGAGCTATCTTCTCCCGAGAAAATTCGTAATAGGAATTTAAAACCCAGTACACCTCAGCTACAACAAGAGGCGAAAGTTTGAGCTTAATTTCATCCCGGTCGGCTCTCTGCATCAGTTTACGACTGCGCTCGGCCATATCCTCCGGCTCACCGGTCAAAAAACGAAGCACTACATTGGCGTCCAGCTTGTATATTTCAGTCATTCCGATTCATCCCCGGCTAACTCTTTACCCTTCTTCTTTCCCACTGCCTCACGAACTTCTTTTTTACCCGGATATGACTTATCGGTTTCAAGAACACCATACAGGTCCTCAAGCGAAGGGGATTTCGAAATTTTCAATCTTGCCTCCTCTTCTTCTACAATTTCAACCTCCACCATATCTCCCGGCTCAATATTTAGTTGACGTCTTATTTCTACCGGTAGCGTTACCTGACCCTTACTGGTCACTTTAACCATAATTACTTACCTCCTTTAATTTTCTTCTTTCCAACAAAAGTATACTATCTAAAAAGGTAAGAATCAAATTTTACGTAAGAATTCCCGAATTCTTCCACAATACAATACTTGAGGCAGTGAAAGAATAAACACCAACCCTCCCTCTCGCCGGTCTCCCGTCCGTCATTCCGGCCCACGAGCCGGAATCCAGTGACTTTGACCTTGATTTTCGGTCTTTCGCAAGCTCCCATGCTCGCCTGTTCGCCTGCTCGGCAATTTACCGCCCCGCGCCCCGCGAACTCCCCCTTCCCCCCACAACTACTGTTATTTCATAGTTAAAATGGTAAAATATGGGTGGTGATAGCTATGAAAAAAGAAGTTCAGGTCTTTGATTCTTTTCAGGAAAAAAACGCGGCAAATATAAATGAAGCTCAAGCTTTAACTCCCCAGCAACGACTGCACAATTTGTCCCCTCTTAAACGCCAGTATATGGAATTTCACGGCTTGAAAGAAGAAAAATTGCAAGGACATTTAAAAAAGAGTCGGATAGAAAAAACTAAAGCCCCCTGGATTCAAGATGAAGCGGCCTGACTGGCTTGATGACGATACCTTCGAACTATTTTATCTTCTCCAGAAACATGAGGTCCGTTATTTGATTGTTGGTGGTCTGGCCGTTATTTATCACGGCTATACTCGAAACACAAATGATGCGGATATCTTTTTTAATAGAACCTCCGAAAACGGGGGGCGTCTTTACAATTGCTTGCAAGAGTTCTGGGAAGGCTCAATCCCCGGAATTGAAACAAAAGAGGATCTGCTGGAAGAAGACGTGATTTTCCAGTTTGGCCGCGAACCAAATCGAATTGATCTTATGAACAAAATTCCGGGTATAAAATTCAAAGAGGCCTGGCCCAAACGAGAGACTCAAACACTTGAAACTGAGCCCCCGGTTGAGCTAAATATAATCTCCCGTGATGAGCTGATTCGGTCTAAGGAAGCTGCCGATCGTCCAATCGACGAGGCCGATCTTCAATACCTTAAATTCAACGAATAAATTCCGAAATTATCAACCCCCAACCTTCAAGTTCTTTTTTTCACGTTAACATATTACTCATTTACTCCCTCTATCTCTTACGGTTTTGCGCTCCTCGCTTCTCGCCCCTTCGCTTCTTGTTCTTATGTTTCCCCGAACTTTCGCTTCTCGCTCCTCGCCCCTTCGCTCCTCGCTATGTCGCACTTTCCCCCGCTCGCCCCATCACCCCATCAACGATTTTACGCTCCGCGCCCTGCTCCCTGCGCCCCGCGAATCCACCACGCTCTCCCTTTCTCCCCCTCGCCGGTCTCCCGCCCGTCATTCCGGCCCACGAGCCGGAATCCAGTGACTTTGACCTTGATTTTCGGTCTTTCGCAAGCTCCCATGCTCGCCTGCTCGAGTTTTTTGATCGCGGCGGGAGCCGCGCCTTTTCGAGGCCACTCGAAAAGTGAAAGGTGAGTAACTTGGCATAAAAATGAATTCATTCATTTTTTGTCATAGTTCGATCCGCCATCAAAAAAACTACCATCCCGTCCATCCTGTAAATCCTGTCAATTAGCCTTTGTTTTTGAATTTGATTCTGAATTTATCTGCGCAAATCCGCGTTAATCTGTGTCCCTTTTGTTCTTGACCTTGACGTTGACGCCAAGCGCCTCGCTCCCCAACTCTCACCCTCCGAGGTAACGTGGGGGGGTTGACTTTATTGGCGTAAACTATCACACTTAGAATACCTTTTACGCTCTCTAATATCCCAATTTTCGGTGAATCAGATGGACTCCCAGTTATCCTGGCTCCTTGAGCTGCTCGAAGAACATAAAATCAACTACTGGCTCGACAGCGGCACCCTGCTCGGCCTGGCCCGCGACGGCCGCCTGCTCGAAGCCGATCACGACCTGGACATCGGCTGCTTTGTCGATGAGACCGATAAAGTTCTCGAGCTTATTGACATTTTCCGCAAGCGTAACTACTCAATCACGCGCGAGGTTTTTGACAACACCTTGACCAAATTGTTTTTAAACAACGACACCAATGATACTCCACGTAGTATAGATTTTAAGTTTTTCTTCCGCTCAAACGAGCACATCTGGACTCCCCAGGCAACTATCAGTCCTCACCGCTCTAGCCCGAGCAACACCTTAAGTTATCTAACAAACGAACTATTACGCCAAACAATAATAAGAGCTCGAGATTATTGCATTAAACAGAAAGGGCCTGTGCCCAGTTATCGTTGGCCCTTCAACAAAGCTTACGACGCCGCCAGCTGGATCTTCCCAGCCCGTCATTTTCAAAACACTGAACAAGTAAAACTGGCCGATCGCGAGGTTCACGTTCCTGCAGATTACAAAGATTACCTCAAATATCGTTACGGCGACTGGAAACAGGCCAAGAAAGACTGGGAATACTGGTGGGACGACCGCGGCTTGAATCACGTCTCCCCTTATACCGTAAAAGATTGGCAGCCGAATGATTTCCCCGATCAACCGCTTAAAAAGGAAAGAAAAGTAGAGACTGATAAATTCAGCTTGCCCCCGGAACACAATCGGTGGCTGATAATCAAAACTTCAGGCCGCACCTACCGCAAACTCACTGAAGCCATCAACACAAACCACACCCCGGACCAGCTCGATGTCCTCGTAATGAGCGAAAGCGGCCAGGCTATCGATCCACCGCTCGAAGATTCCCGTATTTATACCTTCCCGGGCAACCGTTTCCAGCCCGAGGAAATATCAGAGGACTGGCTCCAAAAAATAAATGCCGCCGACTACGACGCCGCCCTACTTCTCTACAATAACATCACGGACAGCAGCTACCGGACGGCTGAAAACGCTTTCGCCAAATTCCCCACTTCCCACAAGTATGTCCTCGACGAGGGCGGTTTCCGCCGACCCTTTAATTCCCTATCCTTTCGCTTCCTCCAACGTTTGCGTCCACTGCTAAATTTATCCCAAACCCTGCTCTCAAAAATGATTTATTTTTCCTTGTCTCACGTATCATAAATAGCACTGTTTCAGATAAATCAAACACTTTCGTTGATTTCTTTTTGTTGATGGATTTCCAGCAAAATCTGATGTTTTTGTTCTTCAAATATATCAAAAAAGTTAATGATTTTCCCCTTGGTCAAGCCAGTATCAACTAATTTCTCCTCTATTTCTTCTCCCCAGGTATCACTTGTAATTAAAACAGTTCCCTCTAAATCTCCAGGTATATTTTGATACTTTAGCAATTTCATTTCCTCAGTACCTTCCACGGGACGTGGATCACGATCTAATATTCCTTCAATCGCAAAATCAAGAAACTCTCTTTCTTTTGATATATGCCGCGTAACCAATCCCTGGGGAGCCAGCCAGACTGGGGGATTTATCTTCCCCTCGTTAACTGCCCTATTAAGCAGTTCAGAAAAACCTGGTAATTCTTCCTGTTTTGAGATAAGCAACTTTTCTTCAACCTCTGCTTTTTTGACAAAATCAACTAATTTTTTAGCCATCGTCTCTGAAGCCGATCCATCAGTTACAGCATAAGCGGCATTTACAGCCTTCCTTCTTAGTGATGGCTGCGGTGGCTCATCCTTAAGGGCTTTCCTAATTGTTCCCGGTAAATCTTCGGGCTTATCGCATTGAATCCCAACATCAGCATGCTCCCAAAATCGCAGTCCATGTTCAACTTCCCGCCGGAACCAGGGAGCATTTAAAACTACTACAGGGCGATCCGTATAGGCAAATTCATACAGGGTTGAAGGACTGTCGCATGCGTAGACGTCTGCCTGTTTCATTACTTCTTCAAAATCTCTAGTATAATTTATGCCAAGTTCCTCGTATTTTGGTATTAACTCGTCAATGAATCTTGGATGCCCATGTCCCAAAAGCTCCCATTCATTACTTTGGGCCAATTTCGGAAGAATAGACTGGTAATGCGGATAAGTTCCACGCGTTTCTGGAACCGCTTTATGATTGAAATGGAAGGATATAGCAACAACCGGCGGTTCGGATAGACTTTTACTAAAATCACACCATCTATCCATTTTTGGACAGCCGGCTACAATTTTATCGCTGACAGGAAATTTTTCAGAAAACTTTTCACGACTGTATTCATTCGGGAGCAAATCCAGGATTACCTGTTCTCTATTTCGATCGGGTATTTTCTCATCTTTATAAGTTTGAGCCACCCCATGAGCAATACGCGCCAGGGGGCGTGGGATTAAACTAAGAAAACCACTACGATCCGTAGGCACAATCATCAGCCGGGGCGAAGGCGTCAGTACGTCTATTAATTCATAAGGATTCTTCACAAAAATACTATCCTCTGATTCAGGCAATTTATATTTACCTTTTTTCACTTGATGTTCACTCACATAGTAATTTCCTCTATATTCTCGTGGGATAGCTTCCCACAAGGGGTTAATATGATCGGCATAATGCTCACGCCAAACAAAAACATCGATTTTGTCTTCAAGTTTCATATAAGATCACAATATTTCCTCTTTAGGGCTAGCTGTCAAATATTCGTGCTCAGGTTGATAATTTTCTATTAAGCTGTCTCCCATAAGATCATCTCTATCCTTGAGACGAAAAAGAGAATAATCAACCTCTTTAAATTTTTTGAAAATCTCTTCAAAAGTATCAGGAAAACTTTTTATTCCCTCCGGATGATATTCAAAAAGCACCAAAGGACGACACTCTTTAAGTATTTTACTCATCCCTGAAATCACACGCCCTTCCGCCCCCTCCACATCTATTTTTATCAGATTTGGTACCAGTTTTGTTTTTTTAACAAAATTATCAAAAAACAACTGGCCAAACTGTCCAAGACCATAGGCGAAGACTATCTCCACTGCCATACCACGGTCCCGCAGATACGAAGCCAGATTATATAAAAATCTCACCCGACCATCGGCAGCATCCTTTCATCCCTCCTAATGGTGATAGATTAAGAGGGAAAGAATATATGAAGGTTCAGCTAGATTACAGGACCTTCATCGGGATGTTGCCGATGGGCTTTTCACCCTCTATCAGCTCCTTTTTCAGTACTCACTTTTTAGTTGCCATCTTCTACACTTTTAGTTTGCCATACACAAAAAAATCCCGTGATTATAATTGACGACGTCTCAAACGCTTACTGTAAATTTATAGCAAAAACAGGTACAATTAACAAATCTATCTTTTTTCACGTCTGAATAGTAGCAACCATCTATCCGTAAAAAGGAACTAAAAGCTTGATTAAAAAAAATGACCATTATTTGGTTTTAAACTCTTATTCAATAATACTTCCAAAACTATTGGAAGAAATGAATGCCCTCGATATAAATACCAAATTCACCATTGCTAATCCAAAAAATTCCAGTCTTGATAGTGATGAAATACAAAACAAATATCATAAGCTGAAGGTAAATGTTCTTGTGTTTAACGAGTCAAGGTTTTCTAAAAATAGTTTACAAAAATTAAATAGTAATAATTATGGTGGCGTTATTATACTGGTTCATCCTCGGGATGTGTCCAAACATTTTCACCTTCTTAAAAATGCTCGCAAAATATTTGACTTGCCCATCCTTACTTATAATAACATCGATGGACTACAAAAATTAACTTTTAAAACCTTTTTGAAATTATTGCCTCGATATCTTTTCGAAACTTCTTTCTTAAATAATTTAGCAGCATTTCGCAAAATTTACTACTTTGGGTTTAAATATCATTGTCCAATATGTAATTCAAAACTCAGAAAATTCGAACCATTTGGCTCCCGCAAACCTCCCCGCCCGCACGCTCAATGCCCCGTCTGCAAAAGCGTTGAAAGACAGCGGTTAACTTGGATGTATTTGAAAAATCATACTGATTTATTTTCTGAAAAAAACAGTCTTCTTCACTTTGCGCCAAGAAGCTCCATCTACGAAAAATTGAAAGCCAAAAAATCAATCAAATATTATCCCGTGGATATTACGGACCGTAATGCAAATATCCAGTTGGATATCCAGCGCTTACCTTTCAATGATAATTCATTTGACTATATCTGGTGTAGTCATGTTCTAGAACATGTAAAAAATGATCAACAGGCTTTGGGTGAATTAAATAGGGTGCTAAAAGTAGATGGAAAGGCGATAATTTTAATCCCACTTCAAGCAGAAAAAACAGAAGAATTTACCCATCTTAGTTCGAGAAAAGCACGATTAGAGAAAACCGGACACCCCGAACATCTCAGAAATTACGGCCCGGACTTTAAAAAACGTCTTATGGATGCCGGTTTTAATGTTAAAATTTTAGAAGCAAATGAATTATTTCAAGAACATCTACTTAAAAAAACGAATTGTAACAAAAAGGAAAATATATTTTTGTGTTCTAAATAAATTGTTCGATCTAAGATTTTTGTAAATTTGTTACAGTTTCTATTTTTCCAAGGATAATTCCGAACCTCAAAATAAACATTCACAAAAATATTTACTTAATTTCTAAAGTGGTGACTTTATGTTTAAGAACAATAATCATTACCTGATTCTAAAATCATATTCAATAATGCTTGAGGAATTATTACATGATTTAAATGATTCAAGTAATGATTTTGAAATCACAGTGGTTAGTACTAATAATTCCAGTCTTCCCAAAGATAAAATTAACAAAATTAGCTCAAAACTTGATGTAAATATAACTGAAATCACTGAAAACAAATACTCCAAAAACGCATTGAAAAGCTTTAAGAAACAAGACTTCTCAGGAATAATTCTTCCTATACATCCTGAAAAAACAGAAAAGTATTTTCCCCTAATACGACTCATAAAAAAAGAATTCATTCCACCGTTATTCACTTATAACAATTTGGATGGTTATCAAAAAATTACCCGGTGGAATTATTTTAAGTTATTCACAAAATACTTAATTGAATCGCTTGAGCTGGAACGTTTTACTCCTTTCAGAAAATTATATTACTTTGGTTTGAAGCATAAATGCCCTGTTTGTCATTCGAAACTCCGAAAATTTAACCCACATGGCACTAAGAAGCTTCCCCGTCCAAATGCTAAATGTCCTGTATGTAACAGCATGGATCGCCAAAGATTATTGTGGCTTTACCTAAAAAACTTTACAGACTTTTTCAATAAAAATCTAAAACTTCTCCATTTTGCCGCCCCTGAAAAAATATATAACTTGCTCAAATCACATGAAAAAATTGACTATTACCCAGTTGATTTTAAAAAGCGTCGGTCCGACCTTCAACTAGACATACAAAAAATTCCTTTAGAAGATAATTGTTTTGATTATATTTGGTGCAGTCATGTTTTAGAACATGTGAAAGATGACCAAAAAGCGCTACGAGAATTATATCGTGTACTAAAACCAGGCGGTACAGCAATAATATTGATCCCAATAAATGCTGAAAAAACAGAGGAATTTATCCATCTAAACACTCCAAAACAACGTTTGGAAAAAACCGGGCATCATGATCATTATAGAAATTATGGTTTCGACTTTAAAAAACGCCTGGTAGACTCAGGTTTTAAGGTTCAAGACTTAAAAGCCAAGGACGTGTTTAGCAGCGAAGAACTTGAAAAAATACAATGTGACGAATCGGAAATAATATATTTTTGCTCTAAATGATAATTATTTTTTTGAAGGGAAACTTCTCTAAATGGAAAACACTGCAAATAAACATCTAGTGTTTTGTACATGTCGACCAAAATTGCTTGGTAAATTTCTAAGGGAATACCGTGAAACTTTATCCCAGTCTAAAACTACTTTTATAGTTCCCGAACCGACCTACCAAAGATCTACAGCCCATTTTAAAGACAAAATCCAACAACTGGGTGAAATCCATCAGACAAAACCGGGGGAAATTAAATGGGAAAAATTGAACGATAGTTTTCAAAACAAACTATTATCTACTGATTGGAAAACAATCACCGTCTTGCAGCATGCTTCTCAAAACTATAAAAACATATACAACATTTATCACAAAATTACGTCAAGTGCCTCCTTACAGATTTTTGCTTCCAAACAAATAGATATTATTTTTTCTAATCCGTCTCAATTCAAACGATATAAATACTATAACTCAATACTTGAACCTCTCTTTCGATTTACTTTGACTATAGTTGCGATAATTTGTTTCCCTGTCTTCAAAATTCACGGTTTGGCCCAATCCAAACCCGATTCCACAAAATTTAAAAAATCAGAGGATGAAGATTTGCAACTAACAAAAATAAAATCCAATAATCTTCATGCCGCTATTTGTATCGTGACCTGCAAACGTAGCAAGGAACTTTCAAGACTTCTTAAGTCTATTGAAAATATAAATGTCCCCTTTGATGACAGTAATTTGCTTATCTTGATTGCAGATAATGATAAAGAATTAAGTGCTCGTGAAATCTGGGAAAACCACTCAGAAGAAACAAGGTTCTCAACTCAATATGTTTCAGAGCCCCAACCAGGCATCCCTTTCGTTAGAAATCGAGCTCTGAACTCTTTACCACAAAATATTAAAAATGCCATTTTTGTAGATGATGACGAAATTGTTACTGAAAATTGGCTCAAAGAATTAATTCGAGTACAAAAAAAAACGGATAGTGATTTAGTTGCCGGTCCAGCTATTTATGAATTCGCGAAAGAACCATCAAAATGGCTTAAAAATCATCAACCATTGCAGCGTGATCGTTATATTACCTCCACCCCTCTATCGAAAACGAGAACTAGTAACTTATTACTTCACAAAACGGTTCTATCCAGCAAGCAACGTTTTGCTGAATCTTATGGATTGCGCGGTGGATCAGATATAGATTTCACAACAAAACTTACCCAAAACGGGAAAAAGATATGCTGGGCAGATCAAGCTGTAGCCAAGGAAATTTTACCTCCGGAAAGGTGTAATATTTTTTGGTATTTTAAGAGAAAATTCCGGAATGGGAGTGCTAAATTTAATATCTATTATGGAGAAAAAAGAGAGGCAAGATTAAGTAAATTTACTACTGTCTATTCAAAGCTTCTTTGTAAGATTTTGTTTAATCAAATTCCAAGCAAAACTTTGAAATTTATTGGAGAATTTTGTGAATTTTTAGGGAAATGCTGGGGATTATCAGGAGCCAAATATCAAGAATATAAAAATAGACATTAGTATGATCTATTGAAAATATTTTGGGAGCCAAAATTATGAACATCGAATTGAGAGGAACTGGTTTCTCTAACAAAGGAGCATATTTGATGCTTCTTTCGATAGTTGAAGCTATTAAGGAATACAAAAATCGACCTGTTTTGCATCCAAATATAGGTGAATATCA
>PWHN01000083.1 GCA_003554945.1 bacterium
AAAAGTGTGCTCGGTTTCAACCTCGCCAAAAGTTCGTGACTCTTCAAACATTGTTTTCCTCTATCAATGAAATAGTCCGCCGCACCCCTACCTCCATGTCGTTAACCATACTGTCCACCTTCGTTTTCAGCAGGTAGTGTAAAAATAGCGCCACAATCCCAACGCTTAAACCGGCTGCGGTGGTCACCAGGGCAGTGTATATTCCGCCGGCCAACAGATTGGGATCACCGACTCCGGCCTCGGCGATAATCTGAAATGTCTCGATCATCCCCGCTACCGTACCCAGCAGACCAAGCAGCGGTGAGACCTGGGCAATGAAGTCTATCGTTGGTAAAAACTGTTTTAACCTTAACATTATTTCCTGCCCGGCGTTTTTCATCGCTTCTTCTACCTTATCTGGGCCTGGCGTCTCAACGGAGAGCCCCACTTCTACCATCTCGGCCAGCACACCCGGATAGTTTCGGGCCTTCTCCCGGGCCTCTTCAAAAGCACCCTCGGCCAGGGGGTCTTCGATTGTCTCCCAGAACTCGTCAAAAGGAGTGTGATTCTTGTAAAAAAATAAAAACCGCTCCACTGCAAATGCTACCACCAGTATGGAACAGAGTCCAATCGGGATCATCAAAATTCCGCCTTCTAAAAGTAGCGAAAACATCGCTCCACCTCCAAGGTTAGTTTACTAGTTGGCTAGTTTGCTAGTTGGCTAGTTTGCTAGTTTGCTAGTTGGCTAGTTTGTTAGTTGGCTAGTTTATCAGTATTTTTCACAATTATTCTGCCGCTTCAGCTTGATCTAATTCCTCTCCCCTCGCTCTTGATTTAATTCCTCTCCCCTCCGAGGTAGAGAACACAGGTGAGAAGGGAAGTTGCTTTTGAACTTGATTTTGATCTCCCGAACGTCATTCCGGCCCACGAGCCGGAATCCATCTTGAACTTGATCTTGATTTTCGCTCAATCCCCCACTCCCCCGCTCTCCCTTCCTCCCGCTCTTACGAACTTTCGCTTCTCGCACGCTCTCTACTTATAATCGTCCATTCACCCTTACTTGTTAAGACGATAACGATTAAAATAAAGCACAACCACAGCAACCAGGGCCACAGCGGCCAGACCCCAGAACATACCCAGCAAGCCGACGTAGTCGGCCAGCACTCCAGCCATCCCCGCCCCCAGGCTACCAATCGTGTAGTTAGTAAAAAAAGCCACCCCGTATAACCGGCCGTGCGAACTCACCCCTCCAAACTCCGCCAGGAAACTGTTCACCACCGGCTGGGTCGAGTAATAAACAATTGACCAGAAGATCAGACCGGCGGCAAAAAACCAGTGGGAGAGCAGGGGCAACAGCAGCAGACTGACCGAATAAAGCACTACCTGGCCGAGATAAAGGGGCCAGAAACGTTTACCGTCGCCTAAATATCCCCCCAAAAACTGACCGGCAATACCAAAAATTAGGACAAAAGTTGTCACGCCACCAACCGCCGCCAGGTCCATCCCCTCCCAGACCTCGCCGATACTGTGGGGGATATAAGTTACCACTCCCCGATAGATGAAACCCGTGATACTGTGAGCCAGCAGTAAAACCCACAATTGCTCCCACGGCGGCAATTTTCCTTTCTTGCGATTAATTCTGGCCTGGGCCGGTGATTCAGGTATAAATAAGAGCAGGAAAAGAGCCAGCGCCGCAAAACCAGCCCCCATCAAAAAGGCGGCACGCCAGCTATATAACGAGGCGACTGCTCCAGCCAGAGCCGGTGTTACGGCTATCATGAAGTTACCACCGCTGCCGTGCCAGGCAAGAGCCTTACTCTGTTTGCCCTGGAATGAACCGGCGATCACAGCCAGCGCCAGCGGATGATGCATCCCCCCGGCAAATCCGGCCAGCAGCCAGCCTAATACAAACATCAACGGATGGACGGAAAAACCCATTAGAAGGGCCCCGCCAACAATCGCAAGTAGCATCGATAAAAGCAGCAGCTTGCGACTTACTACGTCAGCTAACCAGCCGGTCGGCAAAGAAGTTATTCCGAACAGGGCAAATCCGGCCGTCCCCACCCAGCCGGCAAAACTCAAGCTCCAGCCAAACTCCGCCCGCACAGCATTTAACACTACCGGATAAATTATCACCACTGCGTGCACCGTTCCATGCACAAAACTCAGGGTGAGCAGTCTTAGTCTTTTGATAGACATCGTGTAACCGTTTATCTCTTAGTCCAGCAATTTTTGGTTACCGGGGGATAATCACTCTTTTCCCGCGGATTTATACGTTTCCATGGCCCTGGAGGGGCCGAGTATGGAAACGTATACCTCGGAGTCTCGCCGGATGCGAGAGGAGAATGAGCCGGAAAAGGGTGATTGTCCCCCTCTATCGCGCTGGTGTCTAATGCGGCATCAACTACCAGAAAAAGAGTCATTGGGCTACTCGTCCAGGTGGGGCTCGGGTTCAAATACGGGGTTGGCGTGTTCGCTCAACAGTAGCTGTTCGTCCAGCGGATTGCGCAACTCAACCACGCGCGGGTCCCGTTCCCGGTAATCGTCGTCTCGCTCCGGCGGCTCCGGTAGCTCCGCATCACCGAGACAGTAATCCCAGTGGTCACACTTAATTTCCGATCCATTTTTTTTCTGAAAGTGACACCACTTGAATTGCTCGTTGCGGGGGTAGTTTTCAACGTCTTCGGAGACGGTAAGCTCACGCACACGCTCGAGCATCAAGTGTACCGATTCGATTGTCCCAGGGTCAATTTCCTTGAAGACAAACGCGGTCGAACTCTGCGGCGGCTCAGCAAGAAAATGTATCCCAGCTACCTCGGGCACCTGGCCGAACGCCTGGTAATATAGCCAGCCATAGACGTCGAGCTGGCGCCCGTAGTCGACGCTTAACGGCGACGAAGAGTTAAAAGGACTCTTACCCGTCTTGTAGTCAATTATAGCCGTGCGCTCAAACCAGAGCGGATGTTTCTCAAATATTGCGTCAACACCACCGCCGAATAGCCAATTACCGTCAGCGTCGGTCACCCGCACAGTCAGTTCGTTAGCGTCCGGACTCGACCTATCCCAGGCTTCCTCGTCGGATAGCTTTGTCCGCCGCTTGAGCTGATGAAACCGGCGTAGAAAAGCGTTCACGTAATTCTGAAACTGCAGCTTCAATTTGTCAGCGTTACGCTTCATTTCCTCTTCAAACTTCCCGGGCAACCCCTCCTGCCAGAGCTCGCGCGCTTTCTTATTTATCCGCTCGTTAAGGACATTTTTCGCCTTCTTTCCCCCGCCGGCAACCGGCGGCCCCGGGTCGCGGTTGAACTCTTCCACCACCGCATGCACAAAAGTTCCTTTTTTCATCGCATAACTGGGCGGCGGCTTCAGCCCTTCAATATACTCGTAAGCCCACATCCGCGGACAACTGTAAAACTTGTTTATCTGCGAAGCTGAAAATACCCTCAGCTCGTCTTCTTCCGTCTTAATTTCATCCATCATCACTATCGGCTCCTTTTATTTGGCTCTGTAGAAAACCTTATAATTTACCTTTTAACTTCGACAGAAGGTTTTGGCCCCTTCGTATACGGATTTATAGAAATTAGTAGCCCCGGATGGGCTGATTACTAATTTCTATACCTCGAACCCAGCCGGTTCATCATAAAAAACCAGCTGGGGAGAATGAGTAGCGAAAGGGTCCAAAACTACACTCCGCTTGGGGATCTCTACAAAGCTTTTTATTTATAAATCTCACGTTTCTCAACCTTTGATCAGAATAATATTTTCTTCCCATCCCCCTACCTTGCACCTTAGCACCTTTTTGCTCTCCGCTTTTGATCTTGACCTCCCGCCGTCATTCCGGCCCCCGAGCCGGAATCCATCTTGAACTTGATCTTGATTTTCGCTCTTTCGCTTCTCACCCATCGTCCTTGACCATAATTTACACGCTCTTTTGCTTCTCGCTTCTCTCACGCTCGCTTCTCGCCCTATGCCCCATCGTCCTTGACCTTGATTTACCCGAACTTGCGCCCGCTCACCCGCTCGCAAGTTCGCCCCTTCGCTCCTGGGCGTTTCCCTCCCTTGACTTTGACTAAAGCTCGTCATTCCGGCCTCCGAGCCGGAATCCAGTGACTTTGACCTTGATTTTCGGTCTTTCACCTGCTCGCAAGCTCGCCTCTTCGAGAAACACCCCTTGCCTTTTAATTATACTCTCTCTACAATTAAACGTGAACCGCTTCAACTCCAAAACTCGCTAAAGGAGCCAAAAAAATGAAATTATCCGGTAAACTCCTTCTTCTCTTATCCCTTCTTATCCTGACCGGCTTCGCCTGTTTCAACACCAATGCCCACTCCAACGACGTCAACCTACCCGACCGTCTAAACCGTTTCGGCCTCGACTTGACCCGCCAGCTTAACGAGGAAACTGAGGACAATCTCTTTCTCTCCGCCCCCAGCGTCAGTTTCGCTCTCTCCCTGGCCGCCCACGGCGCCGAAGACAAGACCCGGACCGAAATTGCCCAACTGCTTAACGTTGAAGATTTACCCGAAACAGAATTTAACCAGCTCTCCCGCGAGCTGCTTGATTCTCTGCTCGCAGCCGACACCGGCGTCGAGCTGCACGTCGCCAACTCTCTCTGGCTCCAGGAAAATTTTCCTTTCCTTGAAAACTACGTCGAACGCTCACAAGAGTTCTATGACGCCAAGGTTGAAACCGCCGACTTCTTGGACCCCGAAACGGCCCGCCGCATAAACGACTGGGTCCGCCGCCAGACGCAGGACAAGATAGAAAAGATAGCCGACGAGGATGCTATCCGCGAGCTGATTGCCATGCTCTTCAACGCCATCTACTTCGACGGTCAGTGGACAGAGGAATTCGATCCCGACCTGACTCAACCGGAACCTTTTTACCCCGCTGATGCTGACCCCGACACGGTGCCGACCATGCAACGCGAGGATGACTTTGCCTACCTCGATAAGGAAGACTTCCAGGCCGTCTCCCTGCCTTACGGCGAGGGCCGTTTCAGTATGGACCTTTACCTGCCGGACGCCGACACACCGGCAGAGCAATTTGTCAAATCAATAACTTACGAGAAACTTCAAACCTGGCAGGAAGATATGCGCGAACAGGAAGTTGAAGTCAAACTTCCCCACTTTGAGATAGAATACGAAAAAGAACTGCGGGAGATTTTGAGAGAAATGGGTATGCGCCAGGCTTTTGAACGCTACGACGCCAACTTTGGCCGCATGGTCGATTTAGAGGAGCTGACCGAAAACGTCTTCATCGACTTTGTCAAACATAAAAGCTACGTCGAGGTCGACGAACGGGGCACCGAAGCAGCCGCCGTCACCGGAATCGGCGTCGGCGTCACCGCCGTCCAACCCGAGCCGCCAACCATCCACTTCGACCGCCCCTTCTTCTTCCTCATCCGCGACCACCAAACCGGCCTCCACCTCTTCACCGGCCTCGTCACGGACCCCACCCAATAATCATCATCGTATTCTTCCCCAGGCGTACCTGCCTCTACCACTAACTCCTTGCTCTTCATTTGATTCCATTCCCCCGCTCTCCCTTTCTCCCGCTCTTACGAACTTTCGCTCCTCGCAATCCCCCGCTCGCCTCTTCGCTCCTTAGCGTTCCCCGCTTTTGATCTTGATCTCCCCGAACTTTCGCCTGTTCGCATGCTCTCATGCTCGCCTCTTCATGCACTTTCGCCTCTTCGAGCACTCCCGCTCCTCGCCAATCCGCGTTCACCTGCGTTAATCTGCGTGCCCACCGCTTTTGATCTTGACCTCCCGCACGTCATTCCGGCCGACGAGCCGGAATCCATCTTAACGATTTACGATCTACAATGCTTTTCGACCTTCCTTCATGCCTTTGCGCCTTTGCGTTTTCCGCCCTTGACCTTGATTTACACAAACTTGCGCCTATTCGCCCCCTCTCACGCTCGCACGCTCGCCTCTTTGCAATATCGCCCCATCGCCACCTACGTCCACTGGTAGAGAGAAAAAATTAGAAAATCCTCCGACAATGCGTTAAACTTACTATAGAGCTTTAGAATTTTAAGAAGGGGGTTTATCATGATCACTTCTGAAGTAACAAAACGGCTCGAAGCAATCGAAAATGAGTTAAAAATGATCCGGAAAGCCTTTACGCCTCAGGGTTCAATAAAAGAACTGGCGGGAAGCTGGAGCGATTACGAGGGGACTAATGGAGAAGATCTGGAAACCCTGAAGAATGAAATTTATGAAAATCGCCAAGAATCGTCACAACGATTCAACATAGAACAATGATTGTAATTGATACTGATGTGGTCATTGATTTCCTTCGCGGAGATAAAGCGGTTGTAGACTATGTTGAAAAGATTGAAAAGGAGTTAGCCATTACTTCTATCACTTTATCTGAATTATATTACGGGGCTTCTAAGGCACAACAGATGGGCAAACATAGAAAACAGATCGGTTCTTTAATAGAGTTTGTCAGAGTTCTTCATACCAGTCATGAAAGCTCCCGTATTTTTGGTGAAACAAAAGCCAAACTTGAAAACCAGGGAAAAATCGTGGATGATATGGATTTATTGATTGCCTCTATAGTAGAGGCTTATGAATATCAGTTTGTTACCGGTAATATATCACATTTTGAGCGGATTGATGGACTTGAGGCTTATTCTATAGGACAGGTGATTTAGTCTCCCCTATCACGGTAATCAAGTGTAGTTATCATTTCTCCCTCTTAGCCAGCCACTCTTTGAATTAACGATATCTCGTTGATGTATCTTTTCGCCTCTGCTCTCCTTCACAATCCCCGCCCTTGCCCTTGATTTTCCCGAACTTTCGCCTGTTCGCAGGTTCGCAAGCTCGCCTGTTCACGCTCCGCGCCCAGCGCCCTGCTCCCCGCGCCCCCCGTACATAAAAAAAGTGGGGAGGGTCGGCCGTAAGAACTGACCGACCCTCCTCACTGTGGGTGGGACTTCTATGTGAATTGTAAGCCCCATTAAAGGTCGCCCGCTTACTTGTCCGTGGAGCGACCCCGGTTCCCGGGCCTTTCAGCCGTTAGGCCTACCGAGCCCAGGAACCTTAACTTGTAACTGTTACCTTATTCCCTCTCCCCCTAAAGGAAGAGGGTCACATGTGCCTTTTCCCTTATCCCCTCTCCCCTGGAGGGAGAGGGTCAGGGTGAGGGGGAAAACGGTTTTGACAACCGCCTTCCACCCCCCTTTGTGTTTCCCCCCGTCAAGGGGGGGAATATTAAGAAAACAGTTACCTTAACTCAGCTTAGAAGCTGACCGAAAGCTCACCAACGATGCCATCAAATTTATCGGCATATTCCCCAGCATCATCGTCTACATCCTGGTCAACGTATTCAAGCTTGGCCAGCGTGTTCGGCGACAGCTCGTGACCTACGCCAATCTGGAGGCGCTCGACGTCACCGTCATCATCGTCATCGGGCTCGAGGTTAACCTCACTCCAGCGCAGAGCCAGGTGACTGGCCGGCGTCAGGTCGTAACGACCTTCAACGGTGAAATACTCTCTCTCAAATTCATCTCCATCATCAGTTTCAATCACACCGTAATTAGCATAGAGTTCAGCCGGCTGACCAACCTCGGCAAGGTCATAGGTCAGGTCCAACTGCCAGGCATCAACTTCATTGGCGGAGTCCCCGGGAGCTAGATCACCGTCAAGATAATATCCCTCGGATGCGTAATCACTCAATCCAAAGTTGGATTCCGCATCTGTGTCATGGTCAACGGTGTGGTAAGAAGCAGCGGCACTAAGTCCGGGCATAAGCTCGCCCCAAACTTTAGCGGTCAGCGCCATATCACGGTCGTCGTCAAAATCGGCGCCTTCGGTTCCGTTGGTAGCAGCCAGACTCCAGGCGGCGCCCATGTACTGACCGGAAAGCTCAAGACCGGTCTGGACAGCCGTCGGGTCAACAACCGCGTTACCGATCAGGTTGTTGGCCTGAACGTCAGCGTTGTTAGAACCACGCTGGCGCTGGTTACCAAAGTTGAGTTCAAACTGACCAACCTTGAGGTCGGTCATCGGCACCAGTTCTGAATGGGTCAGATAAGCCTCGTAGATGTCTACGGTATCGCTGGCACCTTTTGCCTGAACTTCAGCAAAAGCATCAACTCCGGCGGCAACGTCGCCGTATACCTGCAGGTTAAGCAGGGCGTCGTTGAAGCCCATCTCCTGGTCAACGTCATCCCAATCGGGATCTTCTTCGCCTTCTACATCCTGAAAGCGACCGGTGACCTGCCCTTCAAAATCTATCTGAGCCGCGGCGGGCAGAGCAAGGCCGACAGCCAGAAGTGCAACTATACTAAATGTAGCTAATTTCTTCATAGTAACATTCCTCCTTTTTAGGTAGAACTTCAAACAGAAAAGATTTGCTTGAAGCCGCGGTTTCACTGTCGTCCCTACCCCACAGTGACTTCCGTATCACTGGGCGGGCGCCCGGGTGTTTATTGGAGGAATGTGCTCACCACCTTTCCACCTGGTTTTGGGCCTGCGACAGCGAAACCATATCGCTCAATTAATCAATTAATTAAATCGTTCAAATCACACAAATCGTCGGATTAATTCTTACTTCAGTCCATCCCCCGGTTACTACTCACTGATAACCGTTAACAATCTTCCCTCTCACCAATCTGCGTGCCATTTAAGATTTTGCAGCTGAACTCACAAAATGCAACTCGCAAAAACAACTTTAGTACAACAAAAAGGCCATACCGCCGTTCTGCACTCATAACCCGGTCATTCTATATTAACAACAATATTATATAACGTCAACCACAAAGGTCAATTCGCTATCACTTCCCTGTCTCCTGGTTCGTCTCTGAGCCCGGATAATAAGCCCAAAACTGCGATATGGCCTAACTAAATCATTATTTTTGACTCTGCATAAATATATATTACATTTTCACCCAAATGTCAAATATTTTTTTGATTCCTTCCCCTCGTACTTTGAATTATTCACTTACTCCCAACATTTTCTCCTCGTACTTTGAATTATTTACTTACTCTTCTCGCGCCACCAGTTATGTGCTTTTGAAACTGTTGATGGGCTCCGATTGAACCAGCGTGCTATATCAGATGTTCCATATCCTTCTTCATACATCTTGGCCATTGCTTCTCGCCGCAAATTACTTATTGGCCTCTTTTTACTCTGTCCACGTATTTCTTCCGTAGTATATTCTGTTCCATCCACTACCTCCTGAGCAATCGTCAGCATAGTTTTCCGCCCCCTTTTCTCTTGAAACGCTTGTGCCTCACGTCCCTCCTGACGGCGCTGATAAAATTCATTCCATTCTTTTTCCAAACCAATATATGTCTCATCTCCCGGCATATCTGAACCACAGGCACGTAAACAGCTTTTAAAGGCTCCTACTCTATTTGGGCTGGAAAATCCAGGCGGATAACACCACGTATCTAAATTAATCCAATCACACTCAATTCCTAAAAACCAATACCAAGAACTCCACTTGTAGTCCTGAGCAAAATCCGCTATACCTGCCTCAACCGGATTCATATGCACATAGCCAACCACATTGTTAAGGTATCTTTTATCAAGAATCACCTTAACCACAGGCCGCCCCTGGGTTAAATGACCTCTAATATTACGACGTTTATTAAAACCGCGAGCATACTCGGAATGGGCAATTTTTAAAACTCGTCCAAGGGAAGTCCCCCCCATTTTTAACAGTAGATGTAGGTGATTGATCATCAAACAAAAGGAACCTATTTTCCCACCAAGCCTATCCATTGTTCTATCAAGGAGCCTTAAATACGTAACCCTATCCTCAGGAGAGAAAAACAACGGCTCCTCCCGCTGACCACGTGTACAGACATGATACCAATAGCCTTCCACATACGCTCTAACCGGATATCCCATAATGATTTCATTTTATCTGATTTTATTAAACTTTCAAAGTATAAGAACAGCCTCGGAAAAATTATGTTCACTGATTGTAACGTCTCACGATAATCCCGTGTAATTTATCGAATTACGAACGGGAAAACAATCCTCTCAAAATCAAAAACATATTGGACAGGATAAAATTCTGATGTGCTGGATTTAAAACCACTTCAACGTCAATTAAGGGGTTTGGATTCACGGGCTTAATTCGAAAGGTTCACCGGAATAAATTCGAGACGTTACAACTGATCAAGAGAAGCTGATGCAAAATCTTCATCTTTTTTTCAGGGAATAAGTAAATAATTCAAAGTACGAGGTAAAAGAAGGAGGTTGATTTTGGGGTGGGGGTTTGGTAAACTTTTGCCGCTTTCGTTGGATTGCTGTAGTTAAAAAGGACAGGTAGCTCAGTCGGTAGAGCACCGCCCTGAAAAGGCGGGTGTCCGCGGTTCGAATCCGCGCCTGTCCATTTTTCTGAGCTCCCTTTCCGTTGTGCACAAATCTTTCCGTACACTTTTATTTAGAATATTTCGCTTACCTCATCGAAATCTAGCCCGAATTATTCACGACAGCACCACTGTCGTGAATAATTCGCCTGCAGGGGCGCATCGAGCACTCAAAGCGTTGAGTGCTCCAAGGCGCGGTTAACCGAGCGGAGCTGTCAATTAAAATTGACGGCTCGGTTGAGTATTACCTCGTAGAGGCGGGTTATGCACGAAAAAGTATTTTTCGTGCATAATCCGGGCTAGGGTGAGGGGAATAAAACGTCACAACCGTTGTTCGGCCTCTACGAGGCCTCTTCACCCCCACCTTAATCCTCGGACTTGTCCCCCCCGTGGAACTTTGGTCTTCGACTTTCCCGCTGCGCGGGAAATCGAATTTTGCTATCCTGCAAAATTCCGCCCCTCAAGGGGGAGGAGATGTTTAACCCTTCTCGGAGAGAGTTTAACTAATATCCTGGGCATCAATGTAATCGAGCAGCATTGAGTTAACAGATTCACCGGTTTTGACTCCCACCGAAGCCCAAACATCGGCTTTGTCTTCCCATTCTCGGACATCAATAATATCCCGAACTCTCTTTCTCCACTCGCGATCGCCGGGCGCTGGAAGATCCCATTTTTTGTGTTCATGTGCGGCCGGATTAAGAACAAATTCTTTTGCCACGGTCCAGTCCCGCGGAACTTCTAATAACTTTCGGTTGGCAACAGACGGCGAGTTACCCGGCCAGAGCTCATCAACCAGCACAGCTTCCATCTCTTCCAGATAAAAGTGAAGTATCTGTCCTGCTTCCCCCACTTTTACCTGCCAGCCGTTGTTTTCGGCAACGGTTACAAGCTGTTTTTGCAAATCAATATCACCAGTAACTGCAATCGCTTTTATATCAGTATTTATATCAGAAACCATATCCAGCTTAAAAGTTTCAACTGCTGTCAAACTATTGTTGTCATCGTAAACTCGCACGGCTCCCGGGACCGCCTCCTGGACCTGGTAAGCGGTATAAGACGAAAGTCCGGAGTGTTCAAAACCACTTCGCAGTCGGACGTAATTACCTTCACTAAATACCGGTTCATCGTCCGCCACCTTTTCAAGCTGATAAGGACGCAAATAAGTCCGACGGCCGTCGACCCTGATAACAGGATCATCACAATAATTTACGCCACATACCTTGTAAATGTCCCCCTCCCGGATATCATAATATCTATCCTTCAACGTGGTGCGAATAACCCGAACCTTGTCGCCAGGATTAAAATCCATTTTTTTACCTCCAAAAGTTTAAGGGGATAATTAGTGCCCACTGCTCAAACAGATTCAAATTAAGGCCGGATTAAAAGAACTATAGCTAAAGATTGAAACCACCATCAGCAGGGAAGGACAAAAAAAGAAGTGGCATATCACTTCCTTCGGGGGACAAAAGTATAAAGTAGCAACTTTTATTATACACCCCCCATATATAAACGAAATAGTTCAGATAATCCCCCGGAGAAATTTAGTTGGTTAGTTGGCTGGTTGGCTGGTTGGTTGGTTAGGGGGAGTAACCGAAGTCGGCGAGGATATCGGGGACGTCGTCGGGGGCGACGTGGGAGTAGACTTTCTCTTCAATTATCACCACGGGGGCCTTGGAGCAGGCACCGACGCAGCGAGCGTCAGTAACGGAAAACTTGCCGTCCTCAGTCGGTTCTTCCGGCTCAACACCCAACTCCTCCAGGAAACGGTCGAAAACGGCTCCGGCACCACGAACGTGGCAGGCGGTTCCCGTGCAGATAATAATCTCGTATTCGCCGGCAGGCTGAAAGTTGAAAAACTGGTAAAAGGAAGCGACCCCGGTGACGCGAGCATAAGGAACGGAGAGAAGACGTGCAACCTCGTCGAGATGTTGACGGGAAAGATATCCATATTCCTCCTGGACTATCTGTAGAGCAGGAATGAGATAGCTATCCGAGCGGTCGCGCCCCCTAAAATCCTGCAGCTTCTCGACAATTTTTTCCTTCAACGTATATTCTTCGCTACAACAGCTCATTTTATCCCCTGCCGTTCACTGGGTTTATAAGAAGTATGCAGAAGTTTGTGGGCCCGCTCACTGTTGGGCTCGCCGAGATAATAACTATAAAGTTCCTTGATGTCGGGATTTTCATGCGATTTGCGCAACTGTTTGCTGGAGTCAATTGTATAGAGCGCCTGAGCCCGTTTTTTCACGAGTTCGGGATCAAGAGCAAAAGTATCTTCGGGCGGATAAGGCTGACCGCCACCACCAACACAGCCGCCGGGACAGGCCATAATCTCCAGCATGTGGTATTCTTTTTCCCCGGAAAGCAGACGCTCAAATAGTTCTTTAGCGTTCTGCAGACCGTTAGCAACACCAATATTTACGTTGTGGCCATCCAGTTCAATTGTCGCCTCACGCAAACCCTGGACACCACGGACTTCCATAAAATCAACGTTTGTCAGCGTCTCCCCGGTAAAACGTTCGTAAGCAGTGCGCAGGGCCGCTTCGGTAACACCACCGGTGGTTCCAAAAATATCGCCGCCACCACTTGCTGTACCCAGCGGCCGGTCAAACTGACTGTCGGGCAGGTTACGGAAATCAACGCCCATGCACTTGCACATCCAGATTAGTTCGCGTGTAGTCAAAACGGCATCAGTATAGGGAGCGCCCCAGGGAGTTTCGTGTTCCGGACGGGCGGCTTCGTATTTTTTGGCAGTGCAGGGCATGGCGGCAACTGAATATATGTTTTCGGGGGCAATACCCGCCTGCTCGGCGTAATAAGACTTAGTCAACGACGAGAGCATAGACATCGGAGACTTACAGGTCGAGGCGTTAGGGATCAATTCAGGATAAAAAGTTTCAAGAAAACTAACCCAGCCCGGCGAACAGGAGGTAATCAGGGGCAATTTTTCTCCCGCCTCAAAACGGTTTAAGAACTCGTCGGCCTCCTCAATTATTGTTAGGTCGGCGCCAAGATCGGTGTCAAATACAGCGTCGAAACCCATCATTTTAAGGGCGGTAACCATTTTCCCGGCAACCGGTGTTCCGGGATCGTAGCCAAAACCCTCACCAAGTGCAGCTCGAATTGAAGGGGCGGTCTGAACAACGACGTGCAAATCGGGATCAGCGATCGCTTCAAATACTTCATCAGTAACATTGTTCTCAACTATTGAGGCGGTTGGACAGACGTTCACACACTGCCCGCAGTGGATACAGACGGACTCCATAATGTCAGCATTGTGGGCGGGCGCGGCCACGCTTTCGAAACCGCGGTTCTGCTGCCAGAGATTGGTCACCCCCTGGACCTCGTCACAGACGCGAACGCAGCGTCCACAGAGAATACACTTATCGGGTTCACGATGTATTGAAGGCGATGAGTTATCCTCCGGATATTGTTTGCGCTCCCCTTCAAACAATCGCTCTCGAACTCCAAGACTGTAGGCGCTGTCCTGCAGCTCGCAGTTACCGTCACGAACGCAAGTCTGGCAGTCCTTGGGATGGTTGTCGAGAATAAGCTCTACTATATCACGGCGGTGGCGGCGCAGTTCGGGCGACGATGTCTTAACTACCATATCCTCCTCGGCGGGATAGGAACAGGAGGCAACGAGCTGTTCGCGCTTCTCAAGTTCAACAATACAGATACGGCAGGCACCAAGTATGCTTAATTCGGGATGATAACAGAGACGCGGTATGTGAACACCAACCTGATCGGCGGCGTCCATTATTGTGGCACCGGGTTCTACTTCAGTCCGAATTCCGTCAATTACAAGACTAATTTTGTCTTCTGAATTCATTTGCGTAACACCGCCTCGAAGTTACAGACCTCGTAGCATTGACCGCATTTTATACACTCGTTCTGATCTATTTCATGTGGTTCCTGTGACTCACCGCTGATACAGTCGACGGGACAGACACGAGCGCAGGCTCCACAGCCAACACAGGGGTCTGCTTCAATCAGATAAGTCACCAGGTAGCGACAGGCGCCAGCGGGACACTCCTGCTCCTCAATGTGTCGGCGATACTCTTCTTCAAAGTAATCAAGTGTGCTGACAACGGGATTGGGAGCGGCCTGGCCGAGACCGCAGAGCGAAGCTTTCTGTTCCAGTTCACTCAGGCGGCGCAACAGATCAATATCTTCTTCCTTACCGGCACCGCGGGTAATTCGTTCCAGTATCTCCAGCAGGCGGGTATTCCCCTCCCGACAGGGCGTGCATTTACCGCAGGATTCCTCACGGGAAAATTCAATGAAGTATTTGGCCAGATCAACCATACAGGTCTCCTCGTCCATGACAATCATTCCGCCACTGCCCATGATACTGCCCTTCTCCGCCAGTGATTCAAAATCGACCTTTACGTCCAGCTCATCAGCGGGAATACAACCGCCCGCCGGGCCGCCTGTTTGTACAGCCTTTAGTTTTTTACCCCCGGGTACACCTCCACCGATTTCATTAACCACTTCTTCCAGGCTAATGCCCATCGGCACTTCAACCAGACCAGTGTTTACCACATCGCCGGCCAGAGCAAAAACCTTTGTTCCGGGACTGTTTTCTGTGCCAATATCTGAATACCAATCGGCGCCTCGATTGATAATATCGGGCACATTGGCAAGCGTTTCGACGTTATTTATTACGGTCGGTCTATCCCAGAGGCCAGACTGAGAAGGATAAGGTGGCCGCGGGCGGGGCATACCCCGCTTCCCTTCAATCGAATGTAGCAGAGCCGTCTCCTCGCCACAGACAAAAGCTCCGGCACCGCGTCGAATGTCAATATCAAGATCAAGACCACTGTCCAGTATGTTTTTACCGAGAAAACCCTGTTCACGCAGATTTTCTACCGCTTTTTCAAGCCTTTTTATAGCCAGTGGATATTCAATTCGAATGTAAACAAAACCCTGGCTGGCACCAACTGCATAAGCACCGATAATCATTCCTTCCAGAACACGATAAGGATCACCCTCAATTAGACTGCGATCCATAAAAGCGCCGGGGTCGCCCTCGTCGCAGTTGGCAACTATAAATTTTTCCTCCGCCTGCTGGCTCAGTGTAAATTTCCATTTCTGGCCGGTCGGGTAGCCAGCGCCGCCGCGGCCCCGCAAATTAGAAGCCAGTATCTGGTCACAGACCTGCTCGGGCGTCATCTCCGCAAGAACTTTCTGCAAAGCTTTGAGCCCTCCAGCACGACGATAATCACCTAAACTATCCGGCCTGATATAGCCACAATTATCCAGAACAAGTCTTTTTTGACTCGAATAAAAAGAAATTTCATTTTCTCGAAGAACTCGCTGTCCACTAACATCCTCATAACAAAGGTCTTCTATGACTTCTCCCTGCGCCAGAGTTTTGTCAATAATCGTCTCGACGTCCTCAACAGTAACATTTGTATAAAGAATACCGACCGGATCAATTCGAACAAGTGGACCCTGTTCACAAAAACCGGGACAACCGGTAAGATCTAAACTTAATCCTTCATTTTCTACCTTCTCATCCTCCAGGACAACCTCAGCCGGCAAATCAACCGCCGACAGTCTCTCTTCGAATTCCTCGTAAATATCCAGGGCGCCAGCGGAGACACAGGGGGTGCCGGCACATACAATTACGCGTGCTTTTTCCGTACCCGGATTGCTGGTCAACGTTTTGGCCTGTTCAGTCAAAGGAATCGGTCCCCTTTAGTCGTTACATAAATTGAGTTTGTATTTGTTTAACGTGGTCCTGACAAAATATCTCGCGTTTCGTCATTCTGGGCGAGCAACCATAGGGAGCGCGACCCGGAATCCATGTTGAATTTAAACGGGTATAGCTCAAACCCGTAAAAATGGATTGCGGGTCGTAGCCCGCAATGACGAACGTTGGATCAAACCCTGAAATGTCATTCGTATTCTGAGCCATCATCTTCCAACAATGACGCCAGAAGTGCTAAACAGATACGTGATTTCTTACAAATTGACGAAAAGTATAACACTCCAGATCAAAAAACAAAAGTAGAAGGAACTAAAAATAGAGGTCTCTTTCCCCGGCTGCTATTCTATCATGATATTCCTTGAGACGCGGGTAGGAATCAGGCAACTCGCGACGTACTTCTTCCAGTTCTTGTTTGAGCAGTTTCTCACCGCGACGACGAGTTTCCTCCGAGGCAAAATCATCCAACCACTCGCGGAAAGTCAGAATTGCGTTCAACTTACAGTAGTTGGCCTCTTTGCCCTCGCGCAACAGCTCCATGATACACTCGCCGGTGCGCCCACAGCGGTAGCCGGCAGTACAGAAAGAGGTGATATAACCACGCTCGGCCATGTCACTTACAAACTCGTCCAGGCTGCGTGTGTCACCAAGCAGAAACTGCTGGCGCTCCTTAGCCTGTTCTACGGTATATTCGCTATAAGTGCCAATTCCAATCCGGGTTGAAGCATCGGTCTGCGTGCAGCCAAGCTCCACCACATCATCGCGCAGTTCCGCCGGTTCGCGGGCCGTAATGATCAAGCCCGTGTAGGGGACAGCCAGACGGAGCACAGTAACTATTCGCTTCAGTTCTGCGTCGCTGACGGCATATTCGGACTGTTCGGACAGCGGAGCTCCGTAGGCCGGCTCCAGCCGGGGAAACGAAATCGTGTGAGGACCAACTCCAAACCGGGCCTCAAGCTCACGCGCGTGCAGAAGCAGGCTCATGACTTCAAACCGCCAGTCGTAAAGACCAAACAGCGCTCCAATCCCGACGTCGTCAATCCCCGCCTCAAAAGCACGATGCATAGAATAAAGCCGCCAGTTATAATTCGACTTCAACGTTTCGTCGGGATGTGCTTTTTCGTAAGTTGGACGGTGATAGGTCTCCTGAAAGACCTGGTAGGTTCCAATCCCAACTTCCTTAAGTTGCCGCAGCTCTTCAATCTGTAACGGTGGAGCGTTAACATTTACCCGACGAATAACACCCGGAGAAGTATTAACATCATAAATCGTTTCAATCGTATCAACCATGTAGTCAATACCGGTGCGCGGCGCTTCGCCATAAACCACAATCAGTCGTTTGTGGCCAATTTCACCGGCCAGCTCCCGGGTCTCTTCACGCACCTCTCGCGGCGATAAAATCTGGCGGTCAAGCTCTTCGTTATCACGACGGAAGCCACAGTAGCGGCAATTGTTAACGCAGAGATTATTCAAATAAAGAGGAGCGAAAGTAACGATCCGATTGTCGTAAACCTTCTTTTTTACCTGCGCTGCCGTCTGCTCCATGCGCCGGACCAGTTCGGGGTCACGCAGATTAATCAAAACTGCCGTCTCCTCGGGCGTCAGCGTCTCAACAGCCAGCGCTTTATCCAGTATATCCTCGACCTGTTCGGGGGGCGCTTGTTCTCCAGTTTCGAGCGCTCGGATGATACGCCCAGAATCAATAAAATTCTCGCCGTTCTCCATGTAAGTCTCGTAACCGCGGGAGCGGATTCGATTTTTTATCCAGGTCGACATATTAATAATTAACTCCTTTTTCAAAAGGTTCAAGCGCTCGCCCCAGCAGGTCGTGCAGACGGGCGATACAGAGGCCGTAGTTGGTAATAGGCGTGCCACTCTCCCGGGCACGCTGCAGCCGATAAAGCATCCGACGGCGGTTAATCATGCAACCACCACAGTGGATAATTATATCGTATTTTTTCAGTTCACGGGGAAAATCACGGCCGGAATAAACGTCATAATTCAGTTTAGCACCAACAAATTCATTCAACCAGGCGGGGATTTTCTCGCGACCGATGTCCCCTTCAATCGGATGATGGCTACAGGCTTCCGCAATTAAGACATTAGCCCCGGGCTGCAGTTTCTCGAGCTGCTGCGCGCCGGCAATCAATTCTCTCAAATTACCTTTTCGGCGGGCAAACAAAATAGAGAATGTGGTAAAAGGGATATCAACAGGTGTCTGGTTGCCAACCAGCTCTACCGATTGCGAGTCACAGACCACCAGTTCAGGGCTCACTCCAATCCGTTCAAGAATTTCTTTGTAGCCGTTGTCTTTAACGGTTAAAACTGCCGCCTCGTTGTCCAGAGCATTACGAATCGTTTGTACCTGGGGCAGAATTAGCCGTCCTTTTGGCGCCTCCAGGTCAATTGGAACAACCAGCAGAATTAGTCCGCCCGGGAAGATCAAATCACCAATTAGAGTGGGTGGATCTAAAAAATCCTCGGGGCAGATTTCAATCAACTGTCGTTTAAATTGATCAACGTAATCTGTCTCTCCGCGTTCGGCAAGGCTGGAGACGTAAATGACCTCCTGCTCACTTTTTTTCTCAAGTTTCTGTTGAAAATCAGGCTCAGGGGACTCGTGATCAATTTTATTAACTACCAGTAGATAGGGGACCTCATGCTGCTCGAACTCCTCAAGCAGCTCTTCCTCAAAGTCTCCCCAGGAATTAGGTTCAAGAACTAACACAGCCACATCAACCCCGGCCAGGGTATGACGCGCTTTGGCAATCCGTTCGCCGGCCAGAGTCGAGTCGTCGTCAAGACCACCGGTGTCAAAAAACACCAATGGGCCAAGAGGCTGCAGCTCCATCTGCTTCTCAACGACGTCAGTCGTCGTGCCCGGCTGTTTTGAGGTGATGGAAACATCCTGACCGGCAACCATGTTGAGAAAGGTCGATTTGCCAACATTAGTACGACCGAAAATACCAACGTGCAGACGGCTGGAGCGCGGGGTTTTGTTTAAACTCATCGAGCTCCCCCCCAAAGCTCAGAAGGGGCTGGCTCACTCTTTAGCCGTAACTGGAGCCCGGAACCGTCAAGCTCCAGGTGCTCAATTTTTGTTTGATCACCAGTTCGCTCCGCCAGCAGATCGGACAAGTCGATAAATTTAAGCAGCCAACCGAACGGCAGCAGTCCCACCTGAAAACTGTCAGTATGAAGATTAAGCTCACCCGGCTGCCAACGTAATCGGCCGGAGTAACTGAGTCGGTAATAAAGTCCCAACCGGTCACGGAACACTGCCTGCAGATCAATGTTGTCATCGGCAGAAGCAAGGTGGAGGTCCTTAAATTTAACCGCTCCCAGGTCATACGCCGGCAAAAACTGGTCAGCAAAATAAGAGACCTGGCGGGGGGACAGGGTAAGTTCCAGCTCCCCACCCTCGTGCTGAAGCGCCTTCCGCAGAGTTTCGTAATAAGCGTCCAGTTCATCGCCTTCGAGTTCTGTCGCTGGCAACTGCGGCCGGCGAAAGTTAACTGCCAGCAGCAATATAAGCAGCAATAGAGCCAGCCCGGTAAGAAGTAAAGAAATCGCAGCCCGAAATAACAATTTCATTTTTTCACCTAAAAATATAGATTTAGTCTCCTACAAAAACTTTCCCCTCTTGAAGGAGGGAAAACAAATGGAGGTGAATCAATGATTCAAAACCATTCCCCTCCCCTTAGTCCCCTCCCTCCAGGGGAGGGGAGATGCTCTGGGCGAGAATCCAAAATCCTTTTTTTCTCCCTCCGGGGGAGAAGACACTTTTTGCAGTGGACTCATAGATTGGTAAAACTAACGAACGCTCTGGTAATCGCGGCGCGGGGTGTTGCGGGGCGAAAAGACAATTTGCCACAACTGGTTGCGGCGGGCCCGGAATGAAGCGGCAGAAATCGCGAGATAATATTTCCACATACGATAAAATTTTTGAGTGTAGTTTTCTTTCAATTGGGGCCAGGCCGCTTCAAAGTTATCCCGCCAGGCGTTAAGCGTCTTCGCGTAGTCGGGCCCAAAGTTGTGCCAGTCCTCGAGCACAAAAAGTCCCTCGGCCGCCTCCGAAATCTGCGGCGGCGAGGGCAGCATACCGTTGGGAAAAATATACTTGTGTATCCAGGGGTCTGTAGCTTCTGTCGAGACGTTGGTACCAATAGTGTGCAACAGAAAAAGACCATTAGCGGTCAGACAACGCTCCGCCACTTCCATGAACTCACGGTAGTTTTTAACACCGACGTGTTCAAACATGCCAACCGATACAATACGATCAAATTTTTCTTCCAGATCCCGGTAGTCCTGGAACCGAACTTCAACCGGCAAATCAGCGCAGAGTCGATTACCATACTTGACCTGTTCCTCTGAGACAGTTATTCCCACGGCTTCAACGCCGTAATTTTTGGAAGCATACTCGACCAGCCCTCCCCAGCCACAGCCGATATCCAGCAGCCTCTGGCCCGGCTCCAGCTTCAGCTTGCGACAGATTAAATCAAGCTTGTCACGCTGGGCTTTCTCCAGATTATCGGCCTGTTTCCAGTAGCCACAGCTATAAATCATACGCTCGTCAAGCATCTCTTCGTAGAGGTCGTTGCCGATATCGTAATGTTTTTTGCCAACTTCTGTCGCCCGTTGCTGACTCTGAAGATTGAAAAGCTTAGCCTTGATAAAGTACCCCCAGCCTCGCCAGGAAAAATTTGCTTCATCAGCCAGACCGGCGCGAATTGAACGATAGATAACTTCTTCCAGCTCCTCACAATCCCACTGCCCCTCCATGTAGCTTTCACCAAGTGCCAGCCGCCCCCCGCTAATTAGACGATCAAAAACTGCTTCGTCGTTAACCTGGACGTCATGCGGACGGTCACCGTTTATCCGAACATCGATTTTATTGAGCATTTTCTCAACAACTTCGCGTGAACTGTTCATATTCCACACCCCCGGTAATATTTCTTCTATTTACCGGTTAAAAGATACCAATTCCTGGTATTTTATCAAGACGGTTTTGAATGCATTGACGTGTGCGCCGGCGTGGGAAGCCCGCTGAGAGCATAGATTAGCACCAAAAAACCGAGAATATTGCAGGCTATGAGAAATCCGTAAAAATAGGTCGGGCCAAAATAGCCGTAAATAAGTCCGGCGCTGAGGTTGCCCAGGGCAGAGCCCAGTCCCCAGACCGAAGCAACCAGAAGTGCCTGTCCGGTCGAGCGAATAACAGGATCAGAGAGCTGGTCAATCGTATAAACGGCTCCAACCGAGAGACTGACAAACATAAAAGCATGCAGTGGCTGGACAAAATAGAGCAGATGAGGCTGCGGCGCAAGGATATATATCAACCAGCGCAGAGCGGCTACCGTGGTCGAAAAGAGCAGCAAAAACCGGAAAGATATTCGTTGTTTAAAATGCACTGTCAGGTAGTATAAAGGCACCTCAAAGACGGCGGCAAGAAACCAGATATAGCCAAGTCCGCGACTACCCCCACCAATATCCGTCCAAAACCAGCCAAAAGCAACAGAGTTACCTCCAAAAGGTATACCCCAGAGTACCAGGAAGCAAAGCAGCCAGCGATAAGTAGGTGAACCAAGAGCACGACGGAGTCCTCGAAACATTTCTTGTAATGAGACAGGGTTCATCTGCACTCCCCGGAGCAGAAAAGCCTGCAGAGCAAGCAAAAACATTGCAGCGGAAAATATCGGAAATACTACTTCCAACCCAGCCACGTGAGTGGCATTAGCGGCAATTAAATTACCAGTGATAAAACCAACCGAACCCCAGAGTCGCTTGTTACCAAACTCTCCCTCACGGTCGGTAAGCGTCTCTGTATGTACCACCGCTGCGTTGACCAGCGGCTCAATTGCTGACTGAAGAGTATAAACGAGAGGCACCAGAAGAAAATACCAGGCGGCTGAAATCCGCTGCCACATGACCAGCGAAACTACCGTCGCACCCAGGGAAGCGAGCTGAATGAGCAACACCGGACGACCCAGCAGATCTGCCAACGTCCCCCAGAGTGGCTGCATGAGCATGACGCTCAACGGGGCCAGCAGCGCCGCCACTCCGGCCGCCGGTTCGGACATACCGCGGCTTTCTCGCAGGAAAACAAACAGATAAGGCAGCAACACCCCAATACCCAGGAAAAAGAAAAAATAGAGGCCGTAGAAAGCCAAATTATAGCGGCGGGCAGTTTTAGGATTCATCGTGGAAACTCTCCGTCAGGCTCAGTCGCAGCTAAGCGAATAGTCAAGATCGTCGGCGTAAGAAAGGGGCTCAACTCCGTCACCATTCTGCCGGTAGCGGCAGAGCCGCTTCACCTGCAAACAGAAGACCTCAAGACGGGATTCAACTTCCTGCGAGAAGACGTTGCCGTCGGTCTCAATCGCCAGGAAGGGCATGAGCGACAACTCATCGTAGACTTCCTGCGCCGGGTGATCCTCCGGAACGGTCTCCAGCTTCTGTTCGGCCAGGGATTCAGAAAGTACTGATTCCGAAAGCCTGTGGGGCATACAGCCGAAAGGACCGAGCGCCACGACACCGTCGACGCGATCAACTATTTCCTCAATTGCGGCACCAATGGAGAGCACAGCCTCACCGGTCAGTTGGTCAGAAAATTTATCCCCGGTCGCCTCCACTATCTCCGAGACATCTACCGGATGGTTTTCAGTCAGCCCGGTGCCGGCTAAAATTGATTTTATATCGTTCTCAAAATACTTTTTAACAGCCAGGGTCAGCTTGTTCTTCATTCTGGTAATCCAGGACGGAGAAATAGGATCAATTCCTTCCTGAAGCAGGTAATCAATGTAGTAGAGCCACTCGTGTGCAGGCGAGACACGAGTAACGATACCGCGGTCGGCCAGCCGCCTGACCAGGTAACGGCGAGAAAACTCGTCACTGCGCACATAAATTTCTCCCACCAGTCCGACCCGCGGCGCTTCAGTGGGGGATTGTTTCAGCTCTATCCGGGACAATCGCTCTGCTATCTGTTTCAATTTGCGGCGGACAGCAAACCAGGAGCCAGAGGCTAAAGTTTCAAAAATTTCTTCCCGCATTTCTTCAAATTCTTCCATCGCCCCTTTTTTATCCACCGCCAGCGCCCGCAGGCTGCTGTATATATCGCTCAATACGTCGCCGGTAACCACGGCCTGCCATGCGCGCACGGTAAATTTCGTGCCCAGTCCGGCATAGTTGTCCTCGTCGGAAAGACTGAGCAGAGCGACGTCCTTAATCTCATTGTCTTTAATAAAGTTACGCATGAAAACATTATATTGTCCGAACCGGCAGGGGCCGCCGGAGCTGGGCATAAAATAGACCAGTATCTTCCCCGGCTCGTGATCCGCTTCGATATGATTCACCAGGCTGCCCAGCGTCAATTGCAGTGGCAGACACTCCTTGCCGGTGCAGTTGGCCTTCCCCGATTTTAGCTCCGCTTTGCCGGGCGGATCGCAAACCCGGGCCGAGAAACCACAGTAGCGCAGCGCCGCAGCAAAAGCACGAGTTATCGTTCGCCCCATCGAAGGAATTAAAAGCTCTACTCTATCGTCGTCCAACGGATATGACTTCCCGGAAGAATCGATTACTTCAAGCTCACCGTTCTGCTGCTCAATTCGTGCCGGTTGAAAGCTACTTCTTCCCTGTTTCACTGCTTCCTCGTCCAGTTTACGATAGCTCGCTATAACGTCGAGAAAGGCCTCCACCCTGGTGTCAATGCCGGCGTCGGCCGTATGACTGTCAAGCTCCAGAGTCAGCGTCGGCTTGCGACCACTTATCCGGCGGAAATAACTTATCAGAAAAGAGTCCGGACCACAGCTAAAATTAGTTATGAAGGTCCCAAATAGCTGTGGATGTTCGCTAACCAGACGTGCACCACGCATAATCTGCTGGCCCAGCGCCCAGTACATCTGCTCATCTGTCTCCTTCTCTTCCAGCGGCAGCATGTCGAAGGGCATAACCAGCTCACCACGTGAGGCGAACTTATGTGGTATTCCCATGTTGGCGACCGAAGTAAGAGCATTGTAAGCACGACCAAATATCACTATCGCCCGCTCGTCCGACCGCTGCTCCAGCTTTTTTAACGTCTCCCGACCTATTTCCCGACAGGTGCGGCGAAACTCTTCCTGGCTCTGCACAGCCGCACGAAAGGCTTCTTTTATTTCAGCTTTTCCATGCCCGAGCTCCTGCCCGACCTGCATAAATTCCTCCTCGGCCGCTTCAAATCCTTCCTGCAGGTCAAGGACCGGATTGAAGACGTGGTCACCTTCCAGCTCCGACCAGATTGATTTCAAATAATACGGCTCCCCCTGCGATAATGGACAGAGGGAAGCTCTATCCTGATCATCTGCGACCGGCATTCCCTTAACCTGGGGCAGGAAAATATAATCTGTTTCGTGATTTTTTAACAGGTCGTCAATAAAACCGTGACTTATCTCCACCGGGTAGCAAAAAGCGGCGGCCGGTCTCTGTTTTCCCTCCTCCGTCGGCTCCTCGGGCAGAACAACCTCATGCCCCAGCTCGGCAAAAAAACGGGAAAACATCGGCAGAAGCGTATTAACTGAGAGCGAACGATTAATCCCTATCTTATAACCCCCGGCTGCTTCCCGGGGTTGAGAAAAATAGTCGTCAAACACAAGCTCCTCACGCCGGCGGACAAGGTCCAGCTCACGGACGTCAAAATCCTCGTCCTCGCCGTGGTTATAGTATTTGTTACAGATTCCTCCAAAAGGATATTTTTTGCCGCTGATCTCCAACAGATTAATCTCACACTTGCGGTCGCAGTCCTCGGCCCCACCGCAGCAGACGAAAGGCTCGTGATATTGAACCTGACGTTCGGCCAACTCGGCCAGGTCAAACTCTTCTTCTTCAGTAAGCCCCAGAGAAATGTTTTCTTTCACCACTAGGGCAACACCATAAGCTCCCATCAGGCCGGGTTCGGGCGGCACAATAATATCTTTCCCGGTAAGCGCCGCCATCGCCATTGGAACCGCCCGGTTGTAACAGACACCGCCCTGCATAAATACTTTTTTGCCGACCGGGCGGCTCTCTTTGACCCTGTTGGTGTAGTTACGGCAGACAGAATAAACAAGACCGGCACAGATATCTTCGACACTGATTCCCTCCTGGATTGCCGTCTTTATATCACTGCTGATAAAAGCTGAACACTGGTCGCTGAAGTTGGGCGGACGCCTGCCTTCGAGAGCATAATCGGCAATTTCTTCCATCTCGACGTTTAAGGTTTCAAACGCCGACTCTTCCAGGAAGGAACCTGTCCCCGCGGCACAGGCCTCATTCATCGCATAGTCGGTGGGCACACCGTTAACCAGGTAGGTATATTTGGCGTCCTGACCGCCAATTTCAAAAATAGTGTCTACTTCCTCGTCAAAATAAACCGATGCCTGGGCATGAGCTATAATTTCATTGATTACTGAATCAGTTAAGGCATGCAAACCGACAATGTTACGACCCGAACCTGTAACCCCCAACCCAATAATCTTAATTTCCACCTCTCCCAGTTGATCATCGATACGGGAATAACACTCACGCGCGGCTGTCACTGGGTCCCCCTCGGTGCGGAGATATATAGAAGCCAGCAGATTGTTGTCCGACTCCCGTATCAGAACTGCTTTTGTCGTCGTCGAGCCGACATCAATCCCCAGCAGACAGCGGTCTCCCGGTTTTGGCTGAGAACGTTCAATCTCGTGAAACTCCACTTTGTCCCGGTATTCGGCCAGCGGTTTCATAAAATCAAATGAGCTCCGGTTTTCCACAAACAATTCTGATTTCTCCAATTCTCCGCCATTTTCAAGCGCCCAGACAGCAGCCCCCAGTGCTTCAAAATATACTGCCTCATCAGGAACCTGAAGTTCATCCACCCGGCTGCCCAGCTCTTCAAGCATAACTTTATTGCGAGCCGTCCCGCCGACCAGCATCACCCGGCTGGCGCTGCATTTGCTCAACTGTTCGCTTATCCGCTTGACCATCATCTCGCTCAAACCGGCCACTATCCGCCCCTTGTCCTCCCCCTTGTTGAGGGCATGCGTACAGTCACTCTTACAGAATACGGAGCAGCGGCCGGAAACCTCGTAGGGATCATCCAGTTGCGCTATTTCTTCAGTTTCCTCCGGTTCAACCCCCATACGTTTTAACTGCTGGAAATAAAACTCGCCTGTCCCCGAAGCACACTTATTGCCCGTATAAACATCAATTATATTGCCCTCGTCGTTTAACTCATAAACCATGAAGGTCTCGCCACCGGCGGAGACTATAGCTTCTAAGTCATTGCTGCCGTTGTTTGTCTGAGAGTAGGCGATTTCAGTGGCCTTCGGCTCGGCCAGGGTGGGTAAATCAACAAGTTCTTTAAATTTCCTGCCGGTTACGGCAAATTTGTCGGCCTGGTTAAATTTTTCACTGCCAAGCACCTCTCGCAGCGTCTCGCGAACATCCCCCTCGTGCGCCTTGACTAACTTTTCCTTAACGCTCAACTTACCCTCGGTCTTCTCGAGCTTCACTGCTTTTATATTTGAAGCGCCCATACAAACTCCAACAGTTTCCATTCTATCCCTACCTTTTCGTTTATCGACTGTCAGAACCTACTGAAGTCCCCATCTTTTCTTCCGAACACTCAAGGCGTTGAGTCCCCGGTGAAAATACAAACCTCACCCTCTCCCTCCAGGGAAAAGGGGAGCGCCGGTAGGTTTTGATCTACTGTAGATTACTCAGTTTTGCTCTGCTTGTTCCAGTAGTCGCACCACTTCACTGTAATCAAAATAATCGGCAAGGTGTCTTGCCATCCAACCCTCCCGGGTTCTAATTGTCGGATCAGCACCCTGGCGCAACAACTCCTCGACTGCCGCTACCTCGCCCTCATAAGCGGCAATATGCAGCGGCGTTCGTGCTTCAAATATATAGCCGTCCAGACCGGTCCCACCGATCACATCAACATCTGCTCCAGCCTCAGCAAGCTCTCTAATAGAACTGCGCTCACCCCGCCAGGCAGCTATATGTGTCGGCGTCCAGTCATCTATCGTCCGCGCCGACGGATCTGCTCCCAGCTCAAGCAATATCCTCACCGTCCCTGGATCTTCCCGATAAACCGCCAGATGAAGCAAGGTCCCGCCTTTTAGTATTCCCGCTTCCTCTACATCGAGTATTTCTTCATCAACGGCCGCTCCTGCGTCAACCAGGCGAGACGCCACTTCTTCACGCCGTTCCTCCAGTGCAATAAACAGCGGCGTTCGCCCCGCCCGGTCCGCAGCATCTACCTTTGCTTCATGCCTTAAGAAAAGCTCAACCAAATCCATCGAGCCGGCCGCTGACGCCAGGTGTAGGGGGGTCTGCTCGTTTGCATCGACAGCGTTCACATCAGCCCCGTTTTCAAGCAAAAGATTCGCTGCGACTTCTGCTTGATTTTTCACCGCCAGGTGGAGGGGAGTAAATCCAGCCTCGTCTTTTTTGTCCGGCTCAAGCCCACATAAAAACCCTTTACGCAACAGTGATAAATTTTCATTGGCTGCACCGTAATGCAAAAGCGAACCGCCGTTTTCCTCGTGATTGATTATGCCGGACCGCAGATAGAGATGAATAAAATTTTCGTTTTTTTCCTCAAGAACAGCTTCAAAAGCAGCGAAAGCACCCGTCTCCGGCGGCGCGGGCACATTATGTTCTTCAAAAACTTTTCGGGCAGAAACTCTTACAGATTCGGGAGGTGTACAGAGATGAGAAACAGAACCGGGCTCAGCTTCAGGCCTCCTCGCAAAGCAGCCGGGCAACAATAAAAACCCAATAAACAGCAGTATCAGAGCTTTCAAATCATAATCGCCATCCTTATCATTTGGCTTATCTGCTTATTTTATAATACCACGAATCAATGAATTTGACCAACACATATACACCATTAACAAAACCTACCACCGTCCTTTCGGGCGTCCCCCGGACTTGAGCCGGGTATCAACCGGGCAATCAGAACTATCGATCGTCATTGCCCAACTTGATTAGGCAATCCAGTGACTTTGATCTCAGATTGTCATTACCCGGCTTGACCGGGTAATCCAGTGGAAGTTCGGTAATCGGTAATCAGCAATCGGTAACATCGTAAGATCAAATTCAACGCCGCTGGATTCCCGCTTGCGCGGGAATGACAACCAGAAGCAGTCACATTTTCTACTGTGACTAAGCATTTACACCATCAATCAACCGTGGAAAAAATAAACCCGTCGGTGCCGTGATCCACCTTCACAACGGTTCCGTCTCTCACCTCGCCTTCAAGCACTTTCAGTGCCAGCGGATCAATGATCTCGTTCTGAATTACACGCTGCAAAGGACGGGCACCGTAAACCGGATCGTAACCCGCCTCAGCCAGGGCGCTGCGGGCGCGATCTGTCAATTGCAGATCCAGGTCCTTCTCTTCCAGCCGGGGTAGCAGCCGGCGCAACTGTATATCGACAATCTCGCGCAGATTTTCCTCGCTGAGACTGTGGAAAATAATAGTGTCGTCAATTCGGTTAAGAAACTCAGGCCTAAACTGCTGGCGTAAGTTTTCCATCACCTTCTGCTTCATCTCTTCATACTCCGGACTATTCTCGTCCATATCCGGATTTTTCTCAAAAGCCTCCTGGATGTGGTGGCTGCCGACATTGGAAGTCATTATCAACACGGTGTTGGTAAAATTAACTGTCCGTCCCTGGCCGTCTGTCATTCGACCGTCGTCCAGTATCTGCAGCATCGCGTTAAATATATCGCGGTGGGCCTTCTCTATTTCATCAAAAAGTATCACTGAGTAAGGATTACGCCGCACCTGCTCAGTTAAATAACCGCCCTCCTCGTATCCAACGTATCCGGGCGGGGCACCAATAAAACGGGCCACTGAGTGTTTTTCCATGAACTCTGACATATCCACACGAATCATGTTATCCTCATCGTCAAATAAAAATTCTGCCAGGCTTCGGGCCAGTTCGGTTTTACCGACACCGGTCGGTCCCATGAATATGAAAGAACCTATCGGCTGATTCGGGTCCTGCAGTCCCGAACGCGCCCGCCGCACAGCATCCGAAACGGCCTTAACCGCCTCTTCCTGGCCTACAACCCTCTGACGCAAATTATCCTCCATCTTTAACAATTTCTCACGCTCGGTCTCCAACAGGCGATGTACAGGTATTCCAGTCCAGCGGGAGACAATCTCCCCAATATCGTCTTCAGTAACCTCCTCTTTCAACATTCTCCTCCCCTCCTGCAGCTCATTTAACCTTTTTTCAGCCTCCTCCAACTCTTTTCTGAGTTCCGGCAAACGACCGTATTCCAGCTCGCTGGCCTCCTCAAGATTTCCAGCCCGCTGCGCCTGCTGCTGGCGCAGTTTAGTCTTTTCAATTTTTTCATCAAGCTCACGAATACGATCTAAAATTTCTTTTTCGTGCTCCCACTTGCTGCGCAGCTCATCACGCTGCTCCTCCAGGTCGGCCAGCTCTTTTCTGACCTTTTCCAATCGCTCTTCTGACTCTTTGTCCGACTCCTTGGAGAGCGCTTCCTTTTCCATCTGCAGCTGTGTAATTTCACGCTCAATCGCGTCAATTTCGTTAGGCTTGCTGTCCATCTCAATCCGCAGACCCGAGGCCGCCTCGTCAATCAGGTCGATCGCCTTATCGGGTAGGAAGCGGTCGCTGATATACCGGTCCGAAAGTTTCGCAGCGGCAACCAGCGCCGCGTCCTGTATTCGCACACCGTGATGAACCTCGTAGCGCTCGGCCAGGCCACGAAGTATAGAAACCGTATCCTCAACACCAGGTTCCTCAATCTTGACCTGCTGAAAACGGCGCTCCAGGGCAGCGTCCTTCTCGATATGTTTCTTGTATTCGTCAAGAGTGGTCGCCCCAATCGCCCGCAACTCTCCGCGCGCCAGCGGCGGTTTAAGCATGTTGGAAGCATCAACCGCCCCCTCGGCCGCTCCGGCCCCCACCACGGTGTGTAGCTCATCAATAAAGAGCAATATCTCCCCTTCGGACTCCGTCACCTCTTTCATAAAAGCTTTCAGCCGATCTTCAAACTCTCCCCGGTATTTGGCACCGGCGACCATGGCGCTGATATCCATCTGAATTAAACGCTTGTTGTCCAATCCTTTTGGAACATCGCCGGCCACAATCCTGCGGGCCAGCCCTTCAACTATCGCCGTCTTACCAACCCCGGGTTCACCGATTAAAACCGGATTGTTCTTGGTCCGCCGGCTTAGTATCTGCATCAGTCGACGAATTTCCTCGTCACGACCAATTACCGGATCAAGCTCCTCCCGCCGGGCCTGCTCCGTCAAATCACGTCCATATTTCTCGAGACTTTCGTATTTTTCCTCCGGATTCTGATCAGTCACCCGCTGACTGCCCCGGATCTCTTTCAATGTTCTCAATACCGCCTCGTGGGTTACGCCCGCTTTGCGCAGCAGTGGCGACATATCCGAGTCATCAGACTGTAAAATGGCAAGCAGCAGGTGCTCCGTGCTTATGTATTCATCGCCCAGCTCTTGAGCTTCCTCTCGCGCTCCGTCAAAAATAAGCTTTAGCTGACGAGAGAGGTAAACTTCACTACTAACTTGCCCGGATACCTGCGGACGGCTGTCCAATTTTTTCTGAACTTCACGACGCACCTGTCCCTCCGGCACTCCCATGCGCTGGAATAACGACGGAATCACACCGTCTTCCTGCTCAAGTAACGCCAGTAGCAGATGAGATTCCGTTATCTCAGAGTGCTTGTATTCGGTCGCTTTCTCCTGCGCTTCACGCATTGCTTCCTGAGCTTTCGTAGTGAACCTGTCAAATTGCATTGTTGAACCTCCGTTTTGAGAATAAAATTAAACACCCTTATCACAACCGCTAATAGCAGACAATTATTCCAGATAATAATTTTCCGGCCCTCTCTCCTCACTCCCTGCACCACGCTCCCCTCGGCCGACAATTTCCCCCGACCACACGACCTTCTTAATTTTCACGCCGACTTGTATATAATTATGGTCGGAGACAATAATTTTTTCAATCACTGGACTAAGAATATACTTTGAAACTTAATTTTTGTATAAAAATCAATACTTAGAACGGGTGGTGTAGTTATGAAGAACTTTACTATTGGTCAGGGCGATGACGAATTTTCATTTCAGGGCAAAAAACTGGATGAAAAAATTCTGGGCACAGGACCGGAGGATACTAAAAAAATTGCCTATTTTGAAACTCTCGACGGCCGGTTCCTCAAACATGTAATCCACGGGATTAACAAGCCTGAGAACGAGCAGGAACACGAAATCCAGGAGGTTAGCAGCTTCGAGGTCCCTTGACCTTGGAGGAGGAATAATCTTATGCTCCAATCTGTTTGATTGTGCGGATTGACAAGCTTTTTATTTGACAATCGCGTGCAAGTTTAATATTTTATACTCCACGCCAGCAAAAAATATTGAGTTTTTTGCTTGATCAGGATGATACTTTTACTGGTTCATCCTGATTGCAGGCACCTGTTATCCGCCTGACGGCCGGACGGAAGTTAAATAATTCTGCTTATTATTTTGAGGAGGAATCTTAATGATTGATTTAAGCGAAATGTCCGACGAAGAATTATACGACCACATCATAGACGAAATTGAAACTGCTCTGGAAATTGATACTGGCAGCCTGGAAATAGACGTTGAGGACGGTTTTGTCTCGATCTGGGGCTCGGTTTCAAGCATCGAAATAAGTGAAGAGCTGGAACGGTTGCTTTTTGACGGCCTGGGCATAGAAGACGTTGACTTTGACGTCGTAATAGACGAAGGAATTCAACGTCCCCCCGAAGAAATAGATGAGAACGTCCACTCGCGGGAAGATTTAGATCTCGGCGGCGGTGAATTCGACGACTTTTCAAACCCACGTCACCAGATTTGATCTGCCTCCATCGCTCTCCACTCATAATTACATTTTTAACAGTTATCTTTGACATTTTCACCTGACTCACTTCATCTCATGATCTTCATACATTTTTCGTCTTCACTCGCACGTCTTCTCGGACCACGATCCGCAAAACACCAGCTTAAAGCTCAAAGCCAAAAGCTGAAAGCTAACCCGGCCTATGCATGAACCTTATGCATAGGCCGCCCAAAGGGCCGCCCATTCGTAAAATGGGCGGGGTTAACCCAGCCGTTTACAGAACAACTGGTAAGCTACCGTCTGTGAAGAAAATAACTGCAATAGTAATATTTTGTTTAATACCCAACAAGAAGCCTATAAACGGCTGTCCTTCGGACGGATAATTCACGATAGTTGTGCTGTCGTGAATTATCAGGGCTAATTCAAATTCATTAAGTGCTGATAATATTGTTCATGTTCTTGATCTTGATTTTGCTCTTAACTTCCCTAACGTCATTGCGGGCTTGACCCGCAATCCATTTTGAACTTGAACTTGATTTTCGCCCTATCGCAAGCTCGCCCCATCGCTCCTCGCAACTACACTTTCCAACTTTCCCACTTTCACACTTTCCCACTTTCACACTTTCCCACTTTATTCTATCCAAAACTCACCGTTTCAGCAATTCTCACGCCTCCTCAAAAAAACATTAAATTTTTTCACAAATTAACTAAAGTCCCTATTTTTGGGGGTCGATAATAAGTAATAGGTCAGGGATGAATGCTTCAAAATTTCGTTTCAAGGAGGAGACGAGTCATGATTACCCCACCAGGACTATCTCACGTCAACTCGACTGTTCCCTTTAGTAGTAAGAACAACAGCTTACCCAACGCTCAAGGCAGGTCCAACCCACCCGGTAGAGCCAAAAGTAATACGCTGCCAAATAATTCTTCTCGATCTTTGCTCGGCAGTCGCGATATACAACAGTTAAGTATTGCTCAACGGGCCGAGATGCTGCTCAACGTCGACCACAGTTTCCACGGCGTTATAACTACTGAGGACGGCGATCGGCTTGAGTTCAGCAGCCAGCTCTCTTTCGAACTTTCCCACCGGGAGGAGTTCGAACTTCTCGCCCGCGAGAGCCAGAAATCGATTGAGCGCGCCTACGGACTGCGGGAACCGGAAAATAACGAAGAAACAGAGAAAAACGGCCTCAGTGGTGCGCAAAGACTGGACGCTATGGTGCCTGAATTTGCCAACTCGGAAAACACCTCACAGCGGATATTCGATTTTGCCCGCTCCATGCTGCCTTTTTTCCTTGCCTCTGCCGACCGAAACGGTAACAATGAGTTGACGGAGGAAAACCTTGAGGAATTTATGGAGATGATGCGGGACGCAATTGACGAAGGCTTCCGCCAGGCTCGCGATATGATCCAGGGTCTTGCCCTGATGAACGAAGACCTGGGAGGGTTGATTGATCTCACATACGATAAAGTCCAGGAAAAGCTGGATAACTTTGAGGCCGAAACACGGGAAGAGATTCAAAATAACGGTCAGCAACCCGAGGCGGAACAACAGCTCGGCGGCCGGCCCGTTGGAGCTCAAATCACTTCCAGCTACCAGATGAACTTCAGCTACGAGGCAGGAACAAACATCGAATACGCCGCCTGATTACAGCCTCTCCGAAAAGTCCCCTCTCCCCTGGAGGGAGAGGGCTAGGGTGAGGGGGATAAAACGTCACAACCGTTGTTCGGCCTCTACGAGGCCTCTTCACCCCCACCTTAATCCTCCCCCCCTCAAGGGGGAGGAGATGTTTAACCCTTTTCGAAGAGGGTCTAATTACAGCCTGCGCTCATCTGCATTTAAACAGCACAATACCGCTGCGGCAAATTATATTAATCTCTCCGCCTCACAGTGGTTGTGTTCGTATTGCAGGGTAACGTGATTAATCCCAAACTCTTCTTCCAGGAGCGCTTCTATTTTTTTCGTGATCTCTTCGCTCTCACTGATTAACATATCTTCAACCCTGACGTGAGCTTCAAAGAAAGCATCCCGCAGAGTCAGCGACCAGAGATGGGTGTGATGAACCTCCCGAATCTCGGGAAGCGAGTTCAGGCGCTCCTTTATTTCTTCCAGTTCTAACTCAGATGGGGCTCCCTGCATAACAACATTAGTCGCCTCACGCAGTATATCCAGGGCTTCCCAGGCAACGTAAAGAGCGATTGCAGCGGTCAAGACCGGATCGAGCCAGTGCAGCTGATAGAAATATATCAGCAGACCGACAGTAATAACTACAAACGAGGAAAAGGCGTCGGCCAGCAGATGCATATAGACGGCCCGGATGTTCAAACTTTTCAACCGTGACGAATGAAGCAGCAGAACTGCAAAGCTATTAGCTGCCAGCCCTACCAGGGCCACTGCAAACATGACTCCGCCTCGAATCGGCCTCGGGGCAAGGAGACGATTGTAGGCCTCATACAGGAGATAAGCTACTATTAACAGCAGAACCGTCGAATTTATTACAGCCGCAATTATCTCCGCTCTACGGTATCCAAAAGTACGCTTAGGATCTCTGGCCCGCTCCCCTATTTTCATACTCAGGTAGCTGATACCGACCGCCGTAGCATCTGAAAAGTTATGCAGAGCATCAGAGATCAGGGCCAGGCTGCCGGAAATAATTCCGCCAACAACTTCAATCAGGGTGATCAGCAGATTCAAACCCAGCACTATTCCCAGTCGGATACTGATCGAATCGGTAAGCTGGTTGTGCTCCATTTTCTCACTCACGAATAATCAACCCTGACTGCAATCATTTTCCCCGGTTTCATAATCGTAATTTCACAACTTAGACGAACTTAATATTTTTACTTTCGACCAGGCGTGCCTGAAAGAGCCAGTTCGCCTGATGCAAAGCGGCGTAATAGTCAAAATCTGTCAGCGCACTGATTAAATCGACCGGATGTATAACCTCAAAACTACGCAGTGCAGCGCTGGCCGCGGTATAGTGAATACAGATATTTGCAACAGTGCCTGCAATTATTAACCCGTTTACCTCTTGCTGTTTTAATTTTTCCTCCAACTCTGTTTCAAAAAATGCATCGTAATGAGCTTTATCGATGATTCTGTCGTTCGCCTCCGGCTTCAACTCCTCAGCTATTTCCCAGCCAAAACTTCCTTCTACCACGTGTTCGCCCCAGACATCAAACTCCGGGTCATCCTCCCGGTGGGTGTCACGGGTGAACCAGACCGGCATACCGGCTGTCCGGGCCCTTTCTATCGTCTTTTTAATTTTGGTTATACTTTTCTCAGCTTTCGGATTGTAAAGAGCGCCGTCCGGGTGAACAAAATCATTCTGCATGTCCACTATCAACAGCAGATATTCGGCAGCAGATATTTCAATTTGCTCTTCAATTTCATATCCAGGCACTTCAACTTCCACAAAAATCACTCCCTCAACAGAAATTTCCCTGCCAACAATATTATATCCCCAAGCTTTTCAAAACAAAAACATCTTCTTTAACTATACTTGTCCTCCCCGTTATTCTCCAGAGAGCACTCGGAACCTGCCATACTAAAAACGTCGCCAATGAAATTTTAAGGAAAGGATATTCCAGCGGGAAAGTACAAGATCTTGGGAGCAAACCACGAGCAAGTGGGGCCTGCAGGATTCGAACCTGCGACTTCTACCGTGTGAAGGTAGCGCTCTGCCCCTGAGCTAAGGCCCCCGGTTCTGCGAAGTTGCGAGCAGGCGAAGATGCGAGCGGGCGAAGTTGCGTAAATCAAAGAAACCTATCCCTTCTTATCCCACCCGCTCGTGCATTTAATCTTACCGCAGAAACAGAATCGTTAAAAGCGGTTAAAAACCTCGCCCAAATTTTATCGGAGTTCTCGGGTGGCTTCGGCGAGGACTTCCATCTTGCCCAGGGCCTCGTTGACAGTCCTGGTTTTGAGACCACAGTCGGGGCTGATCCAGATTTGCTCGCGCGGCACAACGTCAAGCACCTTCTCAATCAGTTCACGAACAACTTCACGAGACTCAACTCTGTGGTTATGAACATCAACAGCACCAAAGGAAAGATCCTTGGTAAAAGGATCATCTCTAAAAAGATCAAGCAGATAAAGATCGCTGTTTGTGAACTCAAGGTCAAAATTGTCGACCGGAATCTCAAGCATATCTGGGTAGATTTTTTCAAATTCACCATAACAGATGTGGGAGATGAAATAGGCGTCCTGCCCTTCAACAACCTGGCCAACCACTTCCTTCACCAGTTCCATCTCGTCGTGGCGAACCGAGCAGGCCGGTTCGTCAATCTGAATGATTTTACAACCGGCCTCAATCAAAGCCTCAACCTCGCTTCGAATAGCAGCAGCAAAGGCGCGCGCGGTCTCGGCACGTGAGGGGTAGTGTTCGTTGAATGTCCAGTCCATCATGGTATAGGGACCGGTAAGCATACCTTTAACCGGGCGATCGGCATAATCCTGGGCAAAACGCCACCAATCGACGGTTATGGGCTCTTCCCAGACTATTTCATCAACAACGATCGGTTTGCGATAATAACGGTTGCCATAGGAACGGACAAGCCCGCCAATTTCAAAACCCTGTAAATTTTCAGCAAAATAGGTGGCCATGTCACCGCGATATTGTTCACCGTCGACATAAATGTCATAGTCCAGCTCGTACTGTTTGTCGAGCCAGAAACGTGTCGCTTCACGGGCTTGTTCGTCTAAGTCATCGTCGGAAAGATCACCCTCGCGGTTCTGCTTGCGAGCCTCCTTGAGCTCCGGCGGTTTTGGGAAACTACCGACGGTAGTTAAAGGGAGATCGGGGAGATCCAGACCAAGATTTTCTAGTTTTTCTTGACTCATTAGTTTAAAACCTCCTGAAGTTTATCTCTTGTTTCAGCCAGTCTTTCAAGTTTCAAACGGGCGCGATCCCGGGGCAGATAGTCAAGACTACAGGTAAAGCTAACCGAATGGGGACCATCCGTCAAATTATCAGAAACCGCTTCAATTTTTTCTGCCAGCTCATCAGCAGTGGCGAGCTTGGTGTTGCGACCGTCAAGCAAGCCGAAACCAATACGTTTGTCGCTACCCCGGTCGGCAATGCAGTCAAATAGCTCCGGTCCGTAAGAAAAATCAAAAAGTAACATATCGACGGCTGTTTCCTGTAATTCGTCGTAAAGAGGGGCTGCGTCGCCAAAATAGGTGGCAAGGCGGACCTCGGTATTAGCGGCCGCTTCAACAATCTTATCGTTAAGGGGGAGCACCCAACTGGAATTAGCGGGGTTTTGCAAAAGCATCGGTTCCTCAATCTGCAGGTATTCTACCCCGGAGTCGGCAAGAACCTCAGCCTCGCGGGCCAACAGATCAGCATAATCTTCAGCAAGTTCGCGTTCACTCGCATAGTCGCTATCATCAATCTCGGAAAAATAAGCAAGCGTGTATGGACCGGTTAAAATTACTTTTACCGGCTTGCTGGCTACCTGAGCGGCAAACTTATACTGATCAACAAGCATTGAGCCATCCCATTCAACCCGGTCGCGGACAATCCCTTCGCGGACCAGGTAATTGGTATCAAAGTAACGGACAAGACCGCCAACCTCAACACCCGAAATCTTTCCGCAAAGGTGGGAAATATGATCATACCAGCGGATCATACCGTCAGTTACAACGTCCAGGCCAGCATCCTCCTGTTCCTTAATGAGCTCCTCAACATAGGAGTCTTCTATCTCTTTAAGTTTCTCGGCGTCAATAGCACCATGATCGAAGTCGTGATGGGCTTGACGCAAACGCTGGGCGTGATCAGATTCACCAACGCGTGGATACATGCTATGGTTTTCAGCAATAATTTTCACTTCTAAATACCTCCTTGGAATAATTCGTGAGTTAAAAAGTGTGAAAGTTAGAAAGTTGCAAAGTTAAAAAGTGTAAAAGTTTGAAAGTTAAACAGTAGAACAGTTTAAGATCAACTTCTTTTGGCAGTCTGATTACTGGGTGATTTCAGGAAGAGAGATAATATCTTTTTCGGCGGTGATTGTCCAGTGTTATTGGGGGCGGGGCGGTGGGGCGATAGGGCGAGCGGGAGAAAGTTCGCGGGGAGCGGGGTGTAAACATCGAACAGGCGAGCTTGCGAACTTGCGAGCAGGCGAAGAGCGAAGGTGCGAGAAGCGAAGAGCGTTTGGATAAATTTGGAATGATAGTGAAGACGCTGAACAGGCATAAGATGATTATATTTTTTATTCGGCGGTGAATTTTTGGACGGTGAATTTTTTGTAGTCGACATCGGGTTCACCGGGGGGAAGTCCTGCTTTACGGTGCAGGGCGGCAAGCTGTTTTTCGACAGTATCAAGTCCCTCAAGATTAGGAAGAAGTAGACCGCGGGCACTTCCTTTTTGTGCAATAACCCCATATTTTTGAGGATCAAGTTCGGAAGTATCCTTAACTGGCTCGGGACAACTCAACAACGAGATCTCATACTGAAGATCACTTAGTTCCTCACTTCTGACCGGAGGAAACCGCGGATCACGGAAAGCGGCGCTAATTGCGTTAGTAATTATTTCTTCGGCGATATTCTCCTGTGTCGGACGGAAAGTTCCCATGCAGCCACGCAGGTCGCCTTCCTTTTTTAACGTGACGAAAACTCCCTGGCGATCATTCAAGAGCCGGTCCGGCAAATTCGCGGGCGGATCTATAATATCCCCCCGTTCACAAAATGATTCAACAGCTCTTTGGGCCAACTCAATTACTTCTTCCATATTTATTAACATCCCGGATTAAAGGTTGGTATTATTCAAGCAACTCCGACGCGATCACGACCACCGTTTTTGGCCTGATATAGAGCACGATCGGCGGCTTCTATCAGGTCTTCGGGGTCCTTCTGACCGTCAGGGACCATGGTATGGGTGCCAACACTCACTGTCAGATAGTCGTCAACTGGAGAGTTCTCGTGCTCCATACGGGCGCCACGAATAGATTCACGAATATTTTCAGCAACCTGGCGCGCTCCACTGGCGGGGGTGGTGGGAAGAATCGCGGCAAACTCCTCGCCACCGTAACGGGCCACCGTATCAGCGGCGCGGCGCGCGTTCGCCGAAATAATTTCCGCCACCTCTTTTAAGCACTCGTCACCACGGGTGTGACCGTAGTTGTCATTATAAAGTTTGAAGTGATCGATATCGATAATAAGCAGCGAGAGAGGGGCATGCTTGCGGCGACAGCGATTCCACTCCTCCTCCAGGGCCTGGTCAAAACCACGTCGATTCATAACACCGGTAAGACTGTCAAAAATTGCCTGTTCTTCTAATCGCTGATTAGCCTTCTGCAAACGGTGCCGGGTGAGACGCAGCTCCTCCTCCAGTTGTTTGCGGTCATGAACGTCACGAACTATAGCAAGATAGTATTGGCCGGTCGACAACGGCAAATTTGTAAGACTAATTTCAGCGGGAAAAGGAATTTCATCAGCACGCTTATTTGTCCACTCAAAATGCCGGGAGTCTCCTGACTCTACCTCTTCCAGCAAGTTTTTAAGCTTGGTTTCTGAATTTTGACCGTCGGCCTGCACAACCTGGGAAAATTCAACAAATGAACGGCCGGTAAGCTGCTCCCGCGAACAACCAAAAACAGCCTCGGTTTCCTCGTTACAATCAATTATTTCGGTCTCTTTATTGAGGATAAAAATTGGATTTGGAGCGACAAGAAAGAGGTTACGATATTTATCTATACGACGGCTGTTCAGCCAATAAAAAAGAGCAAGAATTACAGAAGTAACTGCTAAGACTACAACAGCTATCCCTTCAGTTAAGCCCATCTTATTCAACCTTCCATTTTTTGTTTCAATTTTCCCTGTAGATACATTATAAATTATCCTTGTGATCTTGAAAGGCTTTTTTTGAGGAGCGAGGCGCTGGGCGCTCAGCGCTTGGCGCGGGGCGTAAACTTCGAACCTGCGAACAGGCGAAGAGGCGCAAGACCGAAAATCAAGGTCAAAGTCACTGGATTCCGGCTCGGAGGCCGGAATGACGAGCTTTTGGTCAAAGTCAAGGGAGGGAAACGTCCAGGAGCGCAAGGGGCGAGCTTGCGAACATGCGAACAGGCGAAAGTTCGGGAAAATCAAGGCCCAGAGCAAGATTATGAGCACTTAATGAATTTGAATTAGCCCTGATAATTCACGACATCACAACTATCGTGAATTATCCGTCCGAAGGACAGCCGTTTATAGGCTTCTTGTTGGATATTAAACAAAATATTACTATTGCAGTTATTTTCACAGACGGTAACTTACCAGTTGTTCTGTAAACGGCTGGGTTAACCCCGCCCATTTGATGAATGGGCGGCCTATGCATAAGGTTCATGCATAGGCCGGGTTAGCTTTCGGCTTTTGGCTTTGAGCTTTAAGCTGGTGTTTTCCGGCCGAGGCCGGAATGACGGTCGGCAGGTTAAGGGTGGGGAACGCCCAGGAGTGAAGAGCGAAGGTGCAAGAAGCGAAGAGCGTTGGAAAGTTCTGTTAGCTTTAAGTGAAAGTTTTGGAAATTAGTCTTCGATAAAATATAATTTATGCGGCGATAATCATCAGATAAAAAGAGCGAACTTGCAAAGAAAATTTTTGTAAGGGTAAAATCGACTTATACAAATTAGTTAACAATCAGCGGAGGCAGTGATTCTGTTTTGAATGTAGAAATACTTGAATACGACGCGATAATAATTGGCGGCGGCGCCGCCGGGCTAAGGGCCGGGCTGGAGCTAACAGAAATCGGGACACCACGAATAGCAATTATTTCCAAGCTGCCACCGGTAAGAAGTCACACAGCTGCAGCTCGCGGGGGCATCGGGGCTGTCCTGGACAGGAACGGAAAAGACTCCCCGGAGCAACACGCCCGGGATACAATAAAAGCAGGAGACGGATTGGCCGACCGGCCAGCGGTCAAATGCTTCTGCCAGGCGGTGGGCGAAGAAATCAGAAAACTGGCTGAACTCGGTCTACCCTTCAATGAAACTGAGGAGGGAAAAATTGCCGGCCGTAAATTTGCCGGCCACTACGATGCAGACGGCCTACCTGCACTACGAGCTCGTTACGCTGGCGATCGAACCGGCCAGATGCTTTTGCACATTCTGCATGACCACTGCCGGAGCCGGGCGATTGATTTCTTCGATGAACACCTTGCCCTCCGGCTCTGCCAGAGGCGGGGTAGATTCTGTGGAGTATTTGCTCGAGATATGGCAAGCGGCCGGCCTAAGTTGTTTCGAAGCCGGGCCACACTACTGGCCAGCGGAGGGGCCGGGATGCTTTTTGAATTTAGCACCAACTCATTGAATTGTACCGGCGACGGCCAGGCAATGGCGGTGAGGTCAGGCATTCCCCTGCAGGACCCGGAGTTTTTCCAGTATCATCCAACGGTTTTACCACGATTGGGCGTGCTGGTAACCGGGGCGGCGCGCAGCCTGGGGGGCCAACTCGTGAACTGTCGTGGCGACCGTTTTATGGAAAAATACGCCCCAAAACAACTGGAGCTGGCCCCACGAGATAAGTTGAGCCGGGCAATTAGCCAAGAAATAGATGCTGAACGAGGCGTCGAGGGGGGCGATTGCGTTCACCTTGACCTGCGGCACGTGGAAGCAAAAAAATTATATCAAGAACTGCCAGAGGTAGTTAGTTGCTGCCGCAACTACCTGGACTTGGAGCCGGAAGAAGAGCTAATTCCGGTTCGCCCGGCCGCCCATTACTGGATGGGGGGAATACCGACAGACAACCAGGGTCGAGTATTAGATGCTAAGCAGTTGCCTGTGCCAGGCCTTTTTGCTGCAGGCGAATGCGCCTCTGTTTCAATTCACGGGGCTAACCGCCTGGGAACAAATTCACTGGCCGAGACTCAGGTTATGGGGGCGAAAGCGGGACAACGTATTGCTATGGAGATTGAAAAAGATGTTCCGCTCCCGCCGCCGCAAGAACTACAGAAAAATATATTTCCCTTTGCCGCTATTCCGGAAGCGGGTCAACTGATGGAAAAACTACAGAAAATCACCAGCAACTGCCTCGGGATTTTTCGCAATAAAGAAAAGCTGGCTCACGGACAAAAAAAGCTGAACCAGTTAAACCGGGAGCTTGCAAATAGCAACTATGTGGAAGTATCACGCCGGCCCTACTCTTACACTCTGAAGACGACGTTTGAACTCAAAAACCTGCTCTTGCTGGCACGGCTAACTGTGGCGGCGGCGCTGGCACGAACTGAAAGCCGGGGTGCGCATTATCGGGTCGATTTTCCAGAAAAGGATGAAAATTTGAGATGTCACTCACTGGTCCAGCTCAATGAAGAGGGCCTCCAGGTCAAATATAGGGCGGTGATCGAAGAAAATGAAAACTAAACTTAAAATCTTGCGACAGGCCTCAGTAGAAAGTGAGCCCGAGTGGAAAACGTATAAGCTACAGGTAGAGCCCGAGGAGCGACTGTTAGATGCCCTATTAAAAATAAGGCGTAATGTTGAGCCGGAGCTGGCTTTCCGCTCCAACTGTAAGAGCGGCCAGTGTGGTGCGGATGCAATGAACATAAACGGCCAACCGAGACTGGCCTGCCGCACTCTTTTTAAAGACCTGGCCAACCCGAAACAGGTAACCATAAGACCGCTCGACGGCTATCGGGTATTGAAAGACCTGGTCGTCGACCTGAAGGAAGTGGAACAACTGGGAGGCGAAATTATAGAAAAATCAGTGGATAAGTTGACCTCGCCGAAAAGAACAAACTCAGAAATCAGGGAAGCGGCAAGCTGTAACCTCTGTGGAGCCTGTGTTCCCGCCTGTCCAGTAACATGGAACAACAACCTGTTCCCCGGTCCGGCGGCACTACTTAAAAGCTACCGCCTGCTGGGGATTTTAAGCCACGAGGATAAAAATCGACAATTGGAAAACATCAATCGAAATTGGGGGCTCTGGGGCTGCGAAACCGATTATAACTGCCTGGAAGTATGCCCGCGCGAAATAAACGTAACCGAACTGATCAGCCGGTTGAAGCGAGAAATCAGCTCTGGCGAAGAGAGATGTTCTAAAGTCGAATAATATTTTGAGTAATCCCTTCCAGATCAAGAAGCGAATAAAAAAGTTCGATATTTTTTGCCATCTCGCGGGAAGTTGTCTCCCCGAGTTGACGGATCAGCGGCAGCTGACGGCGCTGAGCTTCACGCAGGAGTGGGCGGTATTCTTCCTTACCCGTCTCAACCTGTAGAATAGCATGTTTCTCAAGACAGATAGAAAACCAGAGCAGCACTTCCCCCGGCGTCGGCTGACTGTCATAAAAACGGTTATGAATTGATTTCATAAGATTGACCCAGTGTTCCCGCCGACTTAATTCAAGCGTTAATTGCTTATCGGACAATTCCTCAAGCAACTCGTGGTTATAGTTAAACAACCCCAAAAGATCAGGATTCCCTCCTGGAAGATGAAAGTTAAGTGACCGATAATTTTCAAATTGTCGGTGCCCCTCGAGCTGAAAATAGTCGGAGAGCACCTGCTTTTCATCAACGCTCAATGGTTGTTCGCGAAGCGTATCTGTGTCAAACTCCGAAATCAATCTAAAACAACTCCATTTTATACGGCACGGGGCCGGTGGTGAAGCTCAATTTTTTCCAGGTCAGGAGAGGTTATGTCCCCTAATGCCTCCAGCCAGCTTTCCGGAAAATTAAACGAGGGTTGAGCTGCGTCGTTAAGAATGTCAGAAGGCAGCGGGCTAAGCCAGTCCCGAGGCGGCAGACGACGACGGTTGAAAGACTCTGGGGGAGGTTCAGCTTCTTCCCGGTATTGCTCCGTCCACTGCAGATAGCCTTCGGTCATACTTTCAAGCAGCGGATTTTCGCTGTCTAACTCCTCAAAACGTTCCCTGACTTTATCCCAGACCATCGAGTGTTCAGGTGCCCAGGCCCAACAGCACATAAGAATAGCTTCCCAGACCTCTGGATTTTCATCCAGGAACTCAGAAGACGGGGGTTCCGAATCCCACCAGCTTCCCAGCAGAGCAGCAAGATCCCGCACGGCTTCGGCTTGTTCATCATTTATCCAGTGATAATTCCAGAGAGCATACAGCTCAGCAGGCAGATGAGGCCAGGTGGCCAGAGGGGGTTTGCTTTCTTCCCAGTGCCAGAGACGCGAAAGCTGATTTTCGCCGCGGGGGAAAGGATACTCGGGACCGGCCGAAACAGCAAGTAAAAGAGCATGATAACGTGCCGCGTCAACGGAACCGAGTTTGGGTTCACGCTGCGAGGGGGCAGCACCGGGAATGCGGGAAATCAAAGTCTCCTGAGATGATTCTGTCGAAGTGGGGGTGAGCAGTCCCAACCGACCCAGTCCCTGGTAGAGAAGCGCTGCCTCCAGGCCGTCGGCGTTCCACTGGCGAGCAAGCAGATTGCCATAAGCTTCCCGGTGCTGGTCCATTTCTACGGGACCATAGCAACTAAGCGAAAAGGCTATGACCAACAGTCGCTCACCAATCAGCCGACTAATATTTGCTGATTTTTCTCGCCAGGCAGTCTCGCCTACCAACTCTGCACCGGCGGCACGAGGTTCCTGTATAAAGGGAACAAGTGACTCAAAAAATACCGCGTATTTATCCTGCTGATGAATAGCTTCCGTGCTCGCTTCCCGCAGCCATTTAACCGCGTCTTTAATTTTCTGGGATGACTTGTCAGGAGCGGTTCTATCGTCATAATCAAGCCGGCGAGACTCGTCCGGTTCCGGCCAGGGATATCGATTAATGTCCTGGTAAAGATCCGTCCACTGGTTTATGTCAGGAGCAAAGGTATTAATCCCTTCAAACGGCAGTGTTAGGTCCTCATTACGGATCTTTTTTTCTGGCAAATTCGGCTCATTATCCTCAAATTCATCACTTTTTTCGCTGGCGTCTGGGCGCACCTTATCCAAATCATCCACCGGCAGTGATTGTTCGGGCCGCTTGTAGGGCTCGTCAGCGCTGGTGACAGCTTCTTTCAAACCGCCCTCCAGTTTAAAATCGGTAGGGTCTAAATCGCCAGCAGACTTACCTTTCCCCCCCTGGGTTGCCACAACAACCACAACAATCAATGCCACTACGGCCAAAATCAATACAACAAAAGCAGCTGGATTCATTTTAAACACTCCCCGGCTATTATAACATCCACTCAGTATCTATACACAGGCTTTCCCGTAGGTGGTAAAACGTGGGTATCTCTGGCAGATTAGTGTTCAGAAGTAAAAAGTTGCTGTTGAGCCGGTCGCGGTGAATTAAGCATACACTCGGAACAACGGCCCTGCTGACAGTAGCGTTTATATAAGAAGACAGCGCCCTGTTGATGAGCAACCGACGGCCAGGTAACCTCCATACCACACTGGCTCTCAATCGTTCTTGTACGTCGATTTGGAAGAACGGGCGGATAATCCAGAAATATTTGTTCCCAGCACCGCCGGCGCTCCGACCAACCATTAAAAAGTGCTCGCTGATAAAAAAATGGTATCACGACATTGACGATGAGTTGATCAAGCCATTTTTTACCAAACGGAGAGGGAACAGATTCACGACGGTCATCAGAGAAAGTATAGTGGTGACGCCAGTAGTTACGGCCGGGAAATTTAAACCGGGGTAACAAACGTTGCGCCAGAAAAGCTCGCAAACTTTTAGCCTGTAGTGCAGACTCCTCCAGCGCCAGCAGGTACTGCCGCCAGGGAGCTTCAAGCCTGCGGGTTGCCCGGCCAAAAGAAATCCAGCGGCGGTAAGGATAACTCTGGGGGCGAACCCCACCGAGCCGCCAGAAGGAAGGTGTCTTAATTAGCGGCTCTTCAGTGGCAAGATTTTCTCGCCAGCAACGGCGACGGTTATAGATTGAACGATTGATTTTAGAACTCGACAACTGTGGAAACCAGCCTGCTTTGCCAAGCAGCCAGGCTTCAAGTTCCATCGGACGATCTAATTCAGAAAGCCGGTTATAAAACAGTTTCGGGGACAGACGGCGGGCAAGGCAACGAAACTGCCGATGGTTAAACGTGTAACCAAGAGCACCGACCAGGGGCTGCCAGAGACGACGTTCCCCCGGCAGCTTTTTCAAAGTAACAACACGTCTATACAGCCAGCACTGCCCCGCCCGGCGCAGGCAAGCTAACAACCGGCGGCGGAACAAATGCTTATAACAGGGATGTTTGACCTGCTGCAGGCGTTGCAGAAATCGGCTCGGCGAAGTAGAAAAAGACAAATCTTCCAGCTCATCCGTGAGGGAGATAGTTGGAATTAACCGCCCGTCGGCCCGACGGGCCGGACAGTCGGCCGCAGAGTGCAAGCAAACCTGAAGGATAACGTTGTTAAAGGCGGGATCATGTTGGTGATTGTGCTGATACCAGTCGGCCGGGTGTTGATGAATTTCAACTGTTCCGCTTCTCCTTATCCCATCAACAACCAGAGTTACTCCTCTTATATCCGGACCGGAAGAAGCCGCCGGGCGACCGGCTTTAGTCACCGAAATACGTTCCCCAGTATCACCGGTAAAATTTTCCTTGGCCGCCACCGTCCACTGCCAGAGTCGGGTGATCTCTTTCTCGGTAAGAGTAAGGTTTGGCTGTCGATCCAACGTGGCGAGAACTTGCGACGGAGAAGACATAGCCTACCACCCCTGTGTATAGACTTGCCTCCTCCAACCCTGGGTTGTGATTCTGATTATCTATTACAAATATAAGGGATCAGCCGGGAAATATCAAAATATATCTCTGTCAGGAAACTTATTGTTGTTCCCGGGTAGAACAGGGGCATGTAAGTCAAAGTCACCGGCGTGAAGAGCCGCTATTAATTCATCCACGGAAACAACTGCTTCTGGCAGCTTGATAAAATAGTCGCCAACCGGATCAGAGCTGTGAGCATCGCTGGCTGTAATTGGTTGAAGGTCATGTCGGCGGGCATATTCCAGTGAGAGCTCAACCCTGTCTGACTGGGGCTGGTTGAAGCTGGCCACTTCGATAGCGGCAAAAGGATAGTTACGAACAAGTTCATCAAAATTCGGGTTAAACCGAAAAGGATGGGCAACGAAAGCATAGCCGTCCCGCTCGGCAACCGCAGAGCTCAGACTTTCCAGGCTGCCACATAAAAACAGGGAAGTGTCGGGCCGCGGAAGAAAGACAACAACATGATGAGGACCGACTGTTATTTCAGCGCCGGTAAAAACCAGCAGTTCTGGAAAAGCGCGACGTAACCAACTCACCTCATCCGGTGGCCAGAAACGATTATGCTCGGTGAGGACCAGACCGTCAAGATCTCGTTCTCGAGCCAGCTTAAGCAGGTCATCAGGTGAGATGACAGAACAGGCAGAAAAACGGGAGGTGTGGGTATGGCAGTCTAATTTCAAGAAAAAGCCACTTACTTACCCGCGCTCCTCCATGGGAACCAGCTTCTGATTTTGCGGGCCGACATACTTAGCACGCGGACGAATCAGGGTGTTCTCATCGTATTGTTCCATAACGTGCCCCAGCCAACCGACGACACGGCTGGCGGCAAATATGGTCGTGTAAAGGTCGATTGGTATCCCCAGCAGGTAGTAAACAGAAGCGGAATAGAAGTCCACGTTACAGCGGATCCCTTTCTCTTCTTCCATAAAATCCTCGATCGCCGTGCTATATTCGTACCACTTCAGCTCGTCCTTCTCTTCGCCTAGCTTTTTACACATTTCTCTCAAGTAAGGAGAACGGGGATCAATCGTGTTATAAACGGCGTGGCCGAAACCCATTATTACTTCACCGGCGGCAAGTTTTTCTTTGACATAATCAACCGGATCAATGCCACGTTCGTCTATTTCAAGAAGCATTTTCATAACTTCTGAGTTGGCCCCACCATGAATGAGACCTTTTAAAGCCCCAATGGCAGAAGTTATTGTGGAATGGACATCGCTGAGAGTTGAGGCAGTAACTCGGGCGGCAAAAGTGGAGGCATTAAAACCATGATCGGCATGAAGCACTAGACAGGTATCAAAAATTTCTTCCGCCTCTTCAGAAGGACGCTCACCATTTAACATGTATAGAAAATTACCGGCGTGACTCAGCTCGGGGTCTGGTTCGACAGCGTCCAGTCCGCGCCGGTAGCGGTCGAAAGCAGCTATCAGGGTGACCATCTTAGCGGCAATACGCTCGGCTTTTCGGTAGTTGGCCTCGACGTCAAGAGGCGACACCTCACTGTCGGGGTCATAGGCGGCAAGAGACGAAATCAGGGTTCTGAGAGCAGCCATGGGGTGCATGTCAGCGTCGGCTAATTTTTTAGCTATTTCTTTTACTTCATCGTTAACCGGCCGATTTTTAGCCAGGACTCCACAGGTCTCGTCAAACTGCTTTTGAGTTGGAAAGCCGTCCTCCCAGAAGAGATGAAAAATCTCCTCGAAGCGGACCTTATAAGCGAGCTCATTTATATCATATCCCTTATAAACAAGCTCTCCTTTGTCACCGTCCAGAAAACTCATCTCCGATTCCGTTAAAACTACATTCTTCAGACCATCCGACGTCATACTTTTAGCCTCCCTGAGCTAACAGAATAAAAACAACTCAGACAATAATAATCAATTGTCCAATTAATTGGCGTCAAAAGTGGACTTATGTTAAAAAGAAACTCTCTTAACGCTACGTTCTTCAATTTTAAGACAGACTTTTAATAATTTCAACCAAAAATAGATGTTGAAAGTAAAAATCTGTTAAACCTGGATATTTTCAACCACACGGCGACCAAACTGACTTGACTTAACTTTTTCAGCGTCAGATAGCTGCCGGGCCAGGTCATAAGTAACGTACTTTTCCTTGAAAGTCTCCTGCAGGGCCTCTTTAATAGCAGTAGAAGCCTCAACCCAGCCCATGTGGTCGAGCATTTCGCAGGCGGAAAGAATGAGAGCCGTCGGATTGACTTTATCCTTACCGGCGTGTTTGGGGGCGCTGCCGTGAGTTGGTTCAAACAGGGCAAGCCCGTCACCAAAGTTAGCACCCGGGCAGATTCCCAGGCCGCCAATCATGCCGCCGGCGGCGTCGCTAATGTAATCACCGTTAAGATTGGGGAGGGCAAGAACGTCGTAACTGGCGGTTCTTGTCAGAATTTGCTGAAGCATATTGTCAGCAATTCTATCCTTAACCACGAGCGTGCCTTCAGGTGCTTGCCCGTCGTAATTATCCCAGAGTTGATCCTCGGTAATGACTTCATCGCCATATTCCTGTTCAGCAACCTCATACCCCCAGTTGCAAAAGGCTCCTTCGGTAAATTTCATAATGTTACCTTTGTGAACCAGGGTAACCGACTCGCGATCATGTTCAAGAGCGTAGTCGATTGCCCGGCGAACCAGCCGCTTGGTGGCAAACTCACTGATCGGTTTCAATCCCAACCCGACCGGACCTTCGTGAATACCGGCGGCACCAAGTTCAGTTTCAACAAACTTCCTCACCTTCTCGGCATCCGACGTCTCGGCCTCCCACTCGATACCGGCGTAAACATCCTCGGTATTTTCCCTGAAGATGACAAAATCGACTGCTTCAGGCGAGCAGATAGGCGATGGTAACCCATCCAGATAATAGACAGGTCGGACACAGGCGTAGAGATCAAGCTGCTGACGAAGCGCAACGTTAAGACTGCGAAAACCGGCGCCAACCGGGGTAGTCAAAGGTCCCTTAATAGCGATACGAAACTTACGGATTGCCTCCAGTGTTTCGGCGGGAAAAACGGTTCCATAAACCTCTTCCGCCGACTCACCGGCATAAATTCGTGTCCAGACTATTTCACGCTGACCACCGTACACTTTTTCAACAGCACCATTCAGAACGTCGCGCATTACAGGTGAAATGTCCTTACCCGTTCCATCACCTTCAATATAAGGAATAATCGGATTGTCTGGGACAACCAGCTTACCGTCACGGTAATCTATCTTTTCTCCCTGTTCCGGTATTTCTACATGATCATAATCGCTCATAACTAATACTCCTCCTGTGGTATGAAATCAACTTTTTAAGAATTTAAATTTTGCGGTTTCCTCGTTCTGAGGACCGATATATTTCTGACATCATTCTCAGTTGCCCTCCGGGCAACTTCCGAGGTATAAAGACCTCAAAACAACCCCATCCTGGGGTTTGAGGTCATTATAAATCCGTCAGAAACACATCGGTCCTCAGAATTACCGTTTTCTACAAAAGAGGGCCCAATCACTACTTGACCAAAAATAAACGCATAACGCAAGATATGGATTATCTTGCTTACAAAAAGTTAAACTTTATTAAGAATTCAATTCACGATCAATCTGATCACAAACCCAGTGCAGACAGGCTATGTGGGCCTCCTGCACGTGGGCGGTGCGGGTCGCGGGAACATTAATTAACTCGACGTCCAACTCCCGCATTTTTCCTCCTTCGGAGTCGGTCAGGCCAAAAACCCGACCATCTATTTCGAGGGCAGCTGTCAGTCCTCGTATTACATTAGGTGAGCTGCCGGAAGTGCTTATACCCAGAAAGACATCCCCGGGTTCACCAAGCGCTTTTATCTGACGAGAAAAAACCTCTTCAAAAGACCAGTCATTACTTACTGCAGTTAAGGTGCTGGGACTGGCGGCAAGACTTATGGCCGGCCTCTGAATTGGTTCAACATTAAACTTCGCCACCAATTCAGTGGTAAAATGGAGACTATCAGTGGCGCTACCTCCGTTACCAAAACTAATTACTTTGCCGCTCATTTCCCAGGTCTCAAGTATTGCATCACGAAGTTCAAAAAGATTGGCCGGAACATCATCCGCCAGTCGTGTTAACGTTTTGCTTGCCTCGAGAAAATAATCGGCGTGCATTCTAATCCTCCAGTTCTTCCCGGGTTCGCCTCAAATCATAACGAGCCCGCAGATTCTCAGGGTCAAGATCAAGCGCCTCTTCAAAACGCATTTGAGCTTCTTCAAAAAGTCCCCTGTTATAGAATACATAACCGAGGGCTGTTTCCACTCGCGAATCTTCACCAAGTAAATCGCGAGCCAGTTCCAGAGTTGAAGTCGCCCGGTTCCAGTCCTCTTCCAATATAAAGACCAGTCCCAGGTTGTAGTATGCCTCCGGCAATTCATACTCATTTATTGCTGTCCGATAATATTCAATTGCATGAGTCTTTTCTTGTTCTAACAGATATACATTGCCCAGCTGTTTATTGAAGCGAGCCCGTTGTTCAGCATCTTCCGCCCGGGCAAGCAGCGACTCATAACGATATCGTGCTAAATTAACCGCCCCCCGATTGAAATCAATATATGCTATCATCTGATTGGACAAAATATGGTCTTCGTCCAGCTCAAGTGCCCTCTCAAACTGCTCGCGGGCCGCGGCTCGGTCACCATACCAAAAATAAAGTTTCCCAAGTGCAACTATATAGTCGAGATTCTCGGGTTGAACACTTACTGCACGCCGCTGGGCGCTAATTGCCATTTCCAGATTATTGTCTCTGAAATAGGCGATCGCCAGATTATAGGCGGCTTCGTGATTAGCGGGATCAAGAACAAGAAGATTGCGAAAAGCAGATTGAGAAGCTGCCAGACGATCATATTTTAAACCCAGCTCTCCCAGCCGCCGGTAAGTTAGCTGCTGATAACGCTCGTCAATCTCCTCGTCAGCCAGCGCGGCGTTGTAATTCTCCGCCGCTTCAGCGGGACGCTCCTGCTTTTCATGCAAACGCCCTAGTGCGAAAGAGATTGAATATCCTTCCTCCGCCACAGCAAGCGCTCTTTCATAAAATTGAATCGAGTTTTCATAATCCCCAACAGCCTGATAAAGGTAGCCCAGTTGCAGATGTATATCAGACTCCTGCAGCGGTCCCTCTATGATCTCAACATCCGCCGCCGGTTCAAGCGAGGCAAGCGCAGCCGTCGTATCCCCTTCCTCCAACTGCGCCAGCGAAAGATTATAGCGGGCTGTAGGAGTATCACGCAGGGCCAGTGCTTGTTCGAACTCCTCTCGAGCCTCGACAAAGCGATTCAAATCCACCAGAGCTCCGCCACGCAAAAGAGCAAGCTGGTAATTCATCTCCGTCTCTTGAGTATGCTCCCGAGCCGCTGCAAAGTCATCTATTGCCGCCTCTAAATCCTGCAGGCGGAGCTGTGTTAACCCACGGTTAAAATAGAGCAGTTCCGCATAACCGCCGGCCTCCAGACCACTGCTGAAATCATCCCGCGCCTGCTGCAGGTTCTCTTCCCGCGCATTTAAGTTGCCACGAGCGAGAAAGAAAACAGCGCGCGGGTCAAGAGCAATTGCAGCGTCGAGGTCATCAAAAGCCCCGGTGACACTGTCCAGCTCCGCACGAACCATAGCGCGACGATAATAAGTTTCAGGAAAAGTGTCGATGACGTCCAGAGAATAGCCATACAGCTCCTCCGCTTTCTCAAATTCCTCACGGGCGGAATGAATGTCGCCCAGATAGCGGTAAGAGAGAGCTGCCGGTTCGTCCAGTCCGGAAGTTCCCAGCACCCGGCGATAGAGTCCAAAAGCTCGATCCAGCTCATCCGCTTCATGAGCGGTGCGAGCCTGATCAAATAGCTCCCTCTGACGAGTTCGAGAAATTTCAATGCGTTCTTTTAACTGTGACGGCAGTTCAACGTCGACCACCGGCTCTGGATCGGGATGACAGGCCCCGTCATACCAGTAAAAACCGGCTGCCTCGCAGGCTTCCGCAGTAACAAAATCTTCCGGCTCCGGCTCCGGCTCTTCCACCGGCACACCTACAATTTGATCCCATATTTCCTGAACCACCGGTTCAAATATTACATACCCTAAATATATCCCTGCCGCCAGAGCGGCGATCGACAAAAGCAATATAACAAAATGGAGACGCGAATTCATCCGCTACGGCCTCACTTTACCGTTAAAATTGTCTAAAATACCGTTGACAAACGATGCTGAGTCCTCGGAACCGTATTTTTTAGCCAATTCCACCGCCTCGTCGATCACTATCGGTTTCGGAGTTTCTGTCCATAACAGCTCATAAGTTGCCAGGCGCAGCAGGACTCGTTCAACCGGATAGATCCTATCAAGACGCCAGTCGTCAAGATGCGATTCTATATTTTTATCAATTTCTTCAAGATGTTTCTCGGTCCCAGCAACCAGCGCACCGGTAAATTCAGAACTATTCTCGGGCTGGTAATCACCACTAACCTCACGAGCATAAAGGACCTTAAAGGCCGCTTCCCGGGCCTTAGAACGTGACATTTAGTTCTCTAACTCACGATATACACTGGCCTGTCGGACCAGGGCCTGAGCGGCGTCAGCACCTTTGTTGCCAACTTTTACACCAGCACGATTGACAGCCTGTTCAACCGTATCCGCAGTAATAACGCCAAAAACTACCGGCAACTCGGAATCATAACTGAGTTTACCAACCCCGCGGGTAACTTCCGAAGCGACATAATCAAAATGTGGTGTTTCTCCCCGAATTACGGCGCCAAGACAGATAACGCCGTCAAATTTATCGCTTTCAACAACCCGCCGAGCAAGACCGGGGATTTCAAAACTACCGGGCGCTTTGTAAATTTCAACGTCCTTTTTATTAACGCCGCACTTCTCAAGCATGTCGAGGGCGCCGCGCTTTAGCTGACCGGTAATCATATCGTTAAATTCAGCCATAACTACCCCCACCTTTAACCCGCTGCCGTCGAGGTCGCCTTTGATTTCCTTAATCACAAGAGATCATCCTTCCTCAAATTGATTTAATAGATGCCCTAACTTTTCCTTCTTAGTCTGTAAATAATCCTCGTTGATTTCGTTACATTCTATCTCCAGAGGCTGACGATCCGTCACCTTTAAACCGTAACCTTCAAGGCCCACTATTTTCCGGGGATTATTGGTCAAAAGCCTGATTGTGGACAGACCCAGGTCTTTAAGAATTTGTGCACCAATTCCATAATCACGAAGATCGGGATTGAATCCCAGTTTTTTATTGGCCTCAACCGTATCAAGTCCTCGGTCTTGAAGGTTATAAGCTTCAATTTTATTACAGAGACCAATTCCCCGACCTTCCTGCAATAGATAGAGTAAAACGCCCCGGCCCTGCTCCTGAATCATCTCCATAGCCCGGTGAAGCTGTGGCCGACAGTCACAGCGGCGACTGCGAAAAACATCCCCGGTCAAGCACTGGGAGTGAACACGAACCAGCACGTTCGACTCGCCTTCAACTTCGCCTTTAACCAGAGCCAGGTGTTCACGATCCTCCAAGCGATCGCGGTAAGCTACGGCTTTAAACTCCCCAAACTCGGTTGGCAGGGTGGTCTCGGCCCTGCGTTCGACGTGTTTTTCCGTGCGATGCCGGTAACGAATGAGCGCTTCTATGGAGATCATCTTGAGGTCGTGCCGGGCGGCAAAATCTTTCAGTTCTTGCCGACGGGCCATGGTTCCGTCCTCGCTCATGATTTCACATATAACTCCTGCCGGTCGCAGACCGGCCAGAACAGCAAGATCAACGGCGGCCTCGGTATGACCGGCTCTTTTTAACACACCGCCACGCTCAGCCTTGAGCGGGAAGACATGCCCGGGCCGTTGAAAATCATCGGGACGGCTCTCCGGATCGACCGCTTTTTGAATGGTCAGTGCCCTGTCGTGAGCACTGATACCGGTCGTAGTCCCTTCCCGGGCGTCAATTGAAACGGTGAAACCGGTATCCAGGTGGTCCGTGTTGTTGGGAACCATGGAAGGAAGCTGTAGACGCTGTAGCTCATCAGGCGCCATAGGCAGACAGACCAGACCCCGGCCCTCTTTTGTCATAAAATTTATCGCGTCGGCACTGACCTGCTCAGCGGCCATTACCAGATCTCCCTCGTTTTCACGCTCCTCGTCATCAACAACTACAACCATCTCCCCGGATTTAATCGCTTCAATGGCTGCTTCTACCTTCTCACTGTTATTCATCACTTATATCACCGTTGAAAAGCCCTGCTTAACTCAGAAAGGCTTAAATTGTCCTTCTTTTTTTCGTTTTGCCAAAAATTATAGAGATAACGCGCTATGGTATCAACTTCAAGATTCATTTGCTGGCCTGGCCGGCGCTCGGCCAAAGTAGTTTTTTGATAAGTGTGCGGAACCACTTGAACTGTTAAAGTCTCCTCACTCACGTCAGCTATAGTGAGGCTGATACCATCAAGGGCTACCGACCCTCGCGGAGCAAGAAATGGTCTTAAGTCGCCGGGATAGTCAGTAACCAGCCGGTAGCCGGCGTCACTTTTTTCCAGGACAATTATCTTCACAACCCCGTCAACATGGCCACTTACATAGTGACCGTCGAGACGATCTCCAACTGCCAGTGAAGGCTCTATGTTTACAATGCACCCCGCTCGAGCCTGCTGTAGAGTTGTTTTGGCTGATGTAGTCTCAGCCAGTTCAACAGCTACGCTTTCAGCACCTGTCTCAACAACTGTAAGACAGACACCGTCAACGGCAAGACTGTCGCCAACTTCAAGAGCCAATTTTGAAAAAGACTTCGATTGCAGACGCAGCTTAATCGTCCCGGCAGTGCCTCTCTCGCGAGCCGTTATTTCAGCGGTTGCTCTTACAAGACCGGTAAACATTAGCTAAAACCTCAGTTCTTTTTTCACTCGAGTCAGCCCCTGATTAAACGCTTCCTCTTCAGAAGAAAAGGCATTAAACAGAAGACCCCTCCAGCCCAAACAACCTCAAACCCGGGTTTGATCGTATAAAAGGATATGTAACTACTCATCTATCCCCTCTCCCCTGGAGGGAGAGGGCCCGTTTTTCACCCCCCTTTGTATTTCCCCCCGTCAAGGGGGAAAGATAAAGTGAGTAGTTACAAGGATATAATACAAAGCGTTCTCTTGCGAGGTTTTTACCCCTTGAAACCAACACCGGTCAACCGCTGCCGCAGCCGCGGATGGGGAGTTAAGTTAAAACCAACCCGGCGTAGAGACTGTTCAGAAAGACGACGTATATAAATGTCTTCACCAAACCGGTGCTGTTCCAGCAATCTAAATCTGGGGGCGTTAAATACTTTCTCGGTCTTGTGGCTCAGACGGGCACTTCGTATACCACTACCCAAAACATGACCACAGTTGAAGAGGTGAAGTTCATTTAAAAGTTGTGCCGAAATTAAATCACCCACCAGTCCTCCGCCGCCTTCAACAAGTATGCGGCCAAAACCGGCCCGGTAAAGGCGGGGGAGAACTTCGGTCCAGCGGTAGCGCCCGTCGTGCAGCTCAGACCTTACCAGGGTTACACCGCTCTCTTCTAATTTTTCCCCGAGCGCCGGCTCTATCTGCGACGGGACAACAATTGTTGTTTCAGCAGCCCGCTCAGATAACAGGGTAAGTGACGGGGATAAGGTTTGAGGACGGGTAGTGACGATAATGGCTCCCGGTTGAGATTCGCGACCCGTGACGCGATCAGTCAAGCTGGGATTATCGCGGCGCACAGTTTCAGCGCCAACCATGACAGCATCTACCCGGGAACGAAGCAAATGTGTGTAGTGCCGGCTCTCCGGACCGCTGAGCCACTGGCTGTGGTGGCTCTCCGTGGCGATATAGCCGTCAACAGAGAGAGCCAGCTTGGCTTCCAGCCAGGGAAGCCCGGCGACTTGATTGTAAAAATAAGCACGGTTTAACCACCTGTATTGAGAGCGACAAACCGGGGTTGTAACGGTCAAACCAGCTTTCAGCAGCTTTTTCATTCCACGTCCCTGCACACGCGGATGTGGATCTATATGTGCAAACGTTACCTCCTCGATGTCAGTCTTAAGAATGCGCTCCGTACAGGGTGCCGTTTTCCCCTGGTGGACACATGGTTCCAGGGTACAATAGAGCTCTACTCCCTGCAAAGAACCGGTATACTTATTTAACAAAGCTGCCTCCGCGTGGAGCCCGCCAAACTGGCGATGAGCGGCAAGCTCGAGCAATTCACCGTCCTTGACCAGCCCGGCGGCTACCAGCGGATTTGTTTTTACCATCCCTTCCCCTGCCAGAGCACGGGCAAACAGAAGTTCCATAATTTCCTGCCGGCGTATTTCCACTTTTATTCCTCTCCGCCGGCAAAGTTTTCGGCCAGCAAAGCATCACAATAAATATCAGGTGAAAACGGAGCCAGATCATCGAGCGTCTCACCGGTTCCAACAAACTTTACCGGTACCTGGAATTTATCGGCAGCACTGAGCACGACACCGCCGCGGGCCGTGCTATCAAGTTTGGATAGAATAATTCCACTTACCGGCAGCTGCTCGGCATATTTTTCTACCTGTTTCACTCCATTTTGCCCCGTTGATGCGTCAAGAACAAGCAAAGTCTCCGCCGGTTCCCCACTTTTCTGGCCGGCTGCCACCCTGTACATCTTGTTCAACTGTTCCATAAGATCACCGCGGGTATGAAGACGACCGGCAGTGTCCACGAAAAGATAGTCTACCCCCCGCCCGCAAGCAGCCTCTATAGCATCGTAAACTACGGCTGAAGGGTCGCCCCCTTTCTGGTGAGCAATAACGTCAATTTCAAGACGCTCTCCCCACTCCTGCAGCTGTTCAATGGCGGCGGCACGAAAGGTGTCCGCCGCTGCAAAGAGTATTTCCCCGTCAAGTTTGTGGGCCAGCTTGGCCATGCTTGTAGTCTTACCACTACCGTTGACTCCAACAAAAAAGTAAACGCTAGGCGGAACAGAACTTTTCTGAAGGTCGGGGTTCCCGGCCGCAGCAAAAATATTCTTGATTTGCTCCCTCAAATATCCCGGCCCGTCAGCATCTGCTTCTTTACTGCGCAGTGGCTCAAGCAATTTTTCAACTGTTTCCAGACTGACGTCACTTTTTAACAGGGCCGCTTCAAGATCATCTATGGCACCGGCGTCCATTCCACGACCCGGCCATAACTTTTTCACACCGGCGCGAAATTTGCCCAGCGCTCCCTTGAGTTTAGTTTTATCATCGCTTTTTGCACTGCCAAAAATTGGCATCCTATCACCTTCCGATATTATAAAAATTAGCCTTTGTTTACAGGGCTCTGTTGAAACCCCTGATTGAGACGGCCACTCATAGGTGTTGGGACTCATTCTTGATTGGCCAGCCTGGCCTGCCAAACGAACCCGGCTGATTTTTGGAACGACAAAAATTATAATAAAAATCGGGACCAGTTGCCAGCTTTCGACAAGTATGAAAGAATATTGGTCCATTAAACAAATTTTAATCTGACAGGTGATATCAAATGAAAACCCCGGGCGACAAATTTCTAATCCGTCTGCTCTCAAGCACAGAAGACGTAGAGAAATTTTACGAATTGTTGAGCGAGTGGTTTGAGGAAAATATAGAAAAGGAGCCACTAATTTTTTATCAGCCCTATCCCCTTGCTGATCTATATACTGGTGAAGCCAGTGTTGCCGAAGCGAAAGTGCTGCGTGGAGAGATAAAAAATAGTCCTGCTCGCCAGGAGATAGAGCAATTTTCTCAAAAACACAATGGCCTGGTCAACAAGAGTCATGAATTAACTCACTTAGAGTCGGATAGCTGGTTTGGGGCGCTTGAATACCCGGGAGCTGAACTTGTTTTTTTAAAAGAACGCTACAATCCTCTGAAGCTAACACTGCAACTTGCGCAGGACTTATTTCGTAAAAACCAGATGGCACAAATTGGTGAACTAATTCAGAAATCGCAAAAATTAGAGGCCGATATGGGAGAGGTAACCCAGTTTCTGTTACAGCAACTGTCCGAGCTGCTAAAAACTGAAGAAACAGGCTTCTATGTGCCGCGCGGCCGAAACTTTAAATTGCGGAATGCGCATGGTTTTTCATACCGCGACTATCCAAAACGACAGACTATTCCCGGAAATTTGATCGAGGAAGGAAGAATGAATGAGGAAAAATTTATCAAGACAGAGGAGCCTGAAGAAGGCGAAGTTATATATTTTCCACTGGTTTCAGGGATAGAAAACCTGGGTCTGCTGGCCGCTTTTGAGCCAGGCTTAAGCGAGAACATGATCAACGCTAAACACGACTATCTGACCACACTTGCCGAGCTTGGAGGACTTCTCGTTCAGGAAGCTTCCTTTGCCGAGCAGGGGGAACTGAAGGCACTGGAAGATAAACTAACCGGCTTAAGACAAGAAAATTACTTCAGAGAGCGAATCCGCGAGGAGGTAGAGCGTGGGCGGCGCTATGACGTCCCCTGTTCCTTACTGCTGCTAGATGTGGATAATTTTTCTGACTTGAACGAAGAACTTGGAGAACAGGTGGGAAATGCAATCCTGCGGGAAATAGGTGACCTGTTCCAGACCAGTTTCCGGACTGTTGATATAACAGCCCGATTAAAAGAAGATGTATTTGCCCTGCTGCTAACTAACACTCCGCTTTCTGGAGCACTATGCGTGGCAGACAGACTACAAAGATTGGCGAGCAAACCTATCCTGGAACTGGGAACAAAAGAAATTGAGATTAATTTCAGCGGCGGACTGGCCGCTTATCCGGAGGATGGGGACGAGGCCGGCGAACTGCTCAAACAAGCCCGCCTGGCCCTCTATCAAGCCAAAAAAACTGGAAAAAATAAAATTTGTTCGACAAGCGATTTATCCTGAGACCCGCCTAAGCTCAGGAAACAATATCCTCCCCACCGTCACAACAGATAACATTTCCGGTAACAAAACGACTTTCCGGTCGAACAAGCAGGCCAATCAGGTCTCCAACGTCTGCCGGGTCGGTCAAACGTCCCGAGGGGTTTCTCTTCTTAGCCTCGGCAATCATATTTTCATTGCCCGGGATCTTCCGTAGAGCCGGTGTGTCAGTCACACCGGCCTGAATGGCGTTGGCAGTTATTTTTTTGTCCGCAAGTTCATAAGCAAGCTGCCGGACATTAGCTCCCAGCGCCGCTTTGGCAGCCGACACGGGCCCGTAGTAGGGCCAGACCGTGCTACCACCGGCAGATGTCATTGCAAAAATTCGGCCACCCTCGCCCATTAAATCATTCTCTACCAGCTCCTGCGTCCAGTAAACCAGGCTGCTGGCCATAACATCGAGGGTCATATCCATTTGTCGCGGCTCTACCAGGTCATCACCATTCCCGTTTACAAATTTTTTCAAAGTACCAAAAGCGAGTGAATGCATTAAGACTCTCACCGTCGCGTCTCCATCAAGACGATCCTGAAGCTCTTCTCTAACTTTATTACGGGTCCGTTCCTTTGCCGCATTGCTGTTAAAAAACTCCACCTCGGCCCCCCGCTCTTCAAGTTCCTCTATCAGTTCGTTGACACGGTCCATATCCGACTTACGATCAAAGTGAACTCCGGCAATATTCATACCCATCTCCGCCAGCACTCTCGCAGCGGCGGCACCAAAACCACTGGAACTTCCCAGGATAAGTGCCCATTCTCCATCTAATTCGTTCATTTCTAATCCTCCTGTTTTCTAAAGTTGCTTGCTGTTAAGACAAAAAAATATTTTCAAATTTAAACAATTTTTTCAACTCTTCTGCTATAGAAATTTTTACTATAACAGAATTTTCCTCTACTATCCAGCAAAAAGTTTTCAGAACACCAAACTTTTATAAATATCAGGATATAAACAGCCGGGAATAAAAAAATAGGGGTTAAATCGGCGGGGACTCCCTTAATGCAGTCAGCTCAGGTGAAGGAATCACGTCAAAACTGAAATCCTTCTGGGCAAGCAGCTCTCGCTGGTCGTCGTCTGGGGGCTGCGAAAGGAGCATACAATCTACGTCATTCTGGTCCAGGATATCAAGAACCAGGGAAAAACGCCCCCGCTGATGTTTTATCGCCGGATTGAGAATAAACTTTTCCGATACAAGCTCCCCCGAATCATCGAAAATCATCAGCCCTAAGTAGCGGCCGTTGGCTGGGTTAGTGGCCAGTTGTTTCAGGTTAGTTTTAACGGAAAAACCCAGAATAGTAGTATTTTTGGTCTTCTTAACCATAACGCGAGGTGAGGAGAGTTCCGGATATTCAGCCAGCTCTTCCGTCAATTCTTCCTTCAAGTTGGCTTCCGCCTCCGGGTCAAGACCACCGTCCACCATGGCTTGAATGAAAAGCTTATCGACCATTTTGACTCAGCTTACATCCCGTGCTGAGCAAGACTATCCTGCTGCGCATTGAGGTCGGCCATCATCGACTCCATGTGGATAAATTGACGTTCAAGCGTTTGCTGACGGCTCTCCACGTGCTGGATCTGACGTTCAATTCTATCCTGCAAATTATCGATACGTTGGTTAAAACCGTCGTCATGTTCTGCTAAAATTCCGTCTCGGCTATCGGTCATTCCTTCCAGATAGTTGTCTAACCGGGTCATGACGCCGTCTTGCTCATCCCCCGCTGCTTCATCCGCAGTAAACAAATCCTGTACAGCGTCGGGATTGTCCTGAAACGCATCACGAAACTCAGCGGCGTTAAATTCCAGTTTTCCCCGGTCTTCATCGGAGGCGGTCATCGGATCAACCTGGGTTATACCCACGTCAGCCATCGCTTCTATGCCGCCTTCACTACCCGTTGCGTCGGCATAACGACCGGTTATCATGGTGGCCATCTGGGTGCGCAGATTGCGCGGGGTAGACTCCCCTACAAAAACCCCGGTGTCTCGCTCTTCTTCATCCGCTCCCGGTTCTTCAGGCACATCCACCTCACTGCGCTGGTTAATAAACTCAACGACACTGTTGTATTGGTTTACAAACTCTCCAACCATTTCAACAACTTCGTCTTCATCCTGGAAGACCTCTACCTCTACCGGGTTATCCGGGGCGTGAGCCTCAGAAGTATGTAGCTCCTGCAGATCCAACTCAAGACCATTGAACTCAATCGTGTTACCGCTGGCCGTAACAGTGTCACCATTTATGGTCGCTTCAGCGTCACTGCCCTCCTCAAACTCTCCCGCTGATTGAGGGTAGCTTTCTTCCCCTTCTTCACGTAAATGCAGCACGTTGGCAAGATTACCACTGACGTCATCAACTTCAATTTCACCGGCTCCGGGTTCATCAGCCTCAAGCGTTACCCGGTCAGTCGCTTCGTTGTAGGCGACGTTGACTCCTTCAACTTCTGTATTCATTCTACTTATTACGTCGGAAAGAGAATCCTGATCGTCCCACTCGACAGTTGTGTTGTTTATTTGTATTTCTCCCGATTCGTCTATAGGAACGCCGGTTGCCGTTTCGGCAAGCGGTGCCCTTGAATCGAGGGATAGCAAGCTTGCGCCGTAATCAGACTGGGTGTCACTATACTCATGAATTGTTGAATCTGAATTAAAGCCAATACGCTGAAAAAATCCATCGTTAGAATTGTCGGCTATTTCAAATGTGCGCCCCCCCTCGTGGGTACTACTGGACTCAGCGGCGTGGAGGGTAAAGCGGTCATTATCGGAGTGATATTGCAACTGCATTGACCAGTTGTCCGGATCTTCCATCTCGGCTCGATCCTCGCCGGCGCCATCATATTCCAGCACTGCATCGTGCTCGTGACCGATTTCCGGATTGTTTACTATTTCCATCAGCTCGTCAAAAGTTTCAATACTGTCCAGATCGATGCTGACACCAACAGTACCCTCGTCGGTGTCCTGGCGCACCATTATGTCCTCTTCACCTTCCCCGGTTGTTTCAACCTCATAGCGCAGCTCATCAAGGTAATCAGTTGCCGTATTTAACGAACCATCACCGCCAACCAGGAAGTCACTACGCGTGGTTGTCCCATCGTCAGCGGAATACATTTTCTTATCTTGAAGAAAGCTCCCGCTCTGGACCGAGGCTGTCTCCGCCAGCTCTTCCACAAACACTTCGTGCGTACCGGGGGTGGCTTGATCTTCGTCGACAATTGTTGCATCGAGGACATTTTCATCAGAAACGGAGGTATCAAGCGGGTCAAAATTATCGGGGTCGGCAAGGTCGGAAACACGAGATTGAAGGCTACCAGCTCTACCTGCCAAATCACTGTATGCGCTCTGTAGCTCTTCAGTCTCTTCAATACGTTCCTCGTAACGCTCAATCGGTTTGGCCTCAAGTTCCATCAACTGGCCGATTATCTCGTCCCAGTCCATGCCCGAGGCCATTCCAGTCATTTGCACGTTACCCATACATAAAACCTCCCTGTGAGATTATCACATTGCACCAGGTTAAATTTTCCTTCCTCCAGTGAAGGACCTGGAGTTTCATTGTAGTTAATCGACAGCTTTTAAAAAAACTTAAGTCCTTTTTTATAACACCTATACATAACATAAGGGGTCAGGGAGTAAATTTCAAGTAATAATCTCAGGTGCGGAGGATTAACTCTTCTCGACCCGGGCCAACAGAGACATAGCTAACCCGGACGTCAAGCTGATTTTCAATAAAATTAACGTAATCGCGCGCCTCCACCGGTAACTGGCTGAAGTTGCGGCAGTCACGTATTTCTTCCGACCAGCCGTCAAAACTTTCCGTAATGGGAGTAACCTCCGCCAATTTTTCGCTGCTGGCAGGAAACTCAGTCAGACGCTCACCAGCGAAGCGATACCCGGTAACCACTTCAAGCTCGTCAAGCCCGGAGAGCACATCTAACTTGATAAGGGCAAGGTCAGTAAATCCATTGACGGCACAGGCGTAATTCATTTGCATAAGATCAAGCCATCCACAGCGGCGAGGACGACCGGTTGTGGCTCCAAACTCTCCTCCCTTTTCGCGTAGATATTCGTCCTGGGCCTCCTCAAGTTCGGATGGAAACGGACCGGCACCGACACGGGTTGTATAAGCTTTGGTTACGCCGACAACCCTGTTTACACGGTGGCCGGGAAATCCACTACCGGTTACGACGCCGCCAATTGTGGGATTAGATGAGGTTACGTAGGGATATGTCCCGAAATCTATATCAAGCATGGTGCCCTGGGCCCCTTCAAACAGAATCTTTTTATTCTGCTGGCGGACACGGCGTAAAAACTCTGGGCAATTTACAACCTGATCCTCTAATTTTTCATAATACCGGCAATATTCACCGGCAAGCTGCTGGACTGAGCTGCCCTGCCAGCGTCCGTAGTTAGCTTCATATTTGCCAATACTGGCGCGGCAGAAGTCAAGAACTTTCTCCCGTTCAGCAAGGTCACAAATACGCAGACCACGACGCTGAATTTTATCGACGTAGGCCGGACCTATACCTTTCTGGGTTGTGCCTATCTTTGAGGAGCCTCTACTTTTTTCTTTTTGAGCGTCGGTCTCACAATGAAAAGGAAAAAGGACATGTGCGCGCGAAGCAACACGAAGACGCTCATAAACCGGTATTCCCATACTATCCAGCTCTTCAATTTCCTCAAACAGCTCACGCAAATTAACCACGACTCCCGGGCCAACCACAGAAACTGTTTCGCGCTGTAAAATACCTGAGGGTATAAGATGCAAAACATACTTTTCATCGTCAACCACTACTGTATGACCGGCGTTGCTTCCCCCCTGAAAACGGACAACAACATCAGCCGAGGCCGCCAGTTTGTCTACAATTTTACCTTTGCCTTCGTCGCCCCACTGGGCTCCAATTACAGCTTCAACTTCATCAATCATCGTCTTTTAATATCCTTTCCACCTCAAGAGCCAGACCGGTGGCGGGCATAACAACACCGTAAGAGCTGTATAGTTCGTCATAACGGCCACCACCTACAACAGGTTTCCCGGTGCCCGGCACCAGCGCTTCGAAAACAAGACCGGTATAGTAGTCAAGGTCACGAACCACGCCAAGATCAACGCTTATCGCTTCAGACAGGCCGGCCTGCGCCAACTCATGGTAGATTTTTTCAAGATAAAGTAGCGCTTGGTCAGTTTTTTTAGATTGGTTTTGTATTTTATTCGCCTCATCAAAAACTTCTTCGCCGCCATATAACAGGGGGAGCGAAACCAGTGCCTCTTTCCTATCGTCATCAAGGTCTGAGGAGGCGATCGCCTCAGCAAGTTCAGTCTGATTTTTCCTATGAATACACTTGCGAATTTTTCGTTCTAATCTCGGTTCCAGGTCCAACTCAGATATTAAGCCCTGGTAGACACCAACGTGACCAAGGTCGACGATATATTTTTCCAGCCCACAGCACTCCAGCATTTCAAACATAAAAATTAACAGATCCCGATCAGCTTCAAAACCATCCCTGCCTAGGATCTCGGCGCCAAATTGCTGAAATTCACGGGCTTCCCCGCGGCGGAGATCAAAATCACGAAAACTCCGACAACAATAACAGTAACGTCCCGGGAGATTTTCTTTCTTCAGCCGGCCGGAAAGTATTTTGGCGACCTGAGCAGTTGCATCCGGACGCAAAGCCAGACGTTCTCCCTTGCCATCAGAAAATTGATAGGTGCGAGCGGCCAGAAAATCGCTAACCCCGCGGGTGATAGAATCGTAGTAATCAATGGTAGGCAGGTCCAGCTCGGAAAAATCGGCGCGGTGAGCCAGATCAAATAGCCGGTTTATAAGTTTTCGTTTTTGTCTGCTTTTCTCGGGAAGATACGCTTTAACCCCCGCCGGCAGCAGTGTTAATTCGCGTTCAACGTTTTCCATGCAGTTTCTCCCTTACGCCCAGCGGTTTTGATTCAAGCGCTCTCTTTTTCTTCGCGTTCGCCCGGATAAACCCGAATGGGCTTCTCGTCGCCGCGGATGGCTTCGGCCGTGACAACACATTCCTCGATTTCATCGTCATCGGGCACATCATACATTATATCGAGCATGGCTCGCTCAATTATGGAGCGTAGTGCCCGCGCTCCTGTGTCCCGTTCTATTGCTTCGCTTGCCACTTCACGCAGGGCATCCGGGGTGAACTTAAGATTAACGTCCTCAATCTCGAATAAAGACCTGTACTGGTCAACAAGTGAATTACGGGGTTCTTGCAGAATACGGACCAGATCATCTTCGTCCAGTTTATTCAAGGTCGTGGTAACCGGAATCCGACCGGCCAGTTCAGGGATAAATCCATATTCCAGCAGATCCTCGGGTTCGACCTCTTTCAAAATCTCCATCCTTTCCTTTTCGCTTAAGGAAGAGACCTCAGAACCAAATCCAACTACATTTTCGTTCATGCGTCGTTCAATTACTTCTTCCAGCCCAACAAAAGCGCCTCCACAAATAAAAAGAATATTATTCGTATCTATCTGGATGTATTCCTGGTGGGGGTGTTTGCGGCCACTCTGGGGCGGCACATCAGCAACTGTGCCCTCAATAATTTTGAGCAGAGCTTGCTGCACACCCTCTCCGCTAACATCGCGAGTGATGGAAGGGTTGTCCGCCTTGCGAGCAATTTTGTCGATTTCGTCTATATAAATTATTCCCTTTTCTGCCTCATTAAAGTCAAAGTCAGCCGCCTGGATCAGACGCAAGAGAATGTTCTCCACGTCCTCGCCAACATAACCGGCTTCGGTAAGTGCCGTGCTGTCGACAATCGCAAAAGGAACCTCAAGAATGTTAGCCAGCGTCCGCGCTATCAGAGTTTTTCCACAGCCGGTCGGACCAATCAGAAGAATGTTACTCTTTTCAATTTCGGTGTTGTTTGTTGACTTCAGTGGCGAAAATATGCGTTTGTAATGGTTGTAAACTGCAACTGAGATTACTTTTTTGGCACGCTCCTGGCCGACAACATACTCGTTCAAATGTTCAAAAATTTCAGCCGGCGTCGGAAGCGAAAATTCCTCGTCGTCAGCTTCGTCGGGAAGATCTTCTGAAACTATCTCGTTACAGACCTCAATACACTCGTCACAGATATAAACACTGGGTCCGGCGACAAGCCGTTTTACCTCTTCCTGTTTTTTTCCACAGAATGAACATTGCAAATCTTTTTCTTCATCACCATAACGAAACATTACATACCGCCTCTACTTGTTAGAATTAAGATAATTCTCCATTAAACAGTCACCACAGTTACAACCGAGGAAAAGTTAATTTTATTCCTCGTCCTCGCGAAGCTTCTCCTCTACTTCGGAGCGGGACTCGAGAACCTCGTCCACAAGCCCATATTCCAGGGCCTCTTCAGCACTCATAAAGTTGTCCCGATCGATGTCCTTACGGATTGTCTCCTCATCGTTACCCGTGTGTCGGGCCAAAATGTCAATAATCTGTTCTTTTATTCGCAGTAACTCTTTTGTTCTAATCTCAACATCAGTGGCTTGCCCCTCTGCGCCTCCGAGCGGCTGGTGAACCATAAAACGTGAGTTGGGCAGAGCATAACGATGCTCTGCGTCACCAGCTGCAACCAGCATAGCTCCCATGCTGGCAGCCTGGCCGACACATATAGTGTTAACCGTCGGCTTTACGTATTGTATGGTATCGTAAATAGCCAAACCGGAAGTTACCTCACCGCCGGGACTGTTAACGTATACGTATATATCTCGTTCAGGGTTGTCCGCTTCCAGAAAAAGAAGCTGTGCAACAACAGCATTAGCTTTTTCGGATTCTATCGGTCCACTCACAAAAACAATCCTGTCCTTGAGTAAGCGACTGTAAATATCATAAGACCGCTCACCCTGGGGAGTCTGTTCAACTACAAATGGTATTGTCATCTCTGAAATCACTCCTCCTCGTCCGGAGTCGCGTCGGACTCTTCAGACTCTGGTTCTTCTATCTTAACTTCGGCTTTCTCTATCAAGTAATCAAGTACCTTTTCGTCTCTTTGCTGGTGGCGCAAATTACTGACCAGCTCTTCGCCACCATATTGCTCCAGAAATTCATCTCGATCCATCTGAATATTCATATCATTGAGCCAGTCGTTCAGGTATTCCTGAAATTCCTCGTCTGATATTTCTATTTCCTCTTTTTTCGCAATTGCCTGAAAGCTAAGTGTTAGCTTAATCCGCCGTCGAGCCTCCGGTTCAAGCTGGTCCAGCATTTCATCCTTACTCATATCCTCACGTTCAAGATAATCGTCGAGCGTTTGCCCTTGAGAACTGAGCTGATTTTCAAACTGATTGAGCATATGCTCTTTCTCGTTTTGCAGCATGCCCTCGGGAATTTCCAGACTGACATTTTCTAACAGATGGTCATATACCTGGTTGGCCAGCGTCTGACGACGATTGTCTTCGGCCATATTTTCCAATCGCTCGCGCACGTTGCTTTTTAGGTCCTCGACACTTTCTGCTCCCATTTGCTCTAAAAAGTCCTCGTCGGCAAGCTCGGGTGAATCCTGCTCCTGGATTTCTTTTACATTAACCTCGAACCAGACGTCCTCACCGGCCAGATTGTCGTCAAGAAAATCTTCCGGAAATTTCACCCGCACACGGCAGGTCTCGCCTACGTTTGCACCAATCACACCCTCGGATATGTCGTTCATTAGCTCGTTTGACTCCGACCCAATCTCAAGGATCGTATCCTCCTCCGCGGAACCGGGAACAGGCTGATTTGAGTCATCAAACCCCTGGAGATCAACTTTTACAAAATCTCCTTCCTTAACAGGCCGGGTAATAGGAATCGGTTTAAGTTGTGAAGCCTGGTCTTTTAACGCATCCAGTTTTTCTTCAACATCTTCGTCAGTCACCGTCCAATCGCGGTCTTCCAGCTCAAGCCCTGTGTAGTCTGACTCTTCAAGCTCAAGCTCCGGCTGTAACTCAACCTCTGCTTTCAGATAAAAACCTTCGTCAAAATTGAAGTCCAGTATTTGTGGATCAGCAACAGGCCGTAATTCCTCGCGACGATAAACTTCACGACATGCGTGCGGAACCAGCCGCTGGGCCATATTATGCTGGAGCTGAGGCTTGTATTTGTTTTCAATCATACCAGGTGGAACGCTTCCCTTGCGAAACCCCGGTTCTTCCACTTTAGACTGTAGCTCATTGATCGCCGCCTGTTTCGCCTCTTCAACCGTTTCCGGTGGAACAGTTACTTCAAACTCTATTCTTGAACTACCCGTTTCTTCTACGTTTATTTGCCAATCTTCTTCTGCCAACTTTATCTCCTCCGTATATAGATGTTGCGGGTTACGAGTTGCGTCCACTTTCCCACTTTCACACTTTCCCACTTTCACACTTTCCCACTTTCAATGCGAGGGGCGGGAGTCGAACCCGCACGCCGTAAAGGCACAGGATCCTAAATCCTGCGCGTCTGCCAGTTCCGCCACCCTCGCGGTTATTGAGTGTGAAAGTTAAAAAGTTTGAAAGTTAAACAGTTTGAAAGTTAAAAAGTTTGACAAATTACAGAGTTCACCTGATTTTACCCGTATAAGGATATAGGTTTTTCTCAAAATATCAACTTCATTCTCTCAATATTTACAAACCTTCGCGCCACAATAGGGGGGATTGCTATCTATTCATTACCAGAGCAAAACCTCTTAGCTTTTTAATCAATCGTCGTCCAGAGTCAGGATTGACAAAAAGGCCTCCTGCGGCACATCAACCTTCCCCATCTGTTTCAGTCGTTTTTTGCCCTCTTTCTGTTCCTCCAACAGCTTACGCTTTCGGGTTACATCACCGCCGTAGCATTTTGCAGTAACGTCCTTCCTCTGGGCCGGCTTGGTCTCGCGAGCCAAGACACGACTACCAATCGAGGCCTGAATGGGAACTTCGAACTGGTGGCGCGGCAAAATCTTTTTCAACTTTTTAGTTAGCCGGCGACCGACGCGATATGACTTGTCCCGATGAACAATAAATGCAAGAGGCTCAACAGGATCTTTGTTGAGCAGTATCTGAAGCTTTACAAGATCAGACTCACGGTATTTTATAAACTCGTAATCCATGGATCCATAGCCCCGGGTCGCTGATTTTAAGGCGTCAAAGAAATCAACCACAATTTCGGCCAGCGGGATCTCGTATTCAAGCCGAACCATGGTTTCATCAAGATACTCCATCGTCTTAAAATCAGCTCGCCGTGCCTCACAGAGTTTCATCACGTCACCTATGTGATCATCAGGTGTATAACAGTTAAGCTCGACAATCGGTTCGCGAATTTCTTCGTATTCGTTAGGATCAGGCAGTTCTCCGACATAGGATACGTCCCTGACGGAACCATCATTCATCTTAACTTTATAACGAACATTGGGCGCAGTAACTAACAGATCAATTCCAAACTCGCGTTCCAACCGTTCACGTGTAATTTCCATGTGCAAAAGTCCAAGAAAACCACACTTAAAACCAAAACCGAGCGAGTTGGACACAGCGGGTTCAAACTCAAAAGCGGCGTCGTTAAGGGCCAGTTTTTTAAGACTGTCCCGCATTTCTTCGTAACGGTCGCCATCATGGGGATAAAAACCACAAAAAACCATCGGTTTGACCTCACGATAGCCGGGTAATTTTTCGGACTCCGGTATTGGCGCTTCCGCCCCTGTTATAGTGTCACCTATTTTAACCTGATCAAGCGTCTTAATCCCGGCAAGTAAATAACCGACCTCGCCGGCTCGCAACTCCTCTACGGCTTCCATCTCCGGATTGAAGACGCCGACCGAGGTTACTTCAAAGTCTTTGTTCTTCTGCATGAAACGTACTCTGTCGCCCGGTTTTACTCGACCTTCAAAAAGACGGGTATAGACTACCGCCCCCTCATAAGAGTCGTAATGAGAGTCAAAAATCAAACCTTTCAGCCGCTTATCCGCCTCTGCTTCCGGCGGCGGCACCTCATCAACTATCAGCTCAAGAAGTTCATCAACCCCGGTCCCTTCTTTAGCACTGACTTCAATCATATCCTCTTCTTCAAAACCGCGGTCAAGGAGTTGAATCTTGGCCCGGTCGATACGAGCCGATTGCATGTCGATTTTATTGATGACGGGAATAATTTTCAGTCCTACTTTTTCGGCCTGATAAAGGTTTAACAGCGTCTGAGCCTGCACCCCCTGGGTGGCGTCAACCAGCAACAGGGCCCCTTCGCAGGCAGCCAGGGAACGGCTAACCTCGTAAGTAAAGTCGACATGGCCGGGCGTATCAATAAGATTAAACTGATACTCGTCACCGACGGAATCCTCGTATTGCATACGAACCGCCTGTGACTTTATTGTGATTCCCTTCTCGCGCTCAAGGTCCATACTGTCGAGCATCTGCTCCTTAAATTCACGTTTAGAAATTGCTCCCGTCCGCTCAAGAAATCGATCGGCAAGCGTAGACTTACCGTGGTCAATGTGAGCAATAATGCAAAAATTTCTTATATAAAACGGGTCAGTCATTTGTCTTCACCACCTCTGTTCAACAGCCAGGGCAAGTCCACCATAAAGAGCCGGCTCTTCTCGCTCGCACCTTACCATAGGAGTGTTTTTAGCTCGCTCCGCAAAAATATGAGGGTCGCACCCCTCTTTTAACCAGTCGAGCATTAAATCGAGGTCGCGGGAGAGACCACCGGCAAAAACTACCCCTTCCGGTTCAAGCAAATTAATTACTTGAGCAACTCCGCGGCCAAGATAGGTACTCATCTCTCTGACAGCCTCCCCGGCGACCCGATCGTCGTTCATACGTTCAAATATTTCACGAGAGGCCAGTTCCTGACCAGTATTTTCTTTGTATATTTTTTTAAGGGCCGTCGCTGAAGCGTGCGCTTCCAGACAACCATAGTTTCCACAACCGCAACGGCGCCCCTCCGGCTCAACCAACAGATGTCCGACTTCTGCCGCCCCGCCAGTGGCACCACGGTAAAGCTTATTCTCTACAATTATTCCGCCACCCACGCCGGTGCCCAGGGTAAAACAAAAAGCCGAGTCCCACTTTCGGGCGGCTCCATAAGTTGCCTCACCGAGAGCTGCCAGGTTAGCATCATTTTCGAGCTGAAATTTTATTCCCACCTCTTCACAGCTGCGCGCTATCCCCGCACCGGCCCATTCACCAGTCAGGTTTGGAGTCTCCCGAATGTAGCGACCCTCTTCTAACGACCCTGGCACACCAATTACCCAATTCTTTTCAGATGCTCCAGGACGACGCTCCAGGACCTCGGCCAGCCAACTAACCGGATTTTCAAACTCTTCCTGGCGAAACGAAATTTGTTCAGCCAGCTCCTCACCCCTAAAAAATCCGAGTTTTATTGTTGTTCCACCAACGTCGGCCACAATCGTATCTTCGGTCATAGTAAAAAAAATCACCTGAGCCCTTAATTGAGGATTTTCTTTGTCCTCTACCGGGTGGGTTAGCTGCGAAGCCACAAGAATGTTGCTTATTAATTTTACCACTAAACCGATGGAATTTAAATCTTACTCGAGTTTATACCAGAATCTTTTAGTGATTCCTAATCCAACCATCGTGTGATTAACATTTTGTGAATTTCTGTTTAAATAAAGCAGTCTGATATTAGTGCATACTTCACCCCGAATTTTAATTACCGAGAAGGAAGTTCATGT
>PWHN01000061.1 GCA_003554945.1 bacterium
CTTTCGGTCTTCATTCGCTCGTCATTGTCCAACTTGATTGGACAATCCAGTGACTTTGACGTTGATTTTAAACCGGAATTATGGTCACATTTTCGACCAAGACTGGGCGCTAAGATTTCAACAGAACCATCAAAATACAAGTGATGTTCATCTTATAAAGGGGTGAGTCCTTTGCAGACAATCGGCGTAGTAACAAGCTGTATTATGGATTTGACTTTTGAGGTGCCGGAGCTTCCCCGACCCGGCGAGACAGTGGCGACGGATAATTTCCACACCGGCTTCGGCGGCAAAGGCGCCAACCAGGCCGTTGCTGCAGCTAAAACCGGCGCTAAAGTCCAGGTCATAGGCACCGTTGGAGAGGACGACTTTGGCTGTGATACGATCGTTAATTTCGAGAAAAATAACATCAATACCGAATATATTTACCAGTTTGAAGAGGAAGGCACCGGGCTGGCTTCAATATACGTCGACGCCGAAGGAGAAAACGCCATCGGTGTAGCCCTCCGGGCCAATCGCCTGCTCTCGGCGGAACATGTCGAAAAAATTCCTGACAGATGGTTTGAGAAAATTGATATTATAGCCGGGGTGCTGGAAATTGCCCCGCCAGTATTAAGGAAAAGTTTTGCCCGCAGCAAGGAAAGCGGCGACACACTGACGGTGCTTAACGCCGCCCCGGCCCGGGAAATACCCGAGGACCTATGGCAGCTCACTGATGTCTTAATTGTTAACGAAACAGAAGCTGAATTTTACTGCGGTAGCCTGCCCACCTGGGAGCAACCCGAGCCGGCACTGGAAGCTCTGATTGAACGTGGTCCTGAAGTTATCGTCCTCTCCCTGGGTCGCAAGGGAGCCATTGCTTACGTCAACAATGAGATCATACGGGCTCAAGGCAAAGAAGTCGATACAGTCGATACTACCGGCGCCGGCGACGCTTTCATTGGTCGTTACGTGAGTAGCTTAGCAACCGATCAGGATCACGGTTTGGCAATAAACAACGCCAACCAATACGCCGCCCGCACCGTCCAGGCGTCAGGCACCCAGAAATCATTCCCCACTTTAAACAACTGATTAACTTGATCTATTTTGTCATAAGCTCTTCTCCATACTCCAAGCTCTACCAGCGTAATTCTGGGAAAGTGACTGCAGATCTAATCCCTTACATCTAATCCTCCACCACCTACCGACGTCATTCCGGGCGAAGTGAGCGAAGCGAACGTAGACCCGGAATCTATGGTAACTTCAAAATGGATTGCCAGGTCAAGCCCGACAATGACGGGGGTTCGGTAGGTTCTGCTAATCACCTACACTTTCTTGACAAAACAGTGGGAGCTATGACACCATTTACCGCCTTAAAATTAAATCACTGCAGAGAAAGGGCTTCACGGAAATGAAAGACAATAGTCGCCCCTATTCACCGGCACAGTCAGGAAAAAGATTTCCTTTACTAACACGCCTGCAGAGCAAAATATATCGTTATTTTCAAGACTTCGGTCCCTTGCAGGTAATAATTCTCTCCTCGCTTATTGGTTTTGTCGGCGGTTTGGGTTCAATTGCCTTTAAAGCTCTTATTTTACTCTTTAAATACTTGTTCTATGGTGCAACTTCAACAGACGGTTTTCTGGCGACAGTCGTCGCTCTCCCCTGGCAGTGGCGCTTGTTTGCTCCCGCCGTTGGTGGCCTGATTATCGGCCCGCTAATTTATTACCTCGTCCCCGAAGCAAAAGGGCACGGCGTGCCCGAAGTCATGGAAGGAGTCTCCTTTCACGACGGCAAGTTACGCCTGCGCGTTGTTCCCATGAAAGCTTTAATTTCCGCCATCTGTATCGGTTCTGGTGGATCGGCGGGACGTGAGGGGCCGATTGTGCAAATAGGTTCCGCCTTTGGTTCAACCGTCGGTCAATTCCTTAATCTCTCCGCGGCTCGAACAAAAACTCTTTTAGCTGCCGGCGCAGCAGCCGGTATTGCCGGGACTTTTTATGCCCCCCTGGCCGGTGTAATTTTCAGCATCGAGGTTATATTACGCAAAATCAGACCAACAGATTTTGCAATAATTGTAATTGCTTCCGTGATTGGAACTGCAATCTCCAACACTTATGCCGGTGGTATTTACGCTGTCTTTGACATTCCGGTTCATGAAATGATTACAATGTGGGAGTTATTACTCTACGCCGGACTTGGTTTTGTTGGTGCGGTTGTCGCCCTAATTTATACAAACACCCTCTACGCCATGGAAGACATCTTTGAAAAATTTCCACTCCATCCCGCCCTTATACCAGCTCTTGGCGGACTTTTGCTTGGACTTTTAGCCCTTTATATTCCTCAAATACACGCCACCGGATATCCGGTCATGGAGGAAGCCCTGCACGGCAATCTCCCCCTCCAGTTGGTTTTCATCTTCATGGTCGCTAAAATTCTCGCCACAATTTTAACTCTTGGCAGCGGTGGTTCAGGTGGAATTTTCGCGCCGGCGCTTTTCATTGGCTCCATGATGGGCAGCACATACGGACACCTGGTAAACAACTGGTTGCCCAACATGACCGGTGGGCCCGGGTCCTATGCCATGGTTGGAATGGGCGCCGTCTTCGCCGGTGCCACTCACGCACCGCTGACCGCGGTTATCATCCTTTTTGAAATGACCCACGACCACCGCATAATACTGCCCATGATGTTTGCCTGTATCATTAGCTCTTTTGTTACCAAAATCTACCAGAAAAAGAATATCTATACTACCAAACTTCTTAACCGTGGACTGGATATCGATTCGGTTGAAGAACACGAAAAACTTGAAAAAATTACGGTTCGCGAGGCAATGACTCCCGACCCGATCACTATTTCTGAAGAAACTACAATAAAAGAAGCCCGTAAATCCTTCGAAAAGAGCTTCTACTCTCATCTGCCCGTTGTTAGCAGTGATTCCGGGGAACTTATAGGTATTTTAAGCCATCACCAGGTTTTTGATGTTGACCCGGAAAACGACCAGCAAATAGCCCGGGAAGTCTCTGTTCCTCCAGGCACCACTATTTTTGAAGATGATAACCTGCTGCAGGCACTGGAGCTAATTAGTCAGATTTCAATGAAAATTATCCCGGTTATTGCCACTGACGGCTCAAACCGCCTTGTCGGCATCCTGGCCCGCGGCGATATCATGGACAATTTTTCCCAACAAATTCTGGCCAAACAGGATAAAGTAACTTTTGACATCAGTACACGCACCCGTACTACTGTTCAGGACCTGGTCAACGCATCCATTCAGCCGGTTAAAAAGCAAGCCCGGGAGGCCAACATTACAATCCTGACTGACATCGATGAGAATTTACCCGAGATAAAAGTAGACTTTACAAAAATAAGCTGGGTGATTACCAGTCTGCTCGGTAATGCTATTCGCTATAGTAAATCGGGAGACGAAATAATAGTGGCTGCCAGGAAAAGAGACGAAGACGTCCTGATCACTGTTTCAGACAATGGAGCCGGTATGCCCCCCAGATGCCAGCGTTTGATTTTTTCTGAACGTAAAGAGGATCAGGACCCTCAAAAGTGCCAGGGACTGGCGATCGCTCGCGAAATTGTTGAGGGACACAAGGGCGAGATGTGGATTGAGAGCACCTCCTGGGAGGGAACGGACGTTTACTTCACCATCCCCCTTTCTTAATTCCAGCTATTTCCAGTAAGCCGGCGTAAAGACGATAAATACAGTAAAAATTTCCAGCCGGCCCAGCCACATCAAAACTGCACATATTAACCTGGAGACCGGTGATAAAACCAGGTAATTTTCCATTGGACCAAATGCTCCCAGACCGGGGCCGATGTTGCCCAGCGATGCCGCCGACGCACTCATCAATTCAAGCGGCGCAAACTCCGTCCCCACCCGGAGAGCATCTAACTGTAAGAAGAGTGTCCCCAGCAAAAAGACAGAAAAATAGGCTAAAATCATAATGATTATGTTTTTGACAATTTTTTCACTTACTATCTTCTTCCCCCGCCGCAGCGGACGCACGGCGTCCGGATGAACCGTGGTAAACAGCTCACGAATTATGGATTTTATTCCAACCAGCCAGCGGACTATTTTAATTCCACCGCCGGTGCTGCCGGAACAACCGCCAACAAACATCAATAGAAACAACACTGTTATTACAAGTCCCGACCAGCCTGCAAAATCGGCGCTTGCATAGCCCGTGGTCGTGATAATCGTTAAAATTTGAAAAAAGCTGTGTCTCCAGGCTTCAAGTTGGTCAAAATCAAGGCTAACAATCAGCCCCAGGAAAACTAGTAGCGCCGCTATCAGAACTACTGCCAGGTAGAGCAGAAATTCTTTGTTCTCTCGCAGTACTGAAAGATGACCGCTGAAGACCCACCAGAGCAGAGCAAAATTTGTCCCGGCAAGAAACATGAAAGGTATAATTGCCCACTGCGCCGCCGGTGAAAAAGCGGCTATTCCTGCCGCTTCAGTAGAAAATCCCCCCGTCGGCATTGTAGTAAAAGCATGCGCCAGGGCGTTATAAAAATTCATCCCCGGAGCCTCTCCAAGCTGATAAAGAGAAAATAAAATTCCCACCATTAATACAGTCAAACCAAGATAGACAATCCAGAGACGTCGCGCTGTCGCCACTATCCGCGGCGCCAGCCGCTCCACGGATGGCCCCGGTGCCTCCGCTTCGATCAACTGTATCCCACCAATAGAGAGTTTGGGAAGGATGGCGACGGCAAGAACAATAATTCCCATTCCACCCAGCCACTGGCTGAGCTGACGCCACATCATTATAGCGGCGGAATGACGAGCAAAGGATATTTTTTCCATCACCGTCGCACCAGTAGTGGTAAATCCACTCATTGACTCAAAAAATGCGTTGACAGGTGAGGCAATGGTACCCTGTCCGGCGAAAATATAGGGCAGAGCTCCAAAAATTGCGGCAACCAGCCAGGTAAGCATTACGAGCAAGAATCCCTCGCGGGTGTTCACTTCAGGATTTTTTTCAAACTGTTCTAAGATTAAACCGAAGACCACCACAAGTAAAATGGTAGCCACAAAAACCAGTATATCCTCGCCGGTTAAAATGGCTATAAAAAGAGGCAACAGCAGCGGTACAGAAAGCCAGACAAGTATCGAACCAATAAGACTTAAAACGCTTTTGTAATCAACCATCGCTACTTAAAGCCTCTCTCAAAAGTTACCTCGCCCCTAGCGGGAAAAGGTTATGCTTTTTCCCACTCCCTTCCCCCCTGGAGGGGGAAGGTTAGGATGGGGGGAGAAGTTAATCTACTTAAGCCGTTCAGCAACATCTTCGGCCTGTTCAGCGTCCGTAAGCACTACAAGCCGGTCGCCCACTCGCAGCTCAGTTTCCCCTCTTGGAGTCAGCACTTTACCTCCACGAATTACGGCCCCGATAGTCATCCGTTCAGAAAGTGAACTCACACTTTCGGACAGCCGGCGTTCAACAAGCTCACTTTGCGGCCCTACCTCCACTTCAAATACAGTTCCCCGGTGGTGTTCAATGCTGGTAATATTTTCAGCGTAGTCTACTTCGATATATCGAATTATCTCCTCAGAAACCTCTTCCCGGGGATTAACTACATAATCAACCGCCGTTGATTCAAACAAATCAACAAATTGCTTCTCGTGCACAATCGAGACAACCTGAGGGATACCCTTGCTCTTAGCCAGCAGGGAAACAAGCAAATTATCGGCATCTGGGTTAACTGCTCCAACGGCCATATCGGCTCTTGCTAAGTTTTCCCGCTGCCAGAGTCCCTCATCTGTCGCACTGCCGTGAAGAACCAGGGCTTCAGGCAGGTTTTCAGCCAGTTTTCGTGCTCGCTGTTCATTCTTTTCAACCACAGTGATGTCGACTGAATACTTTTGAAGCTGCCGGACAATTTGATAACCGAAACTGCCGCCACCGAAAACTACAAGATCGGAAATATCCAAGTCAAATTCGGACGGGTAAATATCGCGCCCAAACTGGTCAACTTTATCCGGCACACCGATAACCGCTATTCGGTCGCCCGCTTCTATAACGTCACCACCGCGCGGAAAAATAAGTTCTTTGTCGCGGAAAATCGCTCCAAAAGTGAGGTGCTGAAATTGGTCAGCTTCTTCAACACTCTGACCGGCGACCGGACTGTTTTCTGGCACTTCATAAACGGCCATCTGGATTTTTGCGTCAACAAAAAATTCGACTTCCCTCGCCGGCTGGCGGCGGGAGCTGTAGGCAACCAATCGTGTAATGCTCTCAGCAGCTAACAGAGCCCGCCCAAGCATCAAATCAACGCCAAAAGCTCCGGCTGAATGTCTCCAGGTTTTCAGATAGTCCGTATTAGTCACCCGGGCTATCGTGAA
>PWHN01000021.1 GCA_003554945.1 bacterium
CAATAGATCCTGGAGGATCTGATTATTGCCAGATATACCTCGGAGATTGGGCGGAGGCCAATCAAGAATGAGTCCCAACATCTTTGAGTAGCCCGTCTTTAACAAGGATTTCAACAGAGCCATTAACTTTTACCATAAGTTGTCTGGAGAGTTTTTCATTGCAAATAGATGTTACTGAACTCCTGGAGGAGACGGGACATAGTCTTCACCTGGAGGAAGAGATTGACTACAAAGGCCATGAATTACAGGATGGTCGGGCAGTGTTAGGGAGCGTTGTTTCGGTAGACGTTACTCTGACTCATCTGTCTGAGGGGCTGCTGGAATTGACCGGCACTTATGCGGCAGATTTAATTGTATCTTGCAGCCGCTGTTTACAGGATCTATCACTGGAGCTTGAGGAAGAGCTCCTGGGACTATTTATTCCGGAAAATTATGAGCAGGATATCGAACCACGCGAGGGGCGATACCGTGTAGAATATACGGGAAGCTCTGTTGAATTCTGGCGTCTTATTCGCCAGGATTTCCTCGTTAACATCCCCATGCGCCCTCTCTGTCAGGACGACTGTCAGGGTCTCTGCCCAGAATGTGGAGCAAATTTAAATCAGAATGATTGTGGCCACGATCTGCAGCCGGAAGTAACCGATCCCCGGCTTGAAGGATTAAAAGATATCGATATTGAATCTAATCAGTAAGAGGTGATTTTAATGGCTGTTCCTAAAAAGAGAACTTCAAAAGCAAAAACCCGCAGCCGGCATGCTCAGTGGAAGAAAAAAATGAGCTCGCCACCAACCGGTGAGTGCTCAAACTGTGGTAACCAGAAGCTGCCCCATCGAGTCTGCATGAACTGTGGTCATTATCGAGGCCGTCAGGTGCTTGATGTAAGCGAAGGTTCTAACCAAGGCTAACATGCAAACACCTTCAATTGCCGTCGACGTGATGGGCGGTGACAACGCCCCCGCCGCTGAACTGGGCGGGATAGAGGCGGCGCTTCACGAATATGATCTGCATCTGTTGCTTGTCGGGCGTAAAGATGAAATTGCTCCCAGGCTCTCGGCACCTGATTCTTACAGAGGCTCTTATGAAATTCTTCATGCCCCGGAACGAATAGCTATGCAGGAGGATCCGATAAGCGCGGTTCGTCAAAAACGTGACTCCTCGCTTATGGTTGCCGTAGAGTCTGTTCGTGAGGGGCAGGCCGATGCTATTGTTAGCGCCGGTAACACCGGTGCTGTCACTACTGCAACTAAAATTCGCTGGGGTGTTCGCGAGTCAGTCGAGCGTCCGGCTATTGCTACTCTGTTTCCGACTCGTGAGGATGACTACACCATCCTTATTGATGCCGGTGCTAACTCTGACTGCACTCCCGTGCAGCTCGTTCAATTTGGCCTCATGGGAAGTGTCTATTCTGAAATTGTTCTGAACAAAAAGAACCCCTCAGTAGGACTGCTTAATCTTGGGGAAGAGGCGGTAAAAGGAAATAAGCTGACCAAGGAAGCTTTCACATTATTTGAACAGCAGCCCCTTAATTTTACCGGGAACGTCGAGGGAAACCAGATTGCCGACGGTATTGTCGACGTTATTGTCTGTGATGGTTTTGTGGGCAACGTGGTTTTAAAGTTGTCCGAAGGACTTGCAGTTTATTTGCGTGATTTTCTGAAAGAGGGTATCTATAGCTCCTGGCGCACCAAGCTGGGCGGCTTGATGTTGAAACCTGTTTTTGAAGATTTTGAACAGATGATTGATGCCGAGGAGGTCGGCGGAGCTCCCTTGCTGGGGCTCAATCACGGTTGTATCATTGCTCATGGAGATAGCTCTCCTAAAGCAATTAAAAATGCTATTCGTGTCGCTTGCCTCTGCATACGGGATAAGTTTAATACGATTATAGGAGATCGCATGGCGGAGCTTAATCTGACGGAGGCTGAACAATGAATAAAAATCCTGTTATTCTGGGAACCGGTTCTTATCTGCCAGAAAATGTTGTGACGAACACTGATCTTGAAAGCCGGGTGGACACTTCAGACGAATGGATCCGAACTCGCAGCGGGATTAGCGAAAGGCGCATCGCGGACGAAGATCAGTCCGCTTCTGATCTGGGTGTTCCCGCTGCTCGTGCCGCTCTGGAGGATGCTGACGTATCGCCGGGTTCCATTGATCTTGTCGTTGTTCCCACCTCCACGCCTGACATGGCTTTCCCCTCGACTGCCTGTGCCATACAGGATCAGCTCGGCATCTCTGGTGCTGCTGCCTTTGACATTTCCGCAGCCTGCTCCGGTTATATATACGGTCTCTCTATCGCCCATAGCCAGATTAAAGCCGGTGTGGTAGAAAATGTCCTTCTGGTTGCTCCCGAAGTCTATTCCCGTGTTCTTAACTGGGACGACCGCACCACCTGTGTGCTTTTTGGCGACGGTGCCGCGGCTGTTGTGCTTGGTAGTTCCGCTGACGGGTCGGATGCTGGTTTCAAGTCGCTTTATATAAAATCCGACGGCGAAAACCGCGATATTTTGACCCTGCCCTCCGGTGGTTCCGCTCTCCCTCTGACCCCTGAATCGGTTGAAAAAGGCGAGCATCTGCTCTCCATGGATGGGCGGGCTGTCTATCGAATTGCTGTCCGTCGTATGCGCTCTTCGGCTTTAAAGGTTCTTCACCGGGCTGACATGAAATCTGAAGATATTGACTGGGTTATCTGTCATCAGGCTAATACCCGTATAATTGACTCCGTTCGAAAACGGCTGAAAATGCCTAAAAAAAAGATGATTGTGAATCTCGACAAATACGGTAACACCTCGGCCGCTTCAATCGGAATAGCTTTGGATGAGGCCCGCCGTGATGGCCGTGTTTCAAGTGGAGACACCGTGATGTTCGTTGCGTTTGGCGGTGGCCTCACCTGGGGCGCCGCAATTGTTACTTTACCTTAATAAAAACAGGTGATAAAAATGTCTTTAGCTATTGTTTTTCCCGGCCAGGGGTCCCAAAGACGGGGAATGGGTCTTGATTTTGTTACAGGTGAGGAGCGCCAATGGTTTCAGGAGGTTAACGAATCACTTCCTTTTGACCTGTATGAATTGCTGGCTGAGGGAGACGACGACAAACTGGCTCGTACTAAATATACCCAGCCTGCTATGTTTGTTGTTTCTCATCTAATTTTCCGGTATCTTACCCAAAATGGAGTAGAGGCTGATTATTTTGCCGGACATAGCCTCGGTGAATATAACGCTCTCGCCGCCGGCGGCTGGACCGATTTCCAGGAGCTACTGCCCGCCGTTGTTGCGCGGGGGGAAGCTATGGATTCCGAAGCTCAGAAGCTTGACGGCGGTCTGGCAGCGGTGCTAAAGCTTGAACCCGAACCTCTGGAGGAGCTTTGCTCGATGATCAGTGAAGATGAATCCGTTGAAGGTACTGTTCAGGTTGCTCTCTATAACTCTCCCGGCCAGTCCGTAGTCTCGGGTTCTAACGCAGCTATCGAGGCTGTGGTCGATCGCGCTCGTGATGCCGGTGCTCTCAAGGCGGTTGCTCTCGACGTCTCCGGCCCCTGGCACAGTCGTTACATGGCTGGTGCTGTTGAGCCTTTAAAAGCGGTATTGACTGAAGTTGATTGGCAGGACGGAGTCCCTTATGTACCTAATGTAACTGCTGAAATCCATAGTTCCGGTCAGCCGGTACAATTTTTACTGGATCAACTCGTCAAACCGGTTCGCTGGGTGGAAACGGTTCAGAGCCTGCTTGAAGCAGGGGTGGATACTTTTGTTGAAGTGGGTCCCGGCAAAGTTTTGAACGGCCTTGTTAAACGGATAGCCAAAGAAACGGACCATGACCCTGAAATTTACCGCACCGATAATATTGAACAGACCAAACAAACCCTGGAGGCGATCAAATAATGGCTGAACTTTCTGAACAAAAAGTTATTGTTACCGGTGCTGCTCGCGGCATTGGTCGAGCTATTGCCGAAAAATTTGGCCGGGCTGGTGCCGATGTGGGTTTGCTGGACTTAGAACCAGACGTCCTGGAAGAAACTGCGTCTGCTCTGGCTGATGAAACAGGTGCTAATTTCACACCTCTGGCTGCCGACGTAACTGACCCCGAGGCAGTAGAATCTGCTTTCTCCGACTGGCGGGGCGAGCATGATGTTATTCACACTCTGGTTAATAACGCCGGTATAACTAAGGACGGGCTGATGTTGCGGCAGAAGAAGTCCGACTGGGATGCTGTCCTCAATGTCAATTTATCCGGCGCCTATAACTGTGTTCAAGCTGCTCTTAAACCGATGATGAAAGAACGCTGGGGCCGAATCATCATGGTCTCTTCAGTCATTGGTCTGCAGGGGAATGCCGGTCAGACTAACTACGCCGCCTCTAAGGCTGGTCTTATTGGCCTGACTAAATCCGTCGCCCGGGAATTGGCTGGACGTAACATTACCTGTAATGCCGTTGCTCCGGGATTTATACGCACCAAGATGACGGAGCAGTTGCCTGAAGAACAGCAGGAAGAAATTCGTGAAATTACTCCGCTGGAGCGCTTCGGCGAGCCTGAGGAAGTAGCAGACTGTATACTTTTTCTGGCCGGCAAAAACTCCGCTTTCATTACCGGTGAAGTGATAAGAATTGATGGCGGACTGGCAATGTAATCAAAAATCTCTTGAATTTTCTAAAGAATTTATCATAATTGTTCTCTCTAACTAATCCCTCTCCGAAAAGTCCCCTCTCCCCTGGAGGGAGAGGGCCAGGGTGAGGGGGAAAGTTTTTTGGAGATAGTTTAACTAATCCGTAACCGTTTAGCGGCTCCGGGGTGTTGTGGGATTGAATGTCATTGTGGACTCCGATCCGCAATCCATTATTCGATATTTTCGGTTACTGTTCAACATCTCAATCGGGACGACCAAAAGCCCAAGATGGATTCCCGCTTCCGCGGGAATGACATTCAAGACCTCACGGTCGTCGTTATCGGGACATCATTTGTTCCAAGAATGACAGTGAAGGCGCTAAACAATCACACTAATTCCTTGCCTGAATAGTTGGGTGAGGCAAATTGGTTGGAAAACTTAGAATTTATAAATTTTTAGGAGGTGAATCTGAATGGCAGTAAAAGATCAAGTTGCCGAGATTATTGAAGATCAGCTTGGCGTTGACGCCTCGGAGATCACGGAAGACGCTTCTTTCACCGAGGACCTGAACGCCGATTCTCTTGACCTCGCTGAGCTCATCATGGCTTTTGAGGTTGAGTTTGACATCGAAATCTCGGATGAAGAAGCCGAGCAAATCTCGACTGTTGGTGAAGCGGTCGAGCAGATAGAGAACCTTCAGTAACTGGAGATTATTCCCTGAGAAGTGAGGAGAAATGACCATGGGACGTGAAGTTGTTGTTACCGGTCTGGGTGCCGTAGCTCCCAACGGCATTGGAGTAGATAATTTCTGGTCCGGTGTTGTTGATGGCAAAAGCGGTGTTTCCAGGCTCGAGCGATTTGATACGGAGGATTATAATTCCAAGATCGCCGGCACTGTTGATGATTTTGAACCGGGGGACTATTTCAACCGTAAGGAAACCCGGCGTATGGATACTTTTGTTCAGTATGGTGTTGTCGCCGCTCGTGAGGCGGTCGCCGACGCCGGTTTTGATCCGGAAGATCCTGGGTATGATCCTGAGCGTGCCGGGGTTGTAATCGGTTCTGGTATCGGTGGTATTGAATCCATCGAAACCCAGCACAAGCGCCTTCTCAAACGAGGTGCTCGCCGGCTTTCCCCCTATTTAATTCCTAAACTGCTAATTAATATTCTTCCCGGGCAGGTTGCCATTCGGCTCAACTGCCAGGGTCCCAATCAGGCTGTTGTCACCGCCTGTGCTACAGGCACACATTCGCTTGGTGATGCCGCTCAGTTTATTCTTGAGGATCGTGCTGACCTGATCCTTGCGGGTGGCAGCGAAGCGGGAACCACACCTCTTGGATTTGGCGGTTTCTGCGCTCTGAAAGCGCTGAGCACTCGTAACGATGACCCCGAGGGGGCTTCCCGTCCTTTCGATGCGGAACGTGACGGTTTTGTCATGGGTGAGGGGGCCGGTGTGCTGGTCCTGGAGTCCAGGGAACACGCTGAGAAACGTGGCGCTGAGATTTACGCCCGTCTCTCCGGTTTTGGACAGACCTGTGACGCTCACCATATTACAGCGCCGCGCGGCGACGGGCAGGGAGCTGTAGACTGTATGAATCTTGCCCTCGAGGATGCTGACATTTCTCCCGAACAGGTCCAGTATGTAAACGCTCACGGCACCTCTACCAAGCTGAATGATAAGGCCGAAACTAAAGCTATTCGTTCTGTTTTTGGTGAACATGCCGACAACCTTAAGGTTAGCTCTATAAAGTCGTCAATTGGTCATTTGCTTGGTGCCGCTGGAGCTGTTGAAGCCATTGTTTGTGCACTGGCTATTAAAGAAGGAGTGGTGCCGCCGACGATTAATTACGAAAATCCCGACCCCGAGTGTGATCTTGATTATGTCCCCAATCAAGCAGAAGATTTAGAGGTTGATACCGCAATCAGTAATAGCTTTGGATTTGGCGGACATAACGCCTCGATCGTTCTTGAAAAACCCTGACACGTTTCCTAACTGGTCATTTCTCCTCCGCTTCTCCACCCGCTTTTAACCATCTCCTTTCGCAGGGATGGTTAAAATCCTTTACTGGTTCCCTCTATTCTGGAGAACGAGGGACCAGGGTATGGCTGGAGCAACTTTTTAACTTTCACACTTTGCAACTTTTTAACTTTCACACTTTGCAACTTTTTAACTTTCACACTTTGCAACTTTTTAACTTTCACACTCTCAAAAAGGAAACTTTCTATGGCACTTACGGACAATCAATTAATTGAAAAGCTCAAGGAGAGGTTCGATTTCCCGGTTGAGGAGAACTATTCTGTTTTTCTTGAAGCCTTTACTCATCGCAGCTACCGTAATGAAAACAATCTCGATTACGATAATGAACGGCTTGAATTCCTTGGAGACGCCATCCTTGAGCTTCTTGTTGGCGAATTTCTGTTTAAAAATTTTCCCGAGGCGCGCGAAGGACGTCTCTCTAAAATAAAAAGTGCTGTAGTAAACACCGCTTCCCTCAGTAACATTGCTCGCCGGCTTGATTTTGATCAGTATCTGCGACTGGGTTTGGGCGAAGAAAAGGCTAATCGCGGTCTGCGTCGCGAACGTGCCGACGTTGTTGAATCATTCACTGCCGCGCTTTATCTCACCGTGGGGCTGCAGGAGACTCGACAGTTTATCATGCCCTACCTGGAGGATGAGGTTGAACGATATTTGTCCGAGGGCAGCCGTAATTTTAAAGGACGTCTGTTGGAAGCTGTTCAGCAGCGCTGGGACGATCCCCCGACTTATCACGTAAAATCTGTAAAAGGGCCCGAACATGCGCCCCGTTATAATGTCGTAGTGAAAGTTAACGGGGAAGTCTATGCTGACGGTTCTGGAGCAAATAAAAAGGAGGCCGAACAGGAGGCGGCCCGCCGCGCACTTAAACAGTTCGAACCTGATGAGAGCTAAGTTTGAATCACCCTCCTGTCTTGCCGGTTCTTTAAGAGTCCCCGCTTCTAAGTCTTATACCCACCGTGCATTAATTGCTGCAGCTCTGCTTGTCGGTGGGCGCGTCCATCACCCTCTGAAAGCTGAGGATACGGTCGCCACCCGGGAGGCTATTAGTGCGTTTGGTGTTAAAGTCAGTGACACCGGCACAGGTTTTGACATTAAGGCGCCAGCCCGGCCACAACTCACTGCAGATAGAATAAATACCGGTGAAAGTGGCACCCTGCTTCGTTTTCTGGCCCCGATTTGTTCCGTAATCCCCGGACCCGAAAAAGTTGTTCTTGAAGCGAAAGGAACTTTACTATCCCGTTCTCATGAGGAGCTGGTCAGGACTCTGCGGGACAATGGATTTAAAATCGAAGCGACCGGTTCACAGGCTACTGCCCCCTTGACCTGTTTCCCCGGCCAAAAATTACCGCAGTCGCCCCTTAAATTAACTGCTGAAACCACCAGCCAGCACCTCTCGGGCTGGCTTATTGCGCTCGCTTTTTCGGGCGGCGGAGAAATCGAGCTCGCTGGTGAACCGGTAAGTGCACCTTATGTGGAGATGACCGCCCGTCTTCTCCGTCGGGCCGGGGTCTCTGTTGAAACTCCTGAACCAAATCACTACCGGGTAACTCCCAATCAACTAAAACCGCTTGATTACGAAGTGCCCGGCGACTATAGCTCCGCCGCCTTCCATATTATTGGTTCTCTTTTGACGGAAGGTAAGCTTGAACTGCAGGGCCTGGTCCCCGACGATCCTCAGGCCGACCGCCAAATTATTTCTCTGCTCGCTAACTTTGGTGCCCCGGTTGCCTGGCAGGGTAGTAGTTCCAATTCCTCGCTTGAAGTGCGCGGCCCGTTTCGTCCCCCTAATTTTCACTACGATGCCGGCGCCTGCCCCGATCTTGTGCCGGTACTTGCAGTATTTGCCGCCTTTGCTTCCGGGGAAGAGGTAGTTCTTGAAAATATTGCTCATCTAAAAAATAAGGAGAGCGATCGGCTGGCGGCCACCTGTACCGAGTTAAACAAAACTGCTGCCACAGCTCGGGCCAGTGCTGATAAATTAATAATTAAACCGCCATCAGGAAATTTTTCGGAAGAAAAAATTGTTTTTAATACATACGGCGACCACCGCATAGCTATGGCTTTTTCTATTTTTGCTCTTGTCCGGGGAAATTGTGAGCTGACCGGTGTCGAGTGCGTTAGCAAGTCTTATCCCAATTTTTACGACCATTTGAAAGAGCTGGGCGTAAACTTTGACTTGCTCTGAATTTATATTACTATTGTACCGAGTTGACTCCCGATCTTTTCCCCCCTTAAAGGGGGGGATGAATTCCGGTTCAAGGCCTGCCCTTGAACTTGACGTCATCCCGGCCCCCGAGCCGGGATCCATCTTGATTTTGACGTGGTTATTCGTTCAAAACACAAGAAGTTGTTGCGGGTCAAGCCCGCAATGACGACCGATAGAGCAGATCTGCAATGCCGCTGGGGACGTTAAACAAGTAATAAAACCTCATAAAAAGCTCCTCTGTAAAAGGAGATTGAAAGAAGATGGTTATGATGCTCAAAAAAATGTTTTTTATCCTTTTACCCTGGCTTATTCTGCCCGGTTGTGCAACCACGGGCACCGGTGAGTTTACCAGGCTGTCAACTGATATCGCCGGCGATGGCCTTGCCATACCACCGGTTCAGGGTATTGGGGCCACAGAAGCAGGTCAGGAACTTCTCGGCCGACTGGACCTATCCAATTTTCGCAAGCGTTATGGATCTGTTCAATTTATTGCCCGTGATGAGCTTGAAGAGCTTGAGATATCGGAGCTTACGCCGCCACTTTCCCGCCGGCGTCTCGATCTGTTGCGTGATAGTATCGACTCTGATTTTATGCTGATTGTCTATGTCGACCGTTTTGCCGAGGAGGAGTTTACTACTGAGGGGACCCGGACTCTTTATCATTATCGCGACCGGCGTGAAGTAAAAGATCTCGAGGATTTTGATGCCAACGGGGATACTCCGCCTGTATATACCCGTTATCGGGACGGTCGCGTAATGGTCAGGGAACGTATATATGACGCTGAGGAGGTTCCCTTTGACCGGCCTCGGGTTCGTTCTGTTATTTCTGTCTCCGCTTACCTTTACGATCTGCGGGCCGGCGATCTCGTCTGGTCTGGAAACAGGGTGGAACGTGCTTCGGGGGATATTGACCGTATTTCTGCTGTTGAACTTTCGCAGACAGTTCAAGCTCGCGTTGCCCGCCGGCTGTCCGACGCTTTTGCCCCATAGATAACCATAATGTATCCAATTAAATCATCCCGCCGGTTAGCTCCCGACATCTACCGTCTGGAGGTGCAGGCCGACCACGTCGCCACCTCCGTCAAACCCGGCCAGTTTGTTGTCCTTCGTCTGGATGAAAAGGGGGAAAGGTTCCCCCTGACAGTGGTTGATGCTGACCCTGAATCCGGTTTTATCTTCCTCGTTGTCCAGGCCGCCGGTTATTCCACTAAAAAATTAGTTAACCTCTCCCCCGGGGAGTCTATTCTTGATCTGCTCGGCCCACTTGGAGAACCTACTAAAATTGCAAAATTTGGACGGGTTGCCTGTCTGGGCGGTGGTGTGGGTACTGCTCTTGTTTATCCAATTGCGAAAGCTTGTGCCGCCGCCGGAAACGAGGTTGTCTCTTTTATCGGGGCACGCACTGCTAAATTGGTTCTTCTCGAAGATGAACTTGACTCTGTCAGTAATGAACTTGTCATAACCACCGATGACGGGTCCCGCGGTATACAGGGATATGGCGCCGATGTGCTGGCTCGACGCTTGCAGGCGGGTGAAAGCTTTGATCGGGTCTTTGCTATTGGACCGGTTCCGATGATGAAATCAGTCTCTGATGTAACTCGACCTGCTGATATTGAAACGATTGTAAGCCTTAACCCGATTATGGTTGATGGAACCGGTATGTGTGGAGGCTGCCGGGTGACTGTTGACGGCCAGGTAAAGTTTGCCTGTATGGACGGCCCGGAGTTTGACGGGCACGATGTTGATTTTGAAGAGCTGGCAGCCCGCCAGCAATATTTCAAGGACCATGAAGAGTGTTACCTCCAGAACCTCTAACCACAAGATGTACTTTTTTTCTGTCATTCCCGCGGAAGCGGGAATCCAGCGACGTTGAATTTTTAGATTCGCACGAAACAGCTATTGCAAATTAATCGAACGGAAGCTTGATAATTTTGAATCAGGAAAAACCAGAACGTCAACGCATCCCCCGGCGCCGGCCGGAAGAACGGGTGGAAGACTTTCAAGAAGTAGCCCGCGGGTATACATCAGAACAGGCCCGCCGCGAAGCTGAACGCTGTCTTCAGTGCCCCAAACCGCAGTGCGTAGAAGGTTGCCCTGTTCGCGTTGACATCCCCGGTTTTATTAAAAAAATTACTTCTGATGAGCCGCAGGCGGCCGCCGAAGTAATAAAAATAACAAACGTTCTCCCCGCTATCTGTGGTCGCGTCTGTCCCCAGGAGGACCAGTGTGAAGCTCGCTGTATTCTCGCTGCCAGTGATGAACCCATAAATATTGGTGCGCTTGAACGTTATGCCGGTGATCGTGCCCGCAAACAGGAAAAGCCTTCTGGTAATCTCACTAACCCCCCGGTCGCCGTCGTCGGCGCCGGTCCTGCCGGTTTGACCTGTGCCGCTGACTTGCTTCGCCTTGGTCACCCTGTAACTATATTTGAGGCTTTCCATGAACCCGGTGGTGTGCTGGTCTATGGAATACCTGAGTTTCGTCTGCCTAAGGAAATTGTCCGTGAAGAAATTCGTCATCTTGAGGATATGGGAGCCAAAATAGAGACAAATGTTCTTGTTGGACGAACAGTTACTATTGACCAGCTTCTAAACGAACAAAAATTTGCTTCCGTATTTGTTGCGGCAGGAGCCGGGACCCCCTGGTTTTTAGGACTGCCCGGCGAAAACCTTCCCGGCGTTTATGCTGCCAACGAATTTCTTACCCGTGTTAATCTGATGCGTGCTCACCGGTCCGACTACGCTACCCCTTTGAAACTTGGCGATCGGGTAGCCGTAATTGGTGGCGGCAACGTTGCCCTTGACTCTGCCCGCTCTGCTTTACGTGTCGGGGCCTCTGAAGTGTTGTTGCTTTACCGGCGTGACCGTGAACAGATGCCTGCTCGAAAAATGGAGGTTGAACACGCCGAAGAGGAAGGGGTTGAATTTCATTTTTTAACCAATCCTATTCGTTTCCATCCTGATGACCAGGATCACCTGGGTCAGATTGAATGTCTGCAGATGAAGCTTGGCCAGCCCGATGATTCCGGCCGTCCGCGGCCGCTTCCTGTAGAGGATAGCAATCATTTTTACGACGTCGATAATGTTATTGTTGCTGTCGGATCCCGTCCTAACCGCATTATTGGTGAGACGACGGAAGACCTCGAGACTAATTCCGATAATACGATTGCCGCCGACGAGTCGAGCGGCGCCACCTCGCGGCCCGAGGTTTTCGCCGGCGGCGACGTGGTCACCGGCTCCGCCACCGTTATTGCCGCCATGGGCGCCGGCCGCCGCGCCGCCCGCTCAATCCATAACTACCTCACCTAAAACCAAAACAAGATTGTTTAAAACAGTTATCTGTTTATCTGTGATCATCCGTGTTTATCCGTGTCCCATATACCAGTGAACATGAATTGTGGGTCAAGCACGCAGTGGGGGGAGCGTGCGTTTTTGACCTGCAATAAATTAAAATTGTTTTTTCCTGCACGTTAGTTATAATTTGTCTTCCCCCACCAATCCGTTTGCAAATGAAGGAGGTGCTTATTATCGGATTTTTAAATTGCCGTCACTATCACTGCCACTATTATGCACCGGACCCAGCCGGTTCATCATAAAAACCGGCTGGGGAGAATGAGATAATAAGATACCTCCTTTATTTTTGACACATCTGTAACCATAACCATGGGGGAGCGCATATAATTTTTTAACCCGGAAATGAGGTGATCTGTTCAGTGTGGGATATTGCTGTTGCCGGGGCCGGCCCGGCCGGCTCTTTTCTCGCCGGTTTGCTGGCCCGCGAAAACTTTTCAGTCCTTCTTCTTGAAAAGGAAACCTTCCCGCGAAACAAATCCTGTGGAGGAGGACTGCCTCCCCACGCAACCAAACTACTCGACTCATACAATCTTCCCTGGCGCTCAACTGTAGTTAACTCCGTCGAACAAGCCCACCTCTTTTTTGATTTTAACTCTCCGATTGAAATAAATCTTTCCGACCACCCTCTACAGCTTGTTACCCGCCGTCAGTTTGATACCGGTCTTGCTTCCTGGGCTGTAGACCAGGGTGCTGAACTTCGGACTGGCTCTCCACTTCAGTCTTACAAAATTAATGATAAAGAAATTCAGCTAAATATCTCCGGTACGACGTCGGAAAAATCTCGTTATCTCATCGGCGCCGGCGGCGCCGCCGGACCTGTAACTCGCCGCCTTAATCCCGAAATCCCACCCCATGCCGGGATGACCGCTTATCTAAAAGTCCCTGACGAAATTTTTGCAGACTACGCTGATCGAGTAATTTTTGACGTCCAGCCTGATTACCAGGGCTACGCCTGGATTTTTCCGAAACAAGACCACCTGAATGTGGGGTTGGGGGGATACGAAACAGAAGGTTTGAAACCCGGGCTTTATCAATATCTGGAAGCCACTTTCGAAAATATTGATTATCGCCTTCAAGACAGCGTTGGCCATCCGCTGCCTTTTTATTCACCCGGCCGACAGATTGTCGATTCGCCTGTAGCACTGGTGGGTGACGCCGCCGGTCTCGTTGACGGCTTGATAGGGGAAGGTATTTTTTACGCTCTAAAAAGTGCCGAGCTGTGCGCAAAATCTTTTGCCGCTGGTAGCTCGCCTCTCATACAGTATAAAAAGGAGCTAAAAACTCGGCTGTTGCCCGAGCTTAACTGGTCCCGCCGCATTGGTCGCTTCGCTTATCAACATCCCCGTTTAGCTTATGAATTTGGGTTTGAAAATGCTGCGGTCCGGGAATATTTAAAAGATATTGTTAGCGGTAAATGCAGCTACCGGAACCTGGTAAAACAGTTTTCCCCCCGACTTCCGGTTTCCCTTTCTTTCCCCCGTAGGGAAGATTGAGATGACGACAAATCCGGGGGGATGAACTTGAAGTCATCCCGGCCCCTGAACCGGAAAACAACAGCTTAAAGCTCAAAGCCAAAAGCTGAAAGCTAATTCAAATTCATCAAGTGCTCATAATCTTGTTCATGCTCTTGAACTTGACGTCATCCCGGCCTACGAGCCGGGATCCATCTTGAACTTGACCTTGATTTTCGGTCTTGCGCATCTTCGCCTGCTCGCAAGCTCGCCTCTTCGATCTTTCCCCCCTTGAAGGGGGGGAGACAAAGGGGGGGGACGGGTTTCGGTTTACGAGTTACTGGTTGAAGCCGAAAACTAAAAACTATAAACTGAAAACTGAAAACTGAAAACTGATAACTGAAAACTAAAAACTAGAAACTGAAAACTGAAAACTTGTTCTCATACGACATCAAATAAAGAAAGAGGCGCGAGTAATTTGCTAAAAGGAAAAGAACAATTAACCGAACTCTTTGCCGCAGTCCGTAAGCAGCTCGTCTCATCGGCGGACAGGGAAGAGTGGGGGACCAGTATCGAGCCCCTTTTAAAAACGCCCGATGATGGTTCGGATTCGGCTCTCTGGTCCGCTCTTGAAGAACTCCTTAAAAAATACGTCAGCTTCGGCGAAGAAAAATTTTTATGGGAAGCTGTTGCCCGTCTTGCCCGCTTGAGTGACTGGTATCTGTCCCGTCCGGTTACCATTATCTCCGGTGTCGGCAAGAAGCGCGCCGAAAAACTTGCTAACCTGGGAATAGAAACGGTTGCTGACTTATTGCACCATTATCCCCGCGCTTATACCGACCGCCGCTACGTCGATCAAATAGCCGATGTCGATGAAGTAAAATATTATACCCTCTATGGCGAGGTCTTATCCGTTCAGGTCGTTCGCGGCCGCAATCCCCGGCTTGAAGTTCGTCTCGGTGACGACAGTGGCAGTATCCGGGTTAATTTCTGGAATCAGACGTACCTCGCCGACAAATTTACACGGGGAACTAAACTCTTCTGTTTCGGGCGGGCGGATTTCTACCGCGGCCGTCCGCAGCTTAATAACCCCGAGTTTGAAATTATTGGTTCGCCGGAAAAACTTGATGAGTCTCGCTCAATAATGCCCGTTTATCCGCTCTCCGAGGGTCTTTCTCAGCGTCGCCTCCGCAGTTGGTTGGCGCGCGCCCTTGACTTTGGCCGCCCGTTGTTAACCGATTCGTTGCCCGCTGATTTGCGTCGGGAAAACGAGCTTCCACCTCGCCCCTGGAGTATACGTAATCTTCACGAACCCGAAACTGTTGTCGCCCTTGAACAGGCCCGCAAGCGTCTTATATTTGAAGAATTTTTCTATTTCCAACTCATATTTGCCCTCCATAACTGGAACGTAGAAACCATATCTAAAGGCCGAGAATATACCGCGGCCGAGCAGCGTGACCGCTTTGTCGACAGTCTACCCTTTGAGTTGACCGGCGATCAGCATCAGGTTCTGGCGGAGATTGAGTCCGATCTTTGTGACAGCGCTCCCGTTCACCGGCTACTGCAGGGCGATGTCGGCACCGGGAAAACGGTGGTTGCGCTTGCTGCTATCCTGCGGGTAATCGACAGTGGCTATCAGGCTGCTCTCATGGCGCCCACCGAGGTGCTGGCTGAACAGCACTACCGGACAGCCTCTGAACTGCTGAACGGTATCAAATGCAGCTATGAGCGGCTCACCGGCAGCCTTTCCGCGCCCAAAAAAGAGACGGTCCGTCACCGGCTTAACTCAGGCGAACTTGATCTTGTTATTGGTACTCACGCCCTTATCCAGGAAGGAGTCGATTTTTCTCGTCTGGGCTTTATCGTCGTTGATGAACAGCACCGTTTTGGTGTCGATCAGCGGCGCCGCCTGCGTGAGAAGGGCCCCTCTGTCGATATGCTGATTATGTCGGCGACCCCAATACCCCGCAGTCTCGCGATGACGGCTTATGGTGACCTGGAGGTTAGTACCCTCGAGGAGTTTCCTCTCCAACGCCGCCGGGTTCAAACCAGGGTGCTGGATCGCACTGCCCCAAATCGACGGCAAGTTTATGAGCATGTCCGCCAGTTAGCCCGTGAAGATTGCCGCAGCTTTTTTATTTTTCCGGCGATTGAAAAAAATGAGTCGACTGAACTTACCGCTGCCGAAGATGCCTTCCAGAGGGCTCAATCATCTGAACTTTTTGCCGGTCTTGGGCTCGGACTTTTACACGGCCGCCTGGATTCAGAGGAAAAAAAATCTGTAATGGACCGTTTTCGTCGCGGAGAAATACAGGTGCTATTTTCCACTACTGTTGTTGAAGTTGGGGTCGACGTTCCCGAAGCCAGTTGTCTCGTTGTTTTTGAAGCCGAACGTTTTGGACTCGCTCAACTTCATCAGCTTCGCGGAAGAATTGGGCGTGCCGGTCAGCAGGCCTACTGCTATCTCTTCCTGAACCAGGCTGTGGCCCCCGGTTCCCGGGAGCGTCTCCAGGTGCTGGAACGCACTGACGATGGTTTCCAGGTTGCCCGCCGCGACCTTCAGTTCCGCGGTATTGGCTCGCCTACCGGGACTGAACAGTCCGGCTGGGGAGAGTTTGAAATAGGTAATGTCTGGGAAGACCGCGAGATAATGAGCGCCGCCCGCTCCGCCGCCGAAAAACTGGTCGCCTCAACGAATGGCCTCGACGCCCCCCGTCTGGCCCTCCTCAACCAAAAATTACACTCCACTTACGCCGACCAACTCCAATTCGCCCGCATAGGCTAACATTACCTCGGAGGTTGAAAGTTTGAAAGTTTAGTATAAAATCTTGTTACTATGGCTTATCCAGTTAGGTTGTTTAAACCCGGTTATTGGTATCATGTCTTTACTCGCGGTCAACGAAAGGAACCGCTATTTTTCTCACCCGTGGATCGGATTGCGTACCTATCATTTCTTGACCATGAATTTTACAGAAATGATGCTCGCCTTGGTTCTTATTGTTTGATGGTTAATCACCTGCATTTATTGGTTCGTATGGGTGAGGTTCCGCTGGGAGATATTTTTCAAACTGTTCATATGAAATATGCGAGGTATTTCAATAAAAAACGTGATACTGTCGGACATGTTTTCCAGGGCCGGCCTGGTATGAAAATAGTCTTAAAAGATGATTATTTACAGCAGCTTGTTATTTATATACATAATAATCCTGTGGAGGCAAATTTGGTTCAAAAACCATTACAATACGATTGGAGTTCGTGGCACTGGTTTTGTAATGGTAGAATAACTGAAATTAGAACCGCCGAGTATCCGCCAGGCTTTACGGATCAAAACCGTGGTCCGCGTTTTATGAATTTGTTAAAATCTGATTTTACACTATCAGGCGATAAGAATTATTGGGGTACTTCTGAACAGTGGGATGAGATTGAACGTCGAAAGTCAGGGCGGGAGGGCAGAAAATTTAGAGAAAAACGTGGAAAGTCTTCCCTGGGTGAAATTGCTCAGCAGGTCAGTGACCAATTTGAAATTGAGATAGATATGTTGAAGAGTAATTCTCAAAAAACTGAAATAGTAGCAGCTCGAAGGGAAGCAATGGGACGAATGTATGAAGAAGGCTATGGACCAACTGAGATTGGTAAATTTTTCAATCAAACTCCCAGTTCCGTAGTACACGCTTATGAAAAATGGATAAAAACATAAAGATTTTCAAACTTTCAACCTCCGAGGTAAAATATTATGGTTCTTGATGAGGCGCAGTTGAATGCTGTTTTGAATGCGAATACCCACGATCCGTTTTCTATTCTTGGCTTACATCCCCACAGGAAAAATAGTCTGCGGCTTGATGCTTTTCTGCCCGATGCCCGGCGGGCCGTGGCTATACCCGACGATGACAGTCTGCAGCCGCTAAACCTGGAGCGCGTTCACCCGGACGGTTTTTTTGAGACCATTATTGAAAACTCCTCCGAGCTTTTTCGTTATCGTCTCTGGATTGAAAACCACAATGGCGATGAACGTGAATTTTACGACCCCTACCAGTTTGAACCGGTCTTGACTGATTTTGAGCTGCATCTTCTTGGCGAGGGGAAAAATTACGAGGTTTACAAAACTCTCGGCTGTCAGCCCCAGGAAATTGACGGCGTCGAAGGCTACTGTTTTGCCGTCTGGGCGCCAAACGCCGAGCGGGTAAGCGTGGTTGGCGATTTCAACGCCTGGGACGGTCGCCGCAGCATGATGCGTTGTCGTGGTGACTCCGGTATCTGGGAGATCTTTCTACCCGAGCTGGTTGAAGGTGACAATTATAAATACGAAATCAGAACAAAATCCGGCGATCTGCTGGAAAAGTCCGACCCCTTTGCCGTTCGCTCGGAGCTTCGACCTAAAACGGGCTCCGTTGTTCACGAGCTTGCTGACTACAACTGGTCCGACGGCGAATGGATGAAAAAAAGAAGTCAGACAGACCATCAACGTAGTCCGATCAACGCCTACGAAGTCCACCTGCAGTCCTGGCGACGTAGCGCCGACGGTGAAATGCTCGGCTACCGGGAGCTTGCCTATCAGCTGGTTGATTACCTGGAGGACATGAATTACACTCATGTCGAACTGATGCCTATTTTAGAACACCCGCTGGACGAGTCCTGGGGCTACCAGGTGACTGGGTTCTACGCTCCCACGAGCCGCCTCGGGGACCCCGAAGACTTCATGTATTTTGTCGATTATCTGCATCAACACGGGTTTGGTGTTCTGCTCGACTGGGTTCCCGGCCATTTTCCGAAGGACGACCACGGCTTGGCCCGCTTTGACGGTACATGTCTCTATGAATACCCCGACCCCCGGAAAGGACATCATCCGGACTGGGGTACCTGTATTTTCAACTACTCACGCAATGAAGTCCGTAATTTTCTTGTTGGCAATGCTCTTTACTGGCTCGACCGCTACCATGTTGACGGTCTGCGCGTCGATGCCGTCGCCTCCATGCTCTACCTCGACTACAGTCGCGAGGAGGGGGAGTGGGTGCCCAATAAATACGGCGGCCGGGAAAATCTTGAGGCGATATCTTTTCTGCAGCAGTTCAACGAAGTAGTCCACGACAGATTCCCCGGCGCTCTCACTATCGCCGAAGAATCTACTGATTGGGGCGGGGTGACTCGGCCCGTTTACGCCGGTGGTCTTGGTTTTGACTTTAAGTGGAACATGGGCTGGATGCACGACAGTCTCGACTATTTGAGTAAGGACCCGGTCCACAGGAAATACCACCACAATAACATTACTTTTATGCTCTATTATGCCTTTCATGAGAACTTTATGCTCGTGCTTTCCCACGACGAAGTAGTCCACATGAAAAATAGTCTGCTGAATAAGATGCCCGGTGATGGCTGGCAGCAGTTTGCCAACCTGCGCCTGCTTTACGGTTTCCAAACAGCTCACCCCGGCAAACAACTGCTGTTCATGGGCGGTGAAATTGCTCAGCGTCAGGAGTGGCGCCACAACCAGAGCCTCGACTGGCATCTCCTAGGGCACGAGTCACACTCAAAACTTCAGGACTATGTCGCTGAGCTAAATTCTTTCTACCTTGATAACGAAATGCTCTGGCGATTTGACCCCGAAGGCGATAGTTTCCGCTGGATTGATTTTACGGACTCTGAAAATAGCGTTGTAAGTTTTCTCCGCCAACTGCCCGGTTCAAATGAACATCTACTATTTGTTTTCAACTTTATCCCCGTTGTTCGCGCTGATTATCGGGTTGGTGTTCCCACGAATACTTCCTATGTAGAAGTTTTTAACTCGGACGCTTCTGATTACTGGGGTAGTGGTTTAATAAACGAGGGCGAGTTGTATCCGGAAGAACAGAACTGGCACGGTGAACAATGCTCACTCCGGCTAACTCTGCCCCCACTGGCCTGGATCGCCCTAAAACCAAAAAAATAACTAATGTTGCCAGTTTCCAGTTTAAAGTTTCAATGTAAGTGTTTAGCGTCCCCACTGTAATTGTGAGCTTGATCGAATGATCGTCATTGCGGACCACGATCCGCAATCCATTTTTACGGTTTTGAACGATAACCGCTTAAAAATCAAGATGGATTCCGGCTCGGAGGCCGGAATGACGTCAAATTCAAACTGGTTTCCGGGTCGTTCGCCCGAAACAACGGACCCCGGGATATTTAGTTAGGATCACGCTAAACAAGTACGTTTCAAGTTAAATTCAAAATCGCTAGCCCTTTGAAATCTTTGTCGAAAATTATGGGTTGCGGGTTCAGGTGTAAACTAAAAACTGGAAACTTCAAACTAAAAACGAACTTTAAGGTTTTACGATCTAAGGTGTTAACCCGCAACATGGTATGACGGTGATTAACGTGGAAAAAGAGGAAATAAATGATTTCTTCAAGGTCTTAACCGACGAGACCCGACTGCAAATAATTCAGCTCCTGCGTGACGGGGAGCTCTGCGTCTGTGAACTCCAGGAGGAGCTGGAGATGTCCCAGCCCTCCGTCTCCTACCACCTCCGTCAGATGGTTGAGGCCGGTTTTCTGCTGCGCCGTCGCGAGGCCGGCTGGACAAATTACCGTCTGAACCCCGAGCTTCCGGAACAGGTCGACAAAATCCGCGAGGAGCTGGGTCTCTATGAAGGCGGTTTTGAAACGACGCTAAAGGAGACAAAAAAACGTCCCTGCAGTTGAGACCTTATGTGCGTGTAAAGTTTCCAGTTGTCAGTTTAAAGTTAACTTCAAAATCGCCAGTCCGGTGAAATCTTTGGCGAAATTTATGGGTTGCGGGTTTAGCTGTAAATTGAAAACTGGAAACGTAATTATTTAGTGTCTTCACTGCCATTCCCGGAACGAATGAGTTCCCGGTAACGGCGACCGGGAGGTCTTGAACGTCATTCCCGTGTAAACGGGAATCCAGCGGAAGTTCAGTGTTCGGTAATCGGTAGTCGGTGATCGGTAACTTCGGTAGTTCAACATCAAGGTCAACGTCAAAGCCACTGGATTGCCCGGGCAAGCCGGGCAATGACGACCGGAATCCATCTTGGGCTTTTAGTCGTCCCGGTTGAGATGTTGAACGGTAACCGGGAATAACGAATAATGGATTGCGGATCGTGGTCCGCAATCCATTTTTAACGGTTGATGGTTTTCAGTTTTCGCTCTGAGGTGTTAACCTGCAACACGCAACTAGCACCCCGAAACATGCTCTTAAAGGAGGTTATTACCAATGAAAGACAGAAATCATCTCGTAATCGTCGGTGGTAACGATGCTGGTCTATCGGCAGCGTTAGCCGTCCGCCGCTGTGGTGACGAGCGCAAAATCACCGTTATAGAGAAGAACTCTTATCTTGGTTTTGCTCACTGCAGTTTCCCCTATGCTGCCGGCAGCGGTGAGATACAGCGCCAGGATTATATCCACCAGGATCCCGATGAATTTGGCAGTAAATACAACATAGATTTTCACATGGAAAGTGAAGTTTATAAGCTCAACACGGCCCACCGCCAGGTTCACTATAAGAAAAAAACAGGCGAGGAGAAAACAATCTCTTTTGACAAACTCCTCGTCGCCTCCGGCGCTGAACCAATAGTCCCCGCCAGTTTCAGTGCCGCTAATGAACTGCACGTAATCAGTAAGGTTGAGGATATTGAAAACCTCAACCGTGACCTTATTAAAACTGACCCTGTCTTTATTATCGGCGGCGGTACAATTGGTGTTGAAACTGCCGAGACTCTTGCCGACCGCGGTTACCAGGTAGGGCTTGTAGAGGGGCGTCGTCTTATCCTGCCGTTTAGTCAGGCGCTCTCTGAAGAAGTAGAGGAGGAGCTGGTGGGGAAGGGCGTTCAGGTTTTTAAAAATCAGATGGTTGAGGATGTAAAAAAAGTAAACAACCGGTATCAAATTCAGACCCCCGATCGCAATCATACTGCCGGCACCGTAATTGCCGCCCTTGGCGTCAAACCGGTTACCGGTTATCTGTATGACCCCAGCTTAAATAAGGACGAACGGGGCTGTCTGCCGGTTGATAACCGCATGCGCACCGGTGTTCCCGGGGTTTATGCGGCCGGTGACGTCATCCTGCGCCAGCAGTTCGACGGTCAGCGTGAGATGTGGCCGGTTGCCAGCGCAGCTTCTCTCGACGGCTGGACGGTCGGGATGGATCTTGCCGGTCGCGGCGTTGATCGCAGCCGCGGTGTGCGCCGGCTTGGATTCTCTCTCTCCGGAACCGGTTTTGCTCGCATGGGAACCTTACCCGACAATTTACCGAAAACGGCTAGCTGGGTTGAGGTTACCACGGGTCTTACTTTCCTCGGCGAGCGCCGCCGGGTCAGGGCACGAGTTGCCGTCGATACTTCAAATAACTTGGTTCTGGCGGGTGAAATAGCGGCCGGCGCCAACCTGGCCGGGTTCCTGCTCTCACCGCTGGGACATTTTCTCCAGGAGCGCGCTCCAGTTGAAGAACTGGCCGGTCTTGAGGCTATTTATCATCCAAAACTTAATGCCATGAACCATCCCCTGGCCATAACCGCCCGCAAATATCTGCAGACTTGAAATTACAAGAAGAAGTGCATACCGGTGTGATTAAGTTTGGTGACGAAAAGACTATTCTGCGGGCCGTCGGAATCGGGTCCTGCGTGGTTGCCGCTGTGGCTGACCTGAAAGCCCCCCGGGGCAGCATGGCCCACATAATGCTCCCCGGAAAACCTCCCGCACACAGGCGGGAGCGAATTGGTCGCTACGCCCGTCCGGCTCTCGAACGATTGATAAAATTGCTCTGGGGAAACGGCAGTCGCAGTAAGGATCTGCGGGTGGTCTTAGCCGGCGGCGCAAACGTTCTTGCTGAGGAAGGCAAGGACATAGGGAAGCAGAACATTCGTTCAGTAAAAGAGATTCTCGATCAGATGTGCTTGCCGATTGTTGCCGAGTCGCTTGCCGGCCGCCGCCGGCGTAGTGTTACTTTCGACGTGGAAACCGGTGAAATCCAATGCGCTATTGGAAACGAAAAGCCGCAATTACTCTGGCAGCGTAAAGAGATATCTGACTGAAAAAGGCTCAGCGCATAATCTGTAACGTGTCACGATAATTCCGTGTAATTCATCAAATCAAAACTGCTTATGATTATACGGTTTTGACTGTCATCCGAATTATATCCAGTCAATTAAGGAGTTTGGATTCACGGGCTTAATTCGAAAGGTTCACCGGAATAAATTCGAGACGTTACACAATTATTTATCTGTGCCCATCTGTGTTTATCCGTGTCCCATAAATCATCAACACTATAACTCCTGGGCAAGCTTCATAAATTCTTGGGCGTCATCTAAGTCTCGTTGAAATTCTTTGACAATTACGTCGAAGTCGTCCTTGTCGATTTCCAGCGCCTTAAAAACCCTGTCGTCAACCAGCACACCAATTTTGTCGCCCGTCCAGCCGATCCCCTTGGCTCTTACAATTTTTTCGCCGGCGTAGACAAGTAGCGGAAACATTTGTACCTCCGGCGGAGCCGAAAATGGTTCGTGATAATAGCCCAGTCCGGCTATTGCTGCTTCCGGTAAATCCCAGCTTTCAGCCAGCCAGCGTCCCATCTCCGGGTCACGAAATCCTAAAATCTCCTCTTCCGCCGCTAACAGACTGCAGCCTTTATCGTGAGCATACTCCACTGCCTCCTTCAACTCGGAACGGAAGTAAAGGGCCAGTATTAGAGTACCGAGCATATGCAGCAGGCCGCCGATCATGGCGTCTTCAGCCTGTGGGAAGCGGATTCTTCGTCCCGTAGTTTCTGTAGCAATACCCGTTGCAATTGATTTTTCCCACAGTCCTACCAAATCAATGTCCGTCTCTTTCAAATCCCCACTTACCTTGTCCCGGGTAATTGTCAGGACGGACGCGCCGACGGCCAGGTTGCGCACCGTATTAAAACCGAGGTAAACAACGGCGTCGCGGACGTTCTCTATACGCCGGTTCAGGCCGTAGTAAGCGCTGTTGATCAGTTTTAACACTTTTGCTGTCAGCGAAGGATCATTGACTAAAATTTTCTCTATTTCTCTGGCTGAGGCATCTGGTGAATCGAGTGCAGCAAGCAGACGCGGGATTACCGGTGGGAGTGAGGGAAGATCACTTATCTGACTTACCATGCGTTGAAAATTTTCTTTGCTCATCTAACTCACCGCAAAGATTTAAGTTAATTTTGTTTTAATAATTGGCCCTGCTTGAAAGTAAAATCGAGATGGATTCCGTTCCCACGCCTCAATTCATTTTCAATTTATCCCCCCTGAGTGGGTAAAAATTAATTGTAGCATAGTTATCCCTTATTCCCGGCAAATGATTTTATACCATCTCGTGGCTCGTTTGGCATACTTTTTACTATCTTAGCCCGAATTATGCACAAAGAGTTGCGATCTTTGAGCATAATTCGTCCAGAGGACAGCCCTCAGGGCGCTGAGGGCTGGGCTAACCCAGCTGTCAAACTAATAGAATTATTGCCATAAA
>PWHN01000046.1 GCA_003554945.1 bacterium
AAATAAAGTTTTGCGGTTTGTAAACAAAATAGGCCATATCTTATTTTCTCATTCTCTCGAGCATTTAATCGAGAGTGTGATGAAGAATGAGTTTACGCTATTCTGGAGCCGCCTGCAAATGTTTTTCTCATTCTCGGTTGCCCTCCAGGCAACCTCCGAGGTATAGCCGGTTGCACACCAGGCCCTCGTGGCCAGCAACCGGCTATAATTCCGAAAAACACCTGCAGGTAGCTCCCTGTATGTTGTCAAAGAGACATCTTCATTATCCGAAAATAAGACATGACCTATCTTTCACCATACGTTTATTTTTGGTCAAGTAGGAATTGGTCCCTACCTTGTAAAAGAGAAACGGGAAATCGTAAAACTTTAGTAAACAAAAGAATTAAAGATTAAAAGAAAGGGATAGTAAATGTTCAAGCTCTTTTGGAAACGTAGTTTTACCGGCATGATAACCTGCCAGACGCTTGGTGCTTTAAATGATAACGTTTTGCGCCAGGCCTATTTGCTGCTGGCGATTCAACTGGCGGGAGCTGAGCAGCAGGCAGCGGCGGTAGCTTTTACTGCGATTCCCTTCATCTTCTTCTCGCCCCTTGCCGGTCAGATTACGGATCGTTATAGTAAGCGAGACGTGATAGTCTGGATGAAATTTGTAGAAGTAGTGGTGATGAGTTTTGCCGCCTGGGCGGCCTGGCATGAGAATCTCTTTGGGCTGCTCATGGGAATATTTCTGATGTTTGGTCAGAGTGCCTTTTTCAGTCCGTCGAAGTATGGAATTCTGCCTGAAATTCTTGCCTATGAAGAAATGTCAGAGGGCAACGGGATCCTGCAGAGTTCAACTTACCTGGCGATACTTTTTGGGGGAGTGATTGCCGGTGGATTGCTGGAGCTGGCCCCGATGTACTGGCTCGCCCTCTTCTTTGTGATTGTCTCTCTGCTGGGCTGGTTGAGTTCACTTATTATTGAACCTCTTCCGGCCGCCGATCCCGAGCTTGAAATCAACTACAATCCCTTTGCACGGATGGTCGAGAGCATTACCTGGATTCGTAAAGACCCTTTTCTATTTTACTTGATGCTCGGGTATGCCTACGGCTGGGGAGCGGGGGCCATACTGACGCTGGCGATCAATGTTTACGGGCTGGAAGTTCTGGGTCTTGGCGAGCTGTTGACCAGCGGACTGCTGGTGGCGCTGGCGATGGGAATTGGGTTGGGTAGTCTCCTGGCCGGACTGTGGTCGGGAAAGAAGATTGAGCTGGGGTTGATTCCGCTGGGAGCGGTGGGATTGACGGTAACGATGTTTTTTCTTTCACTGGTCAGCGAATCGGTTATGGCCGCCTACGGGTGGTTATTTCTGGGCGGAATTTTTTCGGCTCTTTTTTTAATACCCTTTCAGGCCGCTCTGCAGGAGAGACCGCCAAAAGAAAAGAAAGGCGACCTGCTGGCCTCAACAAACGTTTTTTCATTTACGGGAGTGGTGGTGGCCTCAGCAGTTTATGTCTTATTAATTGAGCTCGGGGGGTACGGGTCACGGACACTGTTGTTTCTGGTGGGAATTGTTACACTGGCTGCAACAGTGGCACTATTTTTCTTTTTGCCCTGGCTGCTCGTGCGGTTTGCTCTCTGGACGATAGCACATTTGTTTTTCAATGTTGATGTTGAGGGACGGAAGCAGATACCGATTAGCGGAGCGACTCTTTTTCGCTGTGGAACCAAAAAATTAAGCACGCCACTGCTTATCAACTACGTTATTCCCCGACCGGCATATGTTCTCTTACCGCGTAACTTATATGAAAACGCTGCCAGCCGCTGGCTCTTCAAGCTTATCGGTGTCATACCCTACGACCCCGATTCTTCGGGGAACGAAGCGGTTATCGACCAGGTGGCAGAGGAATTTGAAGGCGACCGAGCGGTCTGTCTGGTCGGCGATGAAGAGGCCCTGGCCCTCGAAAGAAATCTAGAAGAACTGGCTGAAAGCAAGCTGCACGAGGTTGACGTAGAGATAGAAATTGATAGGGGCGATACTGTCTTTTCGCGGCTGCGAACGCCGGCGCAGGTCAGATTTTCTAACGGGGTTGATGAAGAGGAGCGCCGTTAACTCTTCCCGTCGTTTTTCTCCGCTTGCTTAATACGCTCCCAGTTAGCGAGAATTTCTTCCGTATTCTCGACCTCCAGGTCGCCAAAGACGTGTGGATGCCGGCGTTTTAGTTTAGAAGTAATTCCTTTAATTACCCGCTTCAAATTAAACTCATCCTGTTCATACGCAATTTGTGTCAGAAAGAGTACGTGTAAGAGAAGATCGCCCAGTTCTTCACAGAGGTGCTCGTGGTCTTCATTGTCAATCGCCTCGACGACTTCTTGGGCTTCTTCTAGCAAATGTGGCCGCATAGACTTTAAAGTCTGCTGACGGTCCCACTCGCAGCCGTTTTCTGAACGCAGGTGAGCAACAACTTCAATTAGCTCGGCAAATGCATCGGTTGGTGGATTTTTAATAATATTCTCATTCATATTATTCACATCCAGGTAGATATATGGTGGTGGAAAGTCGGCAAATAGTTCTTGCAAATGATAACATTTTATTTCCTCTCTTTCAGGGGGGGCTCGGGGGCCGGAATGACGAGCTCGTGGGGAGGTTCTGCTGAAAATCAATGAGAGCTGGATTTTATTGTTTGAATTGGGTAAAATAAATACAACATTTATGTTTCAAAACCTTCTGCTCGTTTTCTTGCGTCCGGGGGTGAAAGTCAGGGTGGGAAGCTGTGAGGGTTTGATTTATATTTATCGGAGGTAGAGAAGTTGAGCACTAATAATTATTCTTCATATCTTTCAGAACTCCGGGAAGAGTTGGGCGAGCTGGGTGAATATCTTGACCTGAAGGAATTGCGCGAAAAAGTGCATGAATTGCAGAGCCAGATGAGCCAACCGGATTTCTGGGATGACCAGGGCCGAGCCCGACGTATTTCGCGTGAGGCGAGTAGAGTTGAAGATACGATTAACCAGTATGAATCTTTGCACGAGGCTATAGACGATTTAGAAGCCATGGTTGAGTTGGAAGCCGAGTCGGAGGAAGCCAGCTTCAGCGATGAGATCGAACGGGGATTAAAAGAGGCAAAGAAGAAGGTTCAAAGTCTTCGCTGGCGTTATTTTCTGGACGGCGAATATGATGACCGTGAGGCGATGCTGAGCATTAATCCAGGAGCCGGAGGGACTGAGGCGCATGACTGGGCTGAAATGCTCTACAGGATGTATCGCCGCTGGTGCGAAAATGAGGGGATTGAATATAGCGTTCTCAACGTCACTGCGGGAGAAGAGGCGGGGATAAAAAATGCAACGATGCAGATTAAAGATGATTACGCTTACGGTCGATTGAAGGGAGAGGCGGGAGTTCACAGGCTGGTTAGAATATCACCTTTTGATTCCAGCAGTCGCCGTCACACATCTTTTGCCGCGGTTGAGGTTATGCCGGATTTAGATGTGGTCGACGAGGTGGATCTTGACGAGACCGACCTAAAAATAGATACTTTTCGTTCCAGTGGTCCAGGCGGTCAGCACGCAAACATGACCGATAGCGCCGTCCGAATTATACATGAACCTACCGGTCTGGTAGCTAAGTGTGAAAACGAAAGAAGTCAGCATAAAAATCGAGAAACAGCAATGAAAATTTTGAAATCTCGGCTGTTAGAGCTTAAAATAGAAGAGCAGAAGGAAGATATTAATGAACTCAGGGGAGAAAAGCAGTCTATTGAATGGGGCAGCCAGATTCGCTCCTATGTAAATCATCCTTATCAGCAGGTTAAAGATCACCGGACCAACTGTGAAGTAAGTAGTTTTGAGACAGTGCTGGACGGTGAAATAAACGAGTTTATTGAAGCATATCTCAGTTCGGAAGTGAATCAGTCATCAAATTAACAAGGTCATTTCGTTACGTAATTCTTGCAGTGCTTGTCTTTTTTGCGGCGGTATTTACCGTACACCGCGTTGGTCTGGAGACTTTTGGCCGTCAGCTCAACATATACAATTTTGAGCAGCCGGAGATAATGCGGCTGGAGACCGTTGGTGAGCTGGAGAAAAGTGGCAAGGTAGCACTCTACAGAGGCGAAGAGATAAAGCGGCTATTTTTTGCTCATCTACCCAAAAATCCACTCATGGTTGGTCAGGTTAGAAATCTTGAAATCGATCATGAAAAAACTTATGTAATTACGACTGAGACTTTTTACTTTCAACTGCTTGATCATTCAATACCGGAACTCGAGGTATATGAACACCCCAACCGAGGCTATCTGGACGGAAGCGCTCTGCCCAATGTTTATGTGTTAAAGAGCGATCTTTCGCCTGAAACTATTGTCAGCAAGCCGGTGGCCAGTATTAAGTATCCCGAGCAGCCGGTGGCTGAGAAATACCTCTATCTAAGCAACAACTACGAGCTGGATATATTTTTGGACGGCCCGGTTCCAGAGGAACAGTTTGCCCTGATTTTGCCCGAAGCGGAAACACCTTACCCGGATCGATTTTTAGATCAGATCACGAGATTTTTAAATTATGGTGATGAAGTAATAGAGGTGGGACCGTATGATCGGCTGGTCGGGGGTGAAATATACCTGACCGAATACGATTTGGCGCAGCGTAAATCGAGGGGATTTTTTAAGGGCTTCAGCAGTAATTTCTATTCGTTTGCCTACCTGCTGCTGGGATTGACCGTATCTTTTTTGGGGTTTTACAACCAGGGTAAAGTTGTCTCATGGGTATTATGTGCAGTATTACTGTCTTTTATGGCTCCGTTCTATCAGCTCCACAGGGTGATAACCGGACTGCTTTCAGTAGCTATTTTGAAGCTGGGCTGGTTACGTAAGAGCCGTTCACTTATATGGTATTTTCTTGCCGGCATATTGACTTTCAGTCTGCTTTACGCCTCTTTTCTATTAGATCCGTTTGCCGGAGTTGAACAGATTATATACGGACTTATTTTAGGTGGAATAATTTTCATTAATTTGCCAGCCGGCTGGCGCCGCCGCCGTCCTAATTTTGAAGATTTGACTTATTGGTCATTTGTGGCTCTTTTCTTTTTATTTCTTATGTATCCCTGGGCCGGCGGTGTAGAAGTTGAACAATTTGTGCGAGCTGCAGTTTTGATTTTCCTGCCCGTATTTGGCTGGCTATTTCCACGCTGGGGAATAAAACGACACCTGTTGAGACTGATTGGGATAACGGGCTGGTTGATTCTGTTTACCCAGGGAGTAGGGGTTTTATATCTGTTTTTATTTTCCGTGGCGATAATAGCGTGGGAAATAGAATTGCTATATCTGAATCCAGAAATAGTGGAGCAGAGGTTTCTTTAGTGAAACTTTCAAAATTATTAAAAATTATTTCTACAGTCACGGTTCTTTCTCTGCTACTGATTCTGCCATTAGCGGCTGAAGACATATACATACGCCGTGAAAATGGCATAATAAAGCTGACTGAAGAGCCGGAACGTGATGATGAGGCGTTTTTAAGGCAGGCTCAAAAACCTGAGGAGCAGGAGTTGCCCGGGTTGGAAGAGCTGCAGGATATAATTGCGGAAAACGCCGATCGTTTTGATCTTCCTGAAGTATTGATTTATTCTGTTATCATGATGGAATCCGCCGGTGACAGCACGGCCTTGAGCGAAGCGGGAGCCCAGGGGCTAATGCAGTTGATGCCGCAAACGGCAGAATTGCTGGAAGTAGAAGACGTCTGGAATCCGGAAGAGAACATACGAGGTGGCAGCCAGTATTTGAGTCAGATGCTGGCTCGTTACGACGGTGATTTAGACCTGGCGCTGGCGGCTTACAATGCCGGACCCGGTGCCGTGGATCAACACGACGGCATTCCCCCCTACTCAGAGACAGAACATTTTGTAGAGGCGACCCGCAGCTCTTTCGAGGAGCTCAGGCGGGAAGAGAATAAAATATTTTTCTATCGTGATTCGCGTGGAATTATAAATATAACCAACGTAAAGTAAATTTTTATCAAATGTTCAACTTTCTAAAGTTTTGCGTTTTGCAAGCAAGAGCGGCCATATCTTATTGTTCCATGCACTCAAACGAGAGTGGGAGGGGCCACCTGCAAGTATTTTTCTCATTCTCGGTCCCTATCGGGACGTGTGTTTGCTTTGCCTATTTTTATGATCACAGGAGGTTAGAGCCCCATAGATATCGTGGAAGGAAAAAGCCTCCATTGCTAAATGGTCCAG
>PWHN01000055.1 GCA_003554945.1 bacterium
ACATATTTCGTCTCGAACCAGCGAACGCACACGAGACGTATCCGTGGCCCTGGATGAACAAACAAAAGGTCTGGAAGATGTCTCACAAGCAGCTGAAAGTCTTCGTTTGCAAGCAGACAACCTTCAACAGCTAATGGAGGATTTTAAAGTTTGATGGGTTCAGAAAAACATTATTTTAGGTTGGAGTTTTACCTGCTCGGCGTCATATTTATACTGGTTACTGCCGTTTTTGGCGCCTCGGCATATTTGCTGACGGTTGAGCCGTGGTTTGCTGTTATAGTCCTTTTTCTTATATTTGCAATCGGCCTAACTTTTGTTCTTTTATCCTCTTACCTTCGCAGATTAAAAATTTCTAATTACCACGATAGACTGCAGGAATTATTAGAATGGATTGAGGCAGATTCTCCAGGGGATCCCCCGGAGTTAACTGGACAATTTAGACTGCTTGCAGAAAAAATAGATGACAGGTTACGCAGCTTAAATAGTAAGACGGAGCAACTGGAAAATTCTAATGAGCAATCGGAAAAGTTTAGGGAAAATATACGTCGTTTTTGTATTGAGTTATTGAAGGAACTGGGGGGGACACACGCGCGTGTAGAAAATGTTGAAGAGGCTGTTCTTGCTTACCTACGCTGTTATGAAGAACTGGATGATGATTTTAAATCTATTCAGCAGAATAGCAAAAGAATGCATATCGACCTATCGGAGTTGTTTGCTCTGGTCTCCAATGTTCTTTCGCGCCGCCAGGATTTAATTTCGCAAACCCGGGAAGTGATTACAACACTGGAAGATTTGGAAGAAATTTGCTCCCATACAGTGACTCGAGAAGAACGGACAGCTATCGATGAGATAAATGATTTATTAGGGAAAAGTAAAGATTTACACGAATTGAACAAAAACTTACATTTGGAAACAAAACGTGGAGAGACGTCTGTCGGTGTAAAAGAGCTGGTTAGTCAATTAAATAATGAATTAAGCGAGTTACCGGCGGCAGTTGAAAAAATAAAGTTGATGATATCAGAACATGAAGAAGAACTCTCTGAGAGGCGCCGGCAGCTGGAGGAAAAAATCGAAGATTTAGAGATAAAAATTGATGCTAATTGTAGCAATACTGCTGAGGAGACAACCGACAAACTGAACAAAATTGTGGAGAAACTTGAAAGTGCGGCAGGAAGGCAGCGGGAAGAGTTCCAACAAATGGGAGCGACTATGCAAAACGCTTCCAGTCTTACTACCGATTTTACCGGAGAATTTTGTCAGTTGGACGCAGTTTTGGAAAATCTCGCCGCAGAGTTGAAGGAGCAGATTAAGGAGATCGGCAGTGGATAAAATTTATCTACACTGTCGCTACGGTGACAACCCTTTCTTTTTGCCTGGAGAAGCTGTCCGCGGACTTACTACTGAACCACAAATTACTCCAATGCCTTCCCATGAAAGTAGTGCATTATTAGGAATTACGCCGTTAGGTGGCGAGGCCCCCCCGGTTTTTTCAGCGGCCCTTTTCTTTGATTGCCGGTTTGAGGAAGTTCTGGCTCCGGAATTTGTTATTTTTATGGACCTGGAAGCAGGCACGATTGGTCTCGCCGTCTCTGAAGTTGTTGAAAATCTGCCGGAGACGAAACTAAGGTTAGCGGAGGGCGAGGATTGCTTAATTATTGATAAAAAAATGGCTGAAGAGAAATGTAAAGATTATATTAAAGGACTTCGCTCTCAACGAGAGCAGGAGTGTCCAGAACTGTGAGTCGAAAAGAAAAATTACTGGCAATGTTCCAGCGAGAGGCCCAGGAACAGCTGGAAATTCTTCGTGCTGGGTTGGATGAGCTGGCGATGGGAGCTTGTGAATCTGCAACTTTGAGCGAAATGTATCGCGCTGCTCACACGCTGAAAGGCAATTCCGGTGCTGCCGGGCTGGACGGTGTTGAGGGGATAACGCATGCCCTGGAGGACCTATTTGGAGTTTTTAATGAGGGGAAGCTTCAACCAACACCTGACATGGCCGATAAGGCGCATCAGGCGCTCGATGGCGTTGAGCAGTTAATTGAGAGCGCTGTGGAGGATAAACCGGTCAATTTTGACGTTCAAGTGTTAACCTCTGAGATTGAAAGCATGATTGGTGAGGAAGAGAAAGTAGAAAAAGTTTCTGATTCAAGCTTGCAGCTTGAGGAAACAGAACTTACTGAGTTAGCCGCTGCTGAACAGGTTTATCTGCTGACAGTAAAGTTAATCGAGCAAGTCCAAATGCCCGGCGTTAGAGCAGCTCTGTTGATGGAAAAAATTTCTGCAACTGGTTTTGAAATTTTTTCTACTTTTCCCGAGCGCGAAAAAATCGAAACTGGCGAGCCCGGAGAAATTTTTAAGTTGATTTTGACTGGCCAGGATGTGCCTGCAGAAGAAGTCACTGCTTTACTTGCGGATGATGACGAAGTAGCCAGTAGTGAACTGGAAGAGTTACCGGCAGAACTGCCAGAACTGAAGGAGAGGTTTTTTCAAAAAAATAATCAACGCTCTACTGCCCCGGCGCAGAGAAGTATAAAACCGGTTTCGACTGTTCGTGTTGATGCTGAAATTCTTGATTCATTGTTAAATTCTCTCTCTGAATTGACCGTTCAGCGCTTGCGGCTTGAGTCACATGCGCCTGATACACCAGATTTGGAGCGTGAATTTTTACGCTTACAGCGTCAACTGGAAGCTTTGCAGGACCAGATAACCAAAACTCGTTTGATGTCTGTAAACCACGTTTTCAGACGTTTCCCTCGCCTGGTGCGTGATCTTGAAAGAGAATTAGACAAGCAAATTGAGCTTAAACTTGAAGGGGAGGAGACGGAGCTGGACAAGAAGCTGGTTGATTTACTGGGAGACCCACTTATTCATATTATTCGCAACGCTGTTGATCATGGCATTGAGCCGCCTGAAGAAAGGTGCTCTGCTGGCAAACCTGAGCAGGGCCTGATAAAACTTGCGGCGCGTCACAATGATGGCCGCGTGGAAATTGAAGTTGTCGACGACGGACGGGGACTCGACCCCGAGGAAATAGCCGCCAAGGCGATAGAAAAAGGAATTGTTGACTCCGAAATTGTAGAAAATATGGGCCCGGACGAAAAGATACAGCTTGTGACTGAACCCGGTTTTTCAACAGCTGAAGAAGTTACGGATCTTAGCGGTCGTGGTGTTGGGATGGACGTTGTCAAGACAACGGTAGAGAAATTTCGTGGCTCACTGGAAATAAGTTCTACCCCGGGAGAGGGAACTACAGTGTGTATAAGTTTCCCCCTGACCCTTGCGGTTATCGAGGCTTTTCTTGTTGAAGCGGGTAACTCGCAGTTCGCGCTCCCGCTTGAGCAAGTTAAGACAACAAGATTGATCAGTCGCGAACAAATATCTGATGACTCAGCTGGGCGCTACTGTGAAATTGACGGGGAAAAACTTCCCTGTGACCACATATTGAACGTTTTTGACAGCGAGCGACAAATCAAGCTGGCTGAGGACAGACATTACTCCCTGGTATTGCTGGATAAACTTGAGGGCGAGTTTGGGCTGATATTTGATGAAATAACTGCTCGTGAATCTGTCGTTGTAAAGCCTTTGAGTCAATTTATTCGTGGATTTGACGGCTATTCAGGAACGACTTTTCTGGGGGATGGGCGAGCTACATTTATTCTCAATCCCGCCGAAAAATTGGAGGCCATAGGTAAAGTATGAATCCAAAAAAAGAACCGATAATTTATCTAATAGCAATCTCTTTTATTGGTTATGGAATTTTTGTAGGGCTCTATTTTTCATTCGCTGATCCCGGGTCAGCAGGACTTCTAATTGTTTCAGTGCTACTTGCCGGATTGGTCGGCGCTACGATTGGGTCACTCAGTTTTTACTGGTTTGAGATGAAGGCTGAGGAGCTACTACAAGAGCTTTGCTCAGATTCGGAGTTGGAAAAATTCACCGGCGAAATCGGAAGCCTTGTTCAAACAATATCTAACCGATTGCAGCGTGCTGAAAAAAAAGTCAAGATAGCCAGCTGTCGCGAGGAAAAAATAGCGGAGTTACAAACACAACTTGAGAAGTGTCGGGAGCTTAATTACGAAGAAAAGGAACAGTTGCGGTCTCTGCAGGATGAGTTTGAAGAAGCCAAAAGAAAGATTAACGGTATACTGGTTGTGGGGAAAAATAGTAATTATGACAGGCAGATACGCACTTGTCTGGAAGAATTGGAGGCGATGGAGGCGGAAGTTGAGCAGGGAGGGACTGAAGATAAGCTGCAGCGCTTGCTTGATCATTTAGAGGAGCGTCTGGACGATTTGACCAACCATTTGTCCAATGGACAGCAGGCTGAAGAACATTTTAAAAGGCTAATCGAGGACCTGGAAAAAAGTTCACAGGAATTTGAGAAGCTTGCTATAAACACGGGAATTGAGGGGGCAAAACTGGGACAAAATGGGGGAGTTGTTTCGGCTCTGGCAGAGGATATTCAGCTTGGTGCGGAGAAAACCAAGCAGCTAGCTTATCAACTGGAAGAAGGCAGAAAAAAGTTGCACCGTTTTGCCGGCATTGAGTATAATGATTGTGATTTGGTAGCAAAAATGCGGGCTGAAATCTCTACTTCATCGAAATCAGATGATTCCGCGGGTTTGTTGCTGAAACAGTTCGATAATCTCTTGAAAAATTTTGTCGAACAGGTAAATTTAAATCAGGATAAAATTTATGAAGTGAAAAAGACTCTTGATGAAATTGATCACAAGTTAGCTACTGTTATCTCTTTACCAGCAGGTGAGAACTATGAGCAGCGGGATTGAGATTTTTGAAGATATGGAACCAGATGTCATTTATGCCTGTGAGAAGATACTCTCTCGGCTTGCCGGCGATAAGTTAAAAGAAATAAAGCGAGAATGGGTTGATGTTACGGAAATGGAGGTTCCACACCGGCACATCGCCTTTGTCGGATTGCGTGGAGATTTTCAGGGGTCTTGTTTTATGTTGGTTATGAAGGAAGAGGCCGAAGAGCTTATCATTGACGTCATGGGTGCTACTGGAATGCCGGTGAGCAAAGAAGAAAAAATCCAGGTTTCTCTGGAGGAACTGACTAACATGATCGCCGGGTTTGTCTTTTCGGAGTTAAACGACTGGTATGACTATGATGTAGAGTTTACGACTCCCGTTTACCGGCGGGACTATGAAGTGGTAGACAGCGGAGATGTAGAGAAGGCTCTTAAAGTGAATTGTAATTTCACACAGGGGGGACTAAATCTCTACTTTTTAATTGTTCCAGAAAACAGTTAATTTGTACCAACCAGTGGCGTTGGAGGGAAGTAATAATTTTTGTTTTGACAACTATACCAATAACTACCCGGAGTTGATAAAAATGTCCAGTAACGGAAAGAAGATACTGATTGTGGAAGATTCACCACTTATGCGTTTTCAATTGACGGAAATTTTAGAAGAAGCAGGCTATGAGGTGGTCGGCGAAGCTGAAGATGGAAGGGAAGGAATAGAGAAATACTCCGAGCTTGAACCGGATTTGGTAACCATGGATATTTTGATGCCGGGGGTGGACGGGCTGGGAGCGTTGACGGCCATAAAAAAACGAGACCCGGATGCACAAGTAGTTATGGTCACTACGGTGCGCAACCGTGACAAAGTATTGGAGGCAGAAAAAAAAGGAGCCGAGGACTATGTGGTAAAACCATTTGAAGAGGAAAAAGTTCTAAAAAAGATAAGTAAGGTTCTTGGGTGAATAGTTAAAAGCGGACTCGTCTTAGTTTCCAGGGAGCTATGCGGCGTTGAGGTATTCTTCCAATTGAATGTTTGCTGTTTCGCAGGTCAATTTTCTCTCCGGTCGTTAATTTTCTACCCTGTTGTATCAGCAGTTTGATTACGACCGGCAGTTCTGGATTATTAGTCTGTTTCTCAACTAAACAGCGTTGACCTGTCCCCAGGTAGACTTCTGTTCCCGAAGG
>PWHN01000042.1 GCA_003554945.1 bacterium
CAGCACGCTGAGCAAGATTTCTGACCTCTTCGGCGACCACGGCAAACCCCTTACCATGTTCACCGGCGCGGGCTGCCTCAACGGCAGCGTTTAAAGCGAGAATATTGGTCTGGAAGGCAATCTCCTCTATCATCTCAGTAACTTCAGCTATCTTCTCTGAGTTGGCGTTAATTTCTGTCATGGACGACTGAAGTTTTTCCATATGCGCGGCACCCTCTTTTGCAGTATCGCGCCCCTCTTCAGCCATCTGGTTGGCCTGATTAGCATTGGAGGTGTTTTGCTCAACCATGGCGCTAATTTCTTCAACCGAAGAGGTCGCTTCCTCAACTGCGGAAGCATTCTCGGCACCAACTTCAGCAAGGTTCTGGGAAGAAGAAGAAACCTGTTCAGAAGCAGTGGATACCTCTTCGGCGCCACCGGATAGGTCATCAATCAATTGGCCAAGAACGTTGGCCGCGTCGCGAACCACGTATACTCCCAAACTTCCGCCAGTCACAAGACCAGCCAGACCAATAACAGTCATCAACCACCAGGCAGCCACGTAACTGGCAGCAGCAAGTTCCTCCGCCTCTTCGGCTTCTTCTGCCGCCAGGTCAACCAACTCCGAAAGAGCGTCTTCAGCGTTGTCATATGCAGCCTCACCTTCAGTGGCACTCAACTCGAGTGCCTCCTCCAGCTCGCCCGCATCGACCAGCGAGAAAACTCTATTCTGGATAGAAATAAAGTTTTGGTAGGCTGTTTCGGCCTCATCAAGCCTTGCCTCAGCAGCGCGGCTGAGGTCCCGGGCATACAGTTCATCGATCCGCTGGTTAAAAATCGAACGTGCATCTTCAACCATAGCACGGGCCTCATCGGCTTCAGCTGTTAACCCCTCACCCACCGCAGCTATTAGCTGTACCTGGTTGCGTATCAAACGAGCCGTTTGAAAACGCAAAACTTCGGCCTCTTCTATCTGCCGGGCGGCTTCACGAATTTCCTGGGCGTCCTGATTAATGCCACTTAACTGCCAGAGACCGATGACAAATAACACAATAGTCACAGTAACCAGGAGAGCTACAACCCCATAAAGTTTTGTGCTAAGTTTAAACTCCATGATGATTCACCCTTTCATTATTTTGTCACAAATAATACCTATCCTGTCGCAGCTTCCTGGACTTGTTGTTCATCCTTCCTCACTCCGTCAAGAGCTACTAACTCTTCCTCGCCCAGCACTTCATCAATATCAAGCAGAATTTTTACCTCTTCATTCATCTTCCCCATTCCCTGTATATACTTTGTATCGATGTCGGCTCCAAAGGACGGTGCAGCATCTATGTTTGACTCGGGGATATCCAGAACTTCCTGGACCCGATCAACTATAAATCCCATCAACACATCCTGACTTTTATCTGACTCAAGTTTGGCCTCCACAACGATTATACAGGTCTCACTGCTAATTTCGCCCGTACGCATCCCAAACTTCACACGCAGATCAATTATTGGAATTACCTGTCCCCGCAGGTTGATAACTCCACGAACGTAACCAGGAGTTTTTGGCACAGGCGTAACCTGCGTATAACCAAATATTTCACGGACCCTCAGGATACTTATCCCGTATTCCTCCTCATCCAATACAAAAGTTAGGTATTTAGCCAAATCTACTCCAGCATCAAATTTTGCTCGATGCTCAGCAGACTGTCGTAAACCTTCGAGCTCATTGGCCATTTTTTCTTGTTCCAGGTCACTTTCTCTTTTTGTCATTTTTTCCCTCCTTTGCAAATAGATATTATGACAGAACAACCACACAGTAAGTATACTGTACGCTTTATTGATTGTCAAATTTATATAATAAATTTATACTAAAGCTTTATAATTACAAAAGCCGTATCTATGATATGAGCTGTTTAAATTTACAGAAGGGAAAGGCTGGGAAAAATCAAGGCAAGAAACGACAATCGACACCTCCGTCCCGTTTAGGTGGCGGAAAGTTCTTTGACGTATTTAATTATCTGTTCGGGGATATTATTTAGTGGGACGACGGTGTCAACACCGCCTTTTTCTATTGCTATCTTAGGCATGCCGAAAACGACGGAAGTTTCCTCATCCTGGGCGATAGTGCGGGCCCCCTTGTCGTGCATCATTTTTAGTCCGCGGGCACCGTCACCGCCCATCCCGGTAAGAACAACCCCGATCCCGTTAACACCGGCTTCTCTTGCCACAGTCTTAAACAAGACGTCGGCGCTGGGACGCTGGTGGCAGACGCGGGGACCCTGTTTGACGCGAGCCTCGTAGCGAGCCCCTCTTCGTTTAAGCATAAGATGATAATTACCCGGAGCAAGCAGAACCAGCCCGGGGCGCACCCGATCACCGTTTTTGGCTTCCTTAACCTGCATAGAACTCAACCCATCCAGACGTCCGGCAAACTGAGTTGTGAACCCGGCGGGCATATGCTGAGCGATCAGAATTCCCGGCGTGGACGGGGGAAGCCTTGGAATTACTCGCTTGAGCGCCTGAACGCCTCCGGTTGAAGAACCGATAGCAATGATAGTGTCGGTGGCCTTGACCCCGGAAAGAACATCCTTGTCCATTTTTTTGGCACCTTTTTGACGGTAACGCTGTCGGTATTTGTAAATATTAACCCGGGCCGCCGCTTTGACTTTATCGGCCAGTTCCTGGGACATCTCTTTAAGTCCAGAAGCGACGTTAGTGGAGGGTTTGGCGACGACTTCAACGGCACCGTTTTCCATGGCACGCATGGCGACTTTTGAACCACCACCGGAGAGCGAGCTAACGACAACAACAGGCAGAGGTTTATGTTCCATAAGTTTGCCCAGGAAAGTGATGCCGTCCATACGGGGCATCTCGATGTCCAGGGTAAGTACGTCGGGTTCAAGTTCAACAATCATATCACGAGCTTTATAAGGGTCAGGCGCGGTGCCGACAACCTCAATTGCAGGGTCGCGGTCAAGCCCACGCTGAAGAACCTTTCTAACAACTGCCGAGTCGTCAACTACTAAAACTTTTGTGGTCATTTTTACTCCTTAAAACCGTGTTGCGGGTTGCGAGTTAAAATCTATAACTGGAAACTGAGAACTTAAAATGGATTGCGGGTCGTGGCCCGCAATGACGACCGTTGGTCAAGCCCGGTAACGCCGACCGTGATGTTTTTACCGTCATTCGCGTGAAACGTGAATCCAGCGACTTTGAATTTAATAGATCTAAGATCAACGTCAAAGCCGCTGGATTGGCCGGTCAAGCCGGACAATGACGACCAGAAGCCACTGGATTGCCCGGTCAAGTGGGCAATGACGACCAAACCGGAACGTCATTCCGGGCAAGCGACCGCAGGGAGCGCTACCCGGAATCCATCTTGAATTTCAGGGGTTATCGTTCAAGACATTAAAACTTGTTGCGCGTTGCGTTTTATTCTTCCGACAGCAGATCCACGCCGTCCTCGGAGCTGAGTATGGAGACGATCCTGGACTCGCGGGTGCGGAGGCTTTTTTCGGGAGCTTCGCCGCGCTGAATAGGTTTCACCCAGACCTGGCCGGTATAATTATTAAAAATTAGTTTAAGACCATGTTCGTGCTGGACTGATTCGGCCGCAGCAGTCAGACCGTATTCCGCAATTATTTCACGAGCAACCTTAACATTTTTTTCGCCTATATTGGCCTTTTCAAGCGCTTCAACTACCATCCCGCCGCCAAAGAGCTTAACTTCGAGATGCCGTTTATCAGAATCAACTCTCAACATTCTATCCAAAAGAGCCCTGGTCGACAGGTCACCGAAGCGATAATCAGTTTTATCCTTGCTGGCTCTATACTGCCGCGGCATCATAAAATGGTTCATCCCACCAAAACGATAGTGTCGATTAAAAACAGTTACAGAAACGCAGGAGCCAAGAAGGGTTGTGATCTTACACGCCTTTCTGGTCAGATAAAGTTCGCCGGGGTGAATTGTTTTGAAATCGTAATTCATAGTAGAATCCAACGCCTTGTGCAGATTTATTCGCTGTTGCGGGTTTAAAATTGTTAAACCGGTATCCGTTCTTATCCGGGTTAGAGTGAATGCTTTAATATCTTCCCTACTTTTTTCGGTAGACCGTAGCTTTCACGTATTCAAAGGGATGCTTTACCCTTGTCAAACTTTCCGAGTGTCCTACAAAGAGATACCCACCCTTTTTCATGTGGCGATAAAACCGCTGGACCAGGCGCTCGACCACGGGTGGATCAAAATATATGAGTACATTTCGACAGAAAATTACGTCAAATTTTTTGTTAAATGGAAAAGGCTTTTTTCGGTTAAGATTCAGATTGCCAAACCGTGCCAGTTTTTTCAGAGACGGTTTCACACGAACCATTCTTTTCCCCTCATCATTTGTAATTGTATCAAAATAACGTTTAACAATTAATTTGTTCACACTCTCAACGGCTTTATATGGATAAACTCCTTGTAGAGCGGTTCTAATAGCTTCTCGATTTATATCCGTACCAAGGATTTTAATGTCATACAAAGAGGGCCGCTCCATATTTTCCAACAAAGTCATAGCAAGCGTATAGACTTCCTGACCGGTTGAACAGGCAGCACTCCAAAAATGGCAGTATGAGTTTGGACTTCCCTTTAACCACCGGGCTATTTGAGGTAAAACCTGATCGGCCAAAAAATCAAAATGTTTGGACTCACGAAAAAAAGAGGTGACATTGGTGGATATGGCATCGATAAGCCTACTCAACTCTTCGCCCGAGTGATCCTTGAAAACCCGTTCATAATAATCACTGAAGTTATTGAGCCCAAGTTCTCGCAAACGCTTGTTAAGACGCGAGCGGACAAGCCCCTTTTTAGAATCTTTTAACTTTATGCCGCTATGCTCGTGAATTAAACGGGAAAGCTTTTCAAATTCCCGATCAGATATATCGATGCTACCTCTAGCCATAACAAAAATTTCCTTTTATAGGGATAATTTGAATATTTGGGGTGAAATAATTCGACATTGTCCCCGGGTTGAATCCCGGTATTACCAAAAATTCAAACTGTATTCCGGTTCGAGGACCGGAATACAGTTAAGTTCAGAAGCGAGCTTGACCTAACGCTTGTCATTCCCCGGTTTTCTCTACCGTTCGTCATTGTCCGGAACGAATAACGTCCCAGGGCTTGACCGGACAATCCAGAACTAACGAACGTCATTACCCGGCTTGACCGGGTAATCCAGCGACTTTGACGTTGATCTTGACTTTCGCTCGTAGAACGTTCAAATTCAACGCCGCTGGATTCCCGCTTCCGCGGGAATGACAATCAAAAACGCCACGCCTCTGGATCCCGGGCCGGAGTGACCGAAGGGGCGAGCGGGCGATAGGGCGAAGAGGCGCAAGCCCCAAAATCAAGGTCAAGTTCAAGATAGATTCCGGCTCGTAGACCGGAATGACGTGCTGGGTTCAGTGAACAGAATAGCAACCAATTAGCGATACGATTAAAATTCTTCGAAAGCATCGTCCCCTTCATCCATGGGAATCACGTCGTCTGGTTCCTGCTGTTCGCCGGTTTGGGGTCTGTTCTGAACCTTTTGACCAGCCTGCTGATTGGTGTGAGCTGCCGGCTGCTGACGTTGGCCAGCTGTTGCAGCTCGGGCAACATCAACGTCAAGGTTTTGTCTTGAGCCAGCGCCTTTGACCAGTTCCACGAGCTCTTGCACGGCCTCTTGAAGTTGAATAGCCTGAGCTGAAAGTTCCTCGGAAGCAGAAGAAGTTTCTTCAGCATTGGAAGCAATCTCCTGGGTTC
>PWHN01000091.1 GCA_003554945.1 bacterium
CGGCTCCCCCCTGCCGACCGGGTATATTTTTTTTGTTGAAAAACGGTTGTTCTGAGGGCCGATCTGTTTCTGACGGATTTATAAAGACCTCAAACCCCAGGATGGGGTTGTTTTGAGGTCTTTATACCTCGGAAGTGGCCCCAAACTTTACTTAGCCTACTCCAACACTTCCCCGTCAATCTTCACCTTCCCCCTCAACCTATCCACTGTTGCCGGTCCAATCCCCGTCACGTTCTCAAGATCTTCAAGTCTTCTAAATCTGCGCCGGCGATCACGATAACTAATAATATTTTCAGCCGTCGATTCTCCGATACCAGGCAAAGTCTGCAGTTCACCTGACGTCGCATTGTTTAAATCAACAGCAAGCCGATCACGCGCCTGTCGACGCTCTGCGGCCGGCACAGGCTTCAATTCAAAATCTGTCACCGGCAAATCTTCTCGCTCCGGTATAGCTACTGATAGATCGGCCGGACGCACCCCGCTGGCTCTTTCTGCTGCCAGGTGTACTCCCAGCTCCGTCTTATTCTCAATTCTTATCTTTTCTCCGTCCAGGAAAGCAAATATCGTCCCTTCCTCATCCGTCCGGTATATCTGCGAGCCAAGCTCACGCAGCCTATCAATTACCTCCGGCGACGGATGTCCGTATGTATTATAGGCCCCTACCGTAAATACAGAGTATTCAGGCGAAACAATCCGGGCGAAGGGATAGCTGGTCGAAGTCCGGACGCTGCCGTGGTGGCCCACCTTCAGAATATCCACATCCAGCTGCTCGCCCCAGTGAATAATTAGCCTTTCTTCTCCCGGAAATTCTAAATCACCGGTGAACATAGCGCTGGTCTCTCCATAACGCAGCTTTACGACCAGACTGCTGTCGTTTACATTTTCGGCGTCCGGATTTGTGTATAGCAGCCACAACTGCGCCCCACAATCAAGTTCTATTTTTGTCCCGGGCAACAAACTCCCCCCGACCTCCTGCGGTGCTTCCACCTTAACGCCCCACCGCTCTGCTTCCTGGAGCAGTGCCTCGTTAGCTGATGTCGGATGGTCCTTCCCCGAAATCCATAACTCTCCAATCTCCAGCGACGAAATTACCTCCGGACCTCCACCAATGTGGTCACTGTGTGGGTGACTGGTTATAAAATAATCCAGCCGGTTAATGTTATTACACCGCAGAAAGGGAACAATGAGTCTCTCGCCTGCGTATACACTCTGCGCCTGCGCAAAATCCGGTCGCCCACCTTCGCCGGCGTCTATCAGAATATTCTGTTGTTTTGCCGTCTGTATGAATATGGCGTCCCCCTGGCCCACGTCCAGAAAAACTATCGCCATTTCGTGGGGCTTTCTCTCCTGGAGAAGAAAGGCACACTCTTCACTCCACCAGTATGCAGCCGCCCCGCCGCCTACAATCGCTGATATTAAAGTAACTAAAACAATCAGCGCTACAGATTTACTCGCAGGTCGCTCAAACATCATTTAGCCCACTCCTCTTCCCAGCTGGAATATTTACCCCTCCATTCTTCGCGCCAGCCAGGCATCTGCCAGGGCCAGGGATCGGGCGGTGCCTCCCAGTATTCTCCACGTTCACCACCAAATTTCAAGCCCACACTCAGCATATGCTTATCGGTTAACAAATCGGCCCGGCTCCAGCTGTAATCCACCGTCAGGTTTCGATGTTTCACCCCGATACCCAGCGATAGATTGTCGTCAAAACTCTCTCCTCTGGCATCCTGGCTGCCGGTTCTTAAAAACAAGAAGTCATTAAAACCATATTCTATCCCCAGTCCATATTCAACCGTCTCCTCCGGTTCCAGGTAGGAAAGATCAAGCGCAACCTGAAGACTGCCCGCCGCTTCCTCTCCAAGCACAAAAGGTGTTCCGGTCAGGTCTCTTTCACTCACAACTCCCGCCCTGAACTTACGGGGCAACGGATCCCGCTCGTCCACCATCTTCAACCCTCGACCCAGGTTCTGAGCCGCCAGCCCCACCCGCAGGGGTACAAAATAGTCGATCTCAGTCAACAGACCAAGATCAAAAGCAAAGGTCGTTGCCTCCTCACCGGCAAGTCGCTGCTGAATCAAATTAACCCCTGCTCCCCAGTCCAGGTTTCTACCTACTCTGCCCGCATAATACGCTCCCAGCGATCCACCATAATCCGTAAAGGTGCCTATTTTTCTACCCGTTTCGTCCCGCCTGTCACCGCCAATATGGGTAAAACGGCCGCTCACTGCAAGCGTCCTGTCATAAGCTATTGGTCGCACGTAACTGGCTATTTCATTGTTTACCTCGTAGACCTCCTCCTGGTGAGAAAAGCCGAAAGAAGTTCGTTCAATTCGATTTATAGCGGCCGGGTTCCACAACGGAGCGAAGGCATCGTGACTTGCCGCAGCCTGGGCGCCGCCCATTGCTGTGGCTCGGGCTCCCGCCGGAAGCTGCAGAAAATCAGCACCGGCTCGGCCCACTGCCGCGTCCGCGGATGACGCCATGACTGTAAACACCGACAGCAAACCAATTGCCATAAAAACCAATATTAAAACTATCTCATGATTATATCTTTTCATTGGTTTACTCACCTTTTTCAGCCTCGAAAATTGCTTGAAATAGCTCTCAGCAGCAGAGGATTTCCCTCAGCAAAACTTCCTTCCGCTATCAAATTTCACAGAACAGCAGATTTCTCCTCACCGCCCTCAACAATTATCTGAGCAAGGTCACGCTGTCCCGGCCCAGCACGTTGTTCCTGCCTTCCACCACGAAAATATAAGTACCGCTGGAGACCGAACGGCCTGAATCGTTGCGACCGTCCCAGCTAATCCCATCACTGTCCTGACCCTCAAGTTCTCTGATTAGTCGCCCACGCACGTCAAATATCGTGATCCGCTCGCTAATCTCGGGGACCACAAACCGCGCCTCTTCCCCCCGCACGGGATGAAATGGATTCGGGTAGGCATAAATCTGGCTGGTAAAGTCAGCCGACAACACAGCATCGGCCCACATTGTAATTTTTGTTTCCCTGGCGCCGGGGTCATCCAGGTTCTCCACGTCTCCCGTCCACTCTTGAAAACTGTAGTCTCTATCTGCCACCGCCTCCAGTTGTAACTCCGTTCCTTCGTAGACGGTGGTATCGGATATTATCTCCTCTTCAACGTACAGTCTTCCCCCCGCTGGTTGTTCTATCGTCAACGTATACTCTTCCCGTTCTGTCGTGTTAACCTCAATTTCAAGTGCATCGCTGTCCGACTCAAAAACTCCCTCGCTGTCGGCATCGATCGAGGCTTTTAGCTCCCCCGTCCTTTCAATTCCACTATCAAAAGTGATCTCCACCGTCGCTTCTCCACCCTCTGTTGTTGAAACAAGGTTGCCCGCCAACAAATCGTCGATATCGCCTGGCTCCACTGAAACTATATCCGTCTCTTCAAAATCACTTAGCTCAAAAATAATCTCAACGTCATCAACATCAGCATCTATTGCTGCCGCCCACTCTTCGGCATGTGTATCACCAAATGTTCTGATAAAAGTCTCACCGCTTAATTTTACTTCTTTGGCCTCCAGAAAACCCGGATACCTCCAACTGGCTGGAGATTCTTCCATACCTAACCAGGCTGCCCCTATATACAAAGTATTTTCTATACCATCGCCTCCATCATCCGTTGTTTTTATTTCTACCCCCCCATCATCACCTTCTGTCCCTGTGGTAGTTGCTTCATTTGTAACTTCTATCCAATTGGTTTCGTTATCTAATTCTATAGGATCGGACCAGTTAGTATGACCGGAGGGATACTCAATGCCCAACTCAACGGTTCCAGTCCCTTTCACCCAAACACTGGCATGATACTTGGTTGAAACTTCAGTCAAACCATCTGTTTGTTCTAATGTGCGTTCGCTTCCTCCATCCACTCGAACTGAATAATCCCCCACTAACGCATCGGCATCTTGATGCCAATTAGTTTCGAAAGAATGCGAACCTTCCCAATGGTTGGGTTGGGTGTCTCCCCAATCTTCAAAAAAAGGATTCTGCAGTAAATTTCCACCACTCCCTCCATAAACTGCCGGGAGCAGACTAAAGCTGAAGAACAACAAGAAAAGAAAAAACAGCCCTCCCCTTCCAAAATAATTATGTTGTCTGCTAAAGTTCACAGTTACTCTAAATCCTCAATCAATGAAGGTCCGATTCCCCAGACCTCCTCGAGATCCCATAGGTCTTCAAAATAACCAACCTGTTCCCGGTGGGCGACAATGTCTTCCGCACGCGCCGGTCCGACACCGGGCAAATCCTCAAGTTCTGATGCAGTGGCGGTGTTAATGTTTATCCCGTTAGCATATACCGCCGGCGGTCCGTTATCATCCGGTTCAGGGTCCCTCTCCACTGGCGGTTCCAAATCAGGAAAATCCACGTCCTCAGGTGGTCTTACCCCCGGCGCGGCAGCCAAAATATCATAGGTGAACAACTCAACTTTAGGGCTATCTTTCAGTTGCCTTAAATTTGACTCCCAGAGCTGACTGAAATATCCGCCGGTAACTGCATCAATCCGCGCTATTTTACGCCGCAACTGCATCTCGTAGACAACCGCCCGGTCACCGCTCACATCCTCCCGCACCATCTCGACAAGATCTTCTTCAATATCAAAATAGAGTTCAGTCAAGTTGTATAACATCTCCTCCCGATCATCTCTTATCGACCGCGCCTCCCGGGATATTCGCTGTTCTTCCAATGAATCCATAAAATTGTCGGAAAGATCCCAGCCTAAATCTACCTGCCAGTAGTAATCATCAGGTCTGGGGCCAATAGTATCGTCAGGCCAGGTAGCATCCGTTAAACGGGTTAGGTCCGACTCGTCCTGGCGATAACGGAAGGATAAATCGGGAATCCATATTTTCTGACGCAAGCGTCTCTTCCAGTTCTCTACCATCTGCGGGTGCAGGTGATTGTATCGCATAGCCGCATCCTGTATTTCTTCCAGCTCCGGCCAGGCTCGCAGTCGATCCGCAGGCGTCACCACCGGCTTTACTTCAAACTCCACCCGCCGTCTGACTGTCCTCGCCCCATCAGCCTCTACATAGACCTGGGCTCTGTATCGATCGGCCGACTCCAGTGGCCCCACCTCAAAACTAACCCCGAATTCTTCTGAGGCACTTAACCGGTCTAACACTTCGGTTTGTTCAAACATCCGGCCACGCTTCTCACCACTTATCTCAAGCGTCACTTCAATATTTTCTGCCTCAACCCCGGCAGTTTCTTGCACCTTCAGAAAAACTATCCCATAATCCCTGCCCTCGGCCCCATCAGGGAACTCTTCCTGAAAATCTACCACTTGAAATTGCGGAACATCCCCGGCCACACCTGCTATTGTCCCCACAAAAATCAATAAACCTACAAACACGAATAACACCAGCAACATTCTTACTCCGGCTGAACTCTTCATAATTAAAACCTCCAGAATAGTAATCTCTACAGTAATCTCATTCTTTACCACGTAACTTTCCCCTCGGTTAACCTCCAATTGAAACTTTCACTCTAATTGATTATACACTGACAAACTGATTATCCGGTGGAATGCCTAACCCGGATTATGCACGAAAAATACTTTTTCGTGCATAATCCGCCTCTACGAGGTAGCATTCAAGCTTTATTTGGCAAATAAAGCAAATTAAAATAAGTATGCCAATTTTACAGAGTGTTTTTTCACTCCACATGACA
>PWHN01000071.1 GCA_003554945.1 bacterium
ACTATGGCAGTGGACATGAACTTCCCTCCTCACTCCAATCAAATTGTATTATCGCCTCCTTTCACAATCGGTAAATTTTTGCCTAGTGTAAAGCTTCGTTTTTCTTCGTTAGGAATTGCTACAGAATCTTTCCAGGAGGCTACAAAATTATTTCGTCTTCCCTTTAATCGGACCCCTCCAGAAAAGGAAAAATACTTTTGTCCAGTTAAAAGACTTTTTTTTGTAAATTTATTCAAAATTTGCTAAACTTTGTGATGAAAAGCAAAGTTTAAACTGTTTTGATTCAAGTCTTGCACAGTTATTCAAAACTTATTTCAAATTTTTGAGAAATCCCATAATTTACTGTCGGAGGTAACTATGATGTCTCTTTCACGACGTGCCCAAAAAATTCAACCATCCCCTACACTTGGTATTTCAGCTCAGGCCAGCAAACTTCGGGAGGAGGGAGTAGATATTGCTGATTTTGGTGCGGGCGAGCCGGATTTCCCAACCCCGGAGCCGATAAAAAAAGCCGGAATCGAGGCGATTGAAAACAACTTTACCGGCTACACCTCTGCTTCCGGTATGCCCGAACTAAAGCAGGCCGTCGTCGATAAATTCAAACAGGACCAGGACCTCAACTACACAACCGCTAACGTAACTATCGGGTGTGGAGGCAAACACGTGCTCTTCAACCTTTTTTCAGCACTTGTTGACAGTGGCGACCAGGTTATCCTCCCCGCGCCTTACTGGGTTTCTTATCCAGAACAGATCCGTTTCTTTGGCGGCCAACCAAAAATTGTGGACACCACAAAAAGCAATTTTCTGCCTCAACCAGAGGCCGTTCGGGAGAAGATAGACGACAACACACGCGTACTTCTTCTCAATTCCCCCTGTAATCCCTCGGGAGCAGTCTACCCCCCCTCGCTGCTGAAGGATCTTGCCGAGCTCTGCCGTGAAGAGGGGCTGGTTTTAATATCTGATGAGATCTATGAAAAAATGATTTATGATGGTGACGAGCACGTCTCGGCTGCTGAATTAGTTGTAAATTATCAAGACTACATTGTTATTGTGAACGGCGTAAGCAAAGCATACTCGATGACAGGCTGGCGCATTGGCTATGCGGCAGGTCCAGAGGGGATTATTGAAAAAGTCAACAATCTAATGAGCCACTCAACCTCCAACCCCTGTTCAATAAGTCAAAAGGCCGCTCTTAAGGCCCTCAGTCTCGACGATTCAACGATAACACCTATGGTGAAAGAATTTAACCAGCGGCGGGATAATGTAGTCAAGCGGCTAAACGAAATACCGGGTGTTGACTGCAAAACTCCCGGCGGCGCCTTCTACGCCTTCCCTGACTTCAACGAATTAATTGAACAAAAAGATGATATTCGGACAGACATGGAGTTGGCTACAAAACTACTCAATGAGGCTCACGTGGCTGTTGTCCCGGGCTCGCCGTTTGGTGCTCCCGGACACCTACGCCTCTCCTACGCAACTTCAATGGAAGTTATCAACAAGGGTCTTGACCGAATAACAGACTGGGTTCGCTAACACAACCGCCTGGACTTCCCTCTTCCTTCTTACCTATTTCCCCCCTGGGAAGGAAAAGTGCGGCTACCACTCTCTCCCTTTAAAAAAAGTTCTTAAAGATTTTCCCCCTTCCTTCGATACTTACTTATGAAAGATGAAAAGAAAGGACAGGTTGGATGGAAGGAAAAAAGTTCAATCGGCTTTCCCAAAAATTAAACTTGCAGCCGAAAGTCCTAAAAGATATTTCCCTTCCCATTCACATTCTTGTAGCACCAGGTAAGTAGGAGAGGCCCGGCAGACACACCACTACAACGCACCCGGCCGGGCCTTCCCTGCTTATTTTTTCCCTAACTGCAATCACTATAACTTATTATTCTGTCAATAAAAATACATCGTCCCTGAAATTCTTAACTTTCTAACTTTCCCACTTGCCAACTTTTCAACTAACAAGTTTTTCCTTTTTGGTTTTCAACTAGTGTCCGGTCACAGTCGAAAATGTGACTGCTTCTGGTTGTCATTTCCGCGGAAGCGGAAATCCAGTGGCGTTGAATTTATGATGGTCTAAAGTCAACGTCACTGGATTGCCCAATCAAGTTGGGCAATGACGATCTTAGGATCTGGATTGCCCGGTTGATACCCAGATCAAGTCCGGGCACGATGGCCTATGGGCAATGATGGCAAGGGGCAACCCGAAAATTCAATTGTGACTAAGCACTTTCCAACTTTCCAACTTTCCCACTTTCCAACTTTCTCACCGAAAGGTTTTGACTCTGCGGTTTCCAACTTTCCAACTTTCACACTTTCACACTAACAAGGGTGGCCGACCGGATTTGAACCGGCGACAACTCGGACCACAACCGAGTGCTCTACCTGCTGAGCTACGGCCACCATAGAGGGGCTCCAATTGGTTTTGACTTTTTGGTTTCAACTTTCCCACTTTCTAACTTTCACACTTTCTAACTTTCACACTTTCTAACTTTCTAACTTTCTAACTTTCACACTTTCTAACTTTCACACTTTCTAACTTTCACACTTTCTAACTTTCACACTACCAATCGGGCAGCCCGGATTTGAACCGGGGATCTCCTGCTCCCAAAGCAGGCGCGCTAAGCCAAACTACGCCACTGCCCGCCTGTTCAACTTTAATCAGGGCTTAAATTATATCACGTGCAATCAAAATTTTCGAGGCTCATTTTTGCCCGGCAAAACCTACCGCTCACCCGTCATTGCGAACTTGTTACCCGATCAATCTTTTTTTCGTGCTGCTTGCTGTATCTCATTAACCAAACCCTGTATTTCATCTTTTGGCGGTATTTTATCTTCGGGAAAAGGCCGTTGCCAGACGTATTCAGCATCTGGCTCTCCCTTACCGTAACCCAGCAGATTATTAAATTGATTGGCTTCGGTATGATAAAAAATCCCGACTTGCCAGGGCTCCCAATCCTCCCACATGCCGTGGCGAGCGTCAAACTTTTCTTCCTGTCGTTTTAAAGTCTCCTGCTTGTAATCAAGATTAAACCAATCCAGAAGCTCCTCACCGTTCTCCACAAAATTTGCAGTGAAATTTTCATATCGGCTCCAGTAAATATGGCGTTTGAATTTCTTAATGGCGGCCAGATGTTGCTTACTCCAACTAATCACTCGAATCACGGCATTTAAAAAGCGCTCGTCTAACTCTTCACCGAGAAAAGGAAAACTCGTGTGAGGCCAGTGATCAACAACCGGATCTGAAAAAGAGTCAACCATGTCCCTGAGGTCCCGACACCAGAACATAAATTGTGATTCAGGAAACAACTCGACCAGGTGGGGAGCAATTATAGAATCCAGGTGATGGTAAAACCAAAATTCATCGTGCACAGCTAAAATAAGACGCCCGAGAGGAATTTCCGTCAGCCCAAGCTTTTGCTGAATAACCGGACGATCTGCCTCTTTTGATGTCCCTATGTTTAATTTTTCCTCTGACTCCTGCTGCCCCGACGCCTGAAAGAGCTTGAAAGGTTCCTTGTACACGTTATCAAAAAATTCACTAATGAAATACTTACCGAACCATGAGGAACCGGAGCGGGGAAAACCAAAAGCCCATATTGGTTGTGAGCTACTGGCAAGTTCCTGTAATTTTTTTAAAAAATCCGCAGGAGCCGTTACTCGTTCCAGCTCCCTCCGGCGTTCGTCAGAAATACCATTTAATATCCGCTCAGGAAATTCGGCCAGAATAGGATTGTTTGTTTTTACCAAATATTTTCGCCCTCCGATCAAATTTCAACTCATTCCCGCACAGACCCGCTGATCCAAATTACGCCACTGCCTGTCTATCCCGAACTTGCTTTTGATTTTACGGGTTTAACTTTCCAACTTTCACACTTTCCCACTTTCACACTCAAATACGCCCGGCAGGATTCGAACCTGCGACAAGCGGCTTAGAAGGCCGCTGCTCTGTCCAGACTGAGCTACGGGCGTTTTTCACTCTAACCTCTTTTATTTTAACTAAATCAACTCCGTTTTTGCATTAAAAACAATCACAAATTTTGACCATCCAGGGGTATGCCTGGGCCTCAAGGCTCTAAGAATTTCCTGATCTCACGCGCATAATTTTCCTCGCCGGCCACCTGAACAAGGTTGTTATGTCCGGTCCCCTCCACGAACCAGCTCTCTTTCGGAGGCGAAATTTCCTCATAAAGACGCTCACCCAGGTAAAATGGGACAATCTGATCGGCCCGGCCATGAATTACAAACTTGCGGATCTCGCCCCATTCTTCCTCGGCCTGGCGCAAATGATCCAGCGTATTCAATTCAACGTTTAACATCTTTTCAATACCCGGTACTGGTAGAATAGTCCGGGACATGGAAACAGCATCGGGGAAGCCGCTGTCCAGTATTATCCCGGCCGGTTGTTTGTGAAGAGCGGCCCGTGAAGCCATAACAGTACCCAGGGAACGACCGTGATAATAAAGTGGTCCTTCTGTTTTGGCGCTCACATACTCAACCACTGCCTCAACATCTTTATACAGTCCCGCTTCACTGGGACTGCCTTCGGAAAGCCCGTAGCCGCGGTAGTCAAAAATCAGGGCCGACCAACCTTCAGGCGGCACCTGTTCTAACCACCAGGTCCGGCCGGTTATGTTACCGGCATTGCCCTGAAATAAAATTATTGCCGGCAGATCTGGCTCCCCGCGACGCCAGATCCCCTGTAAGATTAACCCGTCTCCTGTTTCTATTTCTACCGGCTGCCAGTCCTTATGCCGAGCGTCAATTTCTTCCAGCCACTCAGGCTGATAGCTCCAGGGATGAAAAATACCCCAACGTTCCTGAACCCTGACATAAACCCAGAGCAGAACAAAAAGTACTGCACCGGCAACTAACAAATAGAGAACATATTTCAAGAAGAATCACCGGAGAAAAGCTCCACTGTCGTTGACATTATTCGTTCAATATCCTCACGATCGACCGGTCGAATACTATTGCCGGCACGTTCTGGAGTGTACATCTCACCCAGGGGTTCCAGCAACTTCTTAAAATCATCCAGGTGACAACTCAACAGTTGTTTTACATCGAGGGCTTCAAATAACGTAATCAGCCCTTCCTTAACGTCGTCAGGCTTGAAGAATCCAACTCGCCCGGCAATCTCTCGGGCGCGATCAGAATGTGCCTCACGCACAAAGTCCCAGATCGCCGGCAGAGTTATTCCACAGGCGAGACCATGCGGAATGCCAAAACGTGCGGTTAAGGGATAAGAAAGCGAATGAGACAGGGCTGTACGGGGCTGGCTGATCGCCAGACCGGAACAGAGCGCAGCTCTCTGCATACGGCTTCTTGCCTCGAGGTTCTCCGGTTCTTCGACCACAACCCGCAGATTATCAAAGGCCAGGCGAACGGCCTCCGCAGCGAAGAGATCACTAAGTGGGGAGGCGTTGTTGTTCCAGAGCGCTTCCAGCCCCTGGCTCAGCGCATCCAGACCGGTTGCAGTGCTAATTTTTGCCGGCAGAGTCAGAGTCAATTGTGGATCCAGAAAAGCGCAACGCGGATAGAGCCTCTCAGCTGCCAACGAGTATTTTTTCTTTTCCTGACGCGACCAGATGGTAGCAAACGGTGTCACTTCGCTACCTGTCCCGTGAGTGGTTGGAACGGCGATTAACTCCAGCGGCTCCAGCTCCGGCAACTCAGCCTCACCACGCAGGTGAGCGGCGAGATCAAACTCTTCTGGCCGAGTCTTCAAAAGAAGACTCAGGGCTTTGCCCGTGTCCAGGACACTGCCGCCGCCCAGAGCCAGCAGGGAGTCAATATCCTGCCCTCGAAATTCTTCACACACCTTCTCTAAACCCTCAAGCGAGGGATTAGGCTCAACGCCGCAAAAAGTTGCCCCCAGTCGCTCACCAATTATATCTTTGATTTTTTTTACCAGCCCACGGCGTTTAAAACCAGGTGTGGTAACGAGCAGTATATTGCACCCATCCAGATGATCCGGCAGCTCCTGCAGTCCCCTGGACGGGGTTATAACTTCAACGGGATTTCTGTACCTCCAGCTATCACTCACCGGGCCTCACCGAATCTTTCCCGGGCATCGGTCAGATCTGCTTCAGTATCAATTTCCTTCCAGGCCCGTCCATCAGTCTCAAGAGTTTGAAAGGACAGACCATCGGCAGCCATCCGGTTAAAAGCCGCCGTGTCATAGGCATTAAACTCCTCTTCAAGCAGCAACCGGCGCGCCGTAGACTGAAAAGATTCGAGACCGGAACGAGAAAAAAAGGTCAACCCAATCCATTCGCCGGCAGCATTATCAAGCGCTATTTCCTTGCTTGAGTGTTCAAATTTACCGTCCCGCAGACGAACTTTCATAGCTTCCTCGTGAATACTCTCCGGATCATAAATTAGAGCAACCGACTCCCTATCCCAGCGCCGTATATTTTCAAATAGTATTTCCGGTTCAAAAATAAGGTCACTGTGGCTGTATAAAAGTTCTTCCGAGTCAATAGCTGGTAGCGCCATCCAGAGGGAAGCCATGTTATTAGTGCTGGCATAAAATGGATTGTAGATAAATTTAGCGCGCCCCTCCAGATGAGCTTCCAGCTTCTCCGCCTGAAATCCCAGAACCACGTAAACATCCTCAACGCCCGCCTCTTCAAGCAGACGCAGATTTCTATCAATCAGTGGTTCACCACCCACTTCCAGCAGACATTTGGGGGTCTCAAGTGTCCGGGGATACAGCCGGGAAGACTCGCCGGCGGCAACTATTACTGCATCCATAACTGTTCAGCTCCTTGATGTTAGAAGTTATAAAGTAGATAGTTTATCACCCTAAACGCTGATAGCTTCAATTAAACGCTGCTTGTTTTCAGCCGGACTGAACGGGGGCCGGGGCAGCGCCGGCGGCGAACCGGGTTTTATTTTTAAATGAACCAGAACCGGTCCCTTGACGTCGTACGCCTCACGCAGGACTTCGGCGCTTTCCGCCTGGCCGGCTGCACAAAAAACACGCCGGTAACCGCAGGCCTGCGCTACTGCAGCCAGATCAACCCGGCTGCTGACCGTAAACTGACCGCCGGTCGAATCATGAACCTCGTTGTCCAATAAAACATGGACTAAATTTTCAGGACGGTAAGCACCTATCGTTGCCAGGTTGCCCATCTTCATAAGTACCGAAGCATCACCGTCCAGCACCACAACGGGCAAATCACTGCGCTGAAGGGACAGCCCACAGCCAATTGCAGACGCCGTTCCCAATCCCCCGACAACGTATAAATTCCTGGGCCGATCGTTCAAAGCATATAATTCTCTGCCAATTTTACCGGTCGACCCAATAAGCACCTCATCGCCTGTTAACTGTTCCAGCACCAGCTTTATGGCTTCAGTTCGAGTTGTTTTCTCCGCTGCCTTCTTTTTCAGCAGCTCAACAGACCCTTCCCGATCATTAAACGCAGGGGCTTTTTTAGGTTTGTCGGCACCGCTAATTTGATCGCGTGAAAGAAGCAAAGCGAAGGGAAGGCTCTTCTTTTTAAACCATTCGTCCACTTCTAATAGCACCGCCTGCAGTTCCTGCTCCTCAATCGGAAAATTGCGCCACGGAATACCCAATTTATCGAGGAGGGCTGGGGTAATTTTACCCATAAATTCATGCTGTGGCGCATCATCGCTCCCCGGTTCGCCACGCCAGGTAACGATTAGAAGAGTCGGAAAGCGAAAGGGATGGTTAATTGAAGTGATAGGATTAACCATATTGCCCAGGCCAGAATTCTGACAGAGGGTTACTGTTTTAACTCCCGCCAGATGCGCTCCGGCGTTTAGCGCAATAGCCTCGCCCTCACTGCTCGCCCCCACGTAAGCTAAGCGATCATCGTCTATAACGCTGTTAATCAGCGGCGTCAAGATAGAACAGGGCACGCCGCTGGCAGCGGTATAATTATGCTTTAAAAGCTGGTTTACAAATAATCTGGCAGACAACACGGCTAAAACTCCTGTGCTTGTGCTAAGTCTTCAAGCGAATCCACGTCCACCCAGTGCCCGGTGACATATAACACGTCAACGGTTACCCCGCTTTCAACCAGATGGTTTATAAGGTCTTTAAAACGGAGATCACGAAAATCAGCCGGACCCGCTTCTAATTCCTCCAGAACGTTTTGTAAAGCCCGGGTGCCGGCGGCGCTGGTTTTCAGCAGTCCAATCCACTCTCCGTCCGCCTCAGAAGCGGAAAGCCCCGGATCGATTTTTTTTAGTTCAACCGGGTCTTCCGTATATTCCAGCCTGTAAGGTCGACTGGCTTTTACCAGGTCGCGATAATCGTCTCCTTCCTTCTCCCGAAAAGCGGCATCAACGGCGAGCACCACGTCTCCCGACTCGAGTAAGAGATTGTTCAGTATATACTGTCGGAAAAGAATGTCACCGTAGCTGATTACCATCGGGCCTTCTAACTCCTCACGCGCAGCGGCCAGCGAAACCAGCTCTCCCGCTCCCTCGTAGTCATCTACATCAATAAACCGCATGTCTTCGGCCTCAATCTGCTCAGACTGATAACCTCGCACTGTAACCTGATCAGTTATTTCAAAACGTTTGAATTGCTCCTGTAATTTCTGCAGAATTGGCTTGCCCCCCACTTCGACCATTGTTTTCGGTTTTTCCCGGGTTAGACCGGCCAGTTCTTCGCCACGCGTCGCAGCCAGGACAAGGGCCCGGTAATCGGCGGAGCGGTCGGGCAGGTAGCGTTTTTCAGCTTCCATCAGCTCCTCAGCTTCCTGCAGTCGGAAGACTTCTTTAACGGGAGCGATCTCATCCTCAACACCAATTGGACGTTTCTCTTCATAAATCTTCCGTGTCGTCTCCTGCATCGCCGTTATTGATGTCCGCAGGTTATGGTTGGCCCAGATAACCAGGCTGATACCGGCCTGTTCATAAACCTCCACCGGAGTGCTGTAATACGTGGTGGGCACAATAACAAGCGGCAGGTCACGATCCCAGTTTTCCGAAAATTTTAAGACGTCATCCGGTTTCGACTTCTTACTGTGCACAAGTATAGCGTCGGCACCGGCATCCGCGTATAGATTTGCCCGCTTGAGCGCCTCCTCAAGCCCCCAGCCGGCAATGAATGCTTCCAGCCGGGCGACAACACAGAACTCTTCACTGGCTTGAGCGTCCTTGCCCGCTTTAATTTTACCGGCAAATTCATAGGGATCGGCAAGCGGCTGTTTCTCGCTCTGGATAAATGAATTTGTCTTGGGGAACTCCTTGTCCTCGATACAGACGCCGGCCACACGTCTCTGCTCAAGCTTCTTGACCAACCGGCGCATGTTGTTGAAATTTCCGAACCCCGTGTCACCGTCAAGTAAAATCGGCATCCCCGAGGCGTCGACCATAAATTCAACCTGGTCCATCACCTGGGTCCAGGACAGCTCGTTGTTGTCGCGCACTCCGTGCGCCGCTGAAATAGCTAAACCGCTGGCCCATATTCCATCAAATTCACTCTCAGAAACTATTTTGGCACTTAACCCGTTGTGGGCTTCCATTAAATAACTCAGCCGGTCACTATACAGAAGTTCTCTCAACTGACGTCCCGTCTCCATATTTACAGCTCCTCAATCGAGTTAATTATTCAACTTTGTTAAAATTCCCCTTTTCAGTTTCAAAAAAGAGTCGGGGTTCCCGGCCCAATAAAATGTTTGAAAATCCTCATAGAACTAATTCCCCAGTTCTGTTGAAATCCTTTTTACTATCTTAGAGAGCAATTGATTATTACTACCTTTTCATTATCTATAAACTTTAATCGGGCTACTCGAAGGTGTTTGACGGATTTATAGCTGGCAATAGATCCTGGAGGATCTGATTATTGCCAGATATACCTCGGAGATTGGCCGGAGGCCAATCAAGAATGAGTCCCAACACCTTTGAGTAGCCGTATACAGCAAGAATTTCAACTAAGCCACTTATTCTTTTGGCTTCAATTATAATTTATTTGTTCGGGATTTGTGAAGCCCTGATAATTTTCCCCGAACATAACCTTGCCAATCTATTCGATTCATTTTAGAATTAATTAAAAATTACTGACATTCAGGTGATAATATGATTGATGTAATTGCCGAAAAACTCAAGGAAAAACGACCGGAAGTTGACCGGTTCATAACTTCAATGGCTGCAAAATATCAGCCACCTATTTATAGCTCTTTTGATATACGCTGTAACGGTCACAAGGCCGCAGTTGTTGATCCTAACGTTTTTCCGGCCGGATTTAATAACATCTGTCTCAGCGGCGTCCGACTCGCCGCCACTCTCTTTTTACAAATTATTCACAAACGTTTCGGAACTGAAACTAACACCATTGCTATCTACCCCGAGGATCACACTAAAAACCGCTTTTACCTGGAAAATTTATACGCCCTTCAGGAGCTTATACAGGGGGCCGGGCTGAACTGTTTACTGGCTTCTACCAACCCGTCAATCGAGAGCTGGCCGGCCGAATTAAAAACCGCCGATGATCACAAAGTTACCCTTCACCGGCTGACTGCCGAGGACAATCGACTATCTGCCGCCGGCCGCGAAATTGACCTGATACTGAGCAACAACGACTTCTCAACCGGCATACCCGAACTTCTTCAAAACACCAGCACACCGGTCGTCCCCACACCACAGATGGGCTGGCACAGGCGCTCCAAATACAACCATTTCCAGAAACAGAAACAGGTGTTCAAAAAACTGGGTGAATTACTGGATCTCGACCCCTGGTATCTATATCCACAAACACACGAAGTAAGTGGTGTTGATTTTGAAAGCAAGGAGGGATTCGAAGAGATCGCTACCACCATAGATGAAATCATTGCTGAAACAGGCAGTCGTTACAGAAAGTTAGGGGCCGATGAACCGGTAAAAGCATTCGTCAAAAGTGATCAAGGAACCTACGGTATGAACGTCTATCCCTTTTCATCGGGCAAAGAGTTCTTGCAATTAAACCGCAGCCGTCGGGACAGCATGAACCGTCGCAAGGGGGGCGAAAAAAATACCAGTGTGATTGTGCAGGAAGGAGTAAGGACCACCAACCGGGTTGAGGACCTGATTGCCGAGCCGGTCCTCTACTGCCTCGAACAGACTCCGATTTGTGGTTTCCTGAGAACTAACAAAGAGCAAAACGATCTTGAAAACCTTAACGCCCGGGGCATGGCTTTCACACCCGAAAACCTCTGCCCGCTATTTATCGATCAGGCCGATAAAAATGTCGGCAGCAACCTAACCCAGCCGCAAATCGAAGTATACAAATTGCTCGCCACCTGCGGAACAATAGCCTGTGGTATGGAGATAAAGGAGTTAAACCTCTAACCCTCCTCCAGACCGATTGAGAACATGCTGTCAAGGTCATGGTCGGAATAGACTCTGAAAGCAAACAGCGTCTCTGAATCTTCTATCCCCTTCACTTTTAACAACTGCCCGGTTACCAGTTCAGCCAGCGCGTCGTTATCCCTCGCCCGGACAACACAGACCAGATCGTAGCGACCGGCGACAGAATAAACTTCGGAAACCGCCTCTTCCGCAGCTATTTTTTCGGCGACCTCATTAACTCTCTCTCGTTCAACGTTAAAAAGTATTATCGCATTTACCATTTCTATCACCTTTCTATTAATTATCTCTTCTTACTCATCTCGTTTAAATTCTCTCACCTTCTCGGCCAGTTCAACCAGGCGCTGCTGAACACGACCGAACACTGAATCTGAAGGATACTCTCCCTGCGCATCCTTTTCACCGGCATAACAACCGGTCAACAGCTCAATTCCCTCTTTTACATCCGCGACTGCATAAACGTTAAAATCACCGTTCTTAACCGCTTCGACCACTTCCTCTTTCAGCATTAAATTTTTTACATTACTGGCCGGTATGATGACCCCCTGACGTCCACTAAATCCCCTTCTTTTGCAGACCTTAAAAAAGCCCTCGATCTTGTCGTTTACTCCACCAATGGCTTGAATCTGCCCGCGCTGATTGACGGAACCAGTAACCGCCAGATCCTGACGCAGCGGCAGACCCGAGAGACTGGAAAGTAGCGCATAAAGTTCTGCCGAGGCGGCGCTGTCACCCTCTACCTCCTCGTATAGTTGTTCAAAGGTCAGGCTGGCGGAGAGAGTCAACGGCGTCTCAGTAGCAAAACGGTCGCCGAGATAACCGGTCAGTATCATGACTCCCTTGTTATGAATCTTCCCCCCCAGCTCAATCTCTCGATCAATGTTAACCACACCTTCGCTGCCAGCGTAAGTTCGTGCTGTAATACGAGATGGTTTGCCAAACCTGTAGTCACCCAGCGGCACAACTGAAATACCGTTGACCTGGCCCGGTTCTTCCCCTTCGGTATCTATTAAAATTGTTCCCTCCTCAATTAACTCCTGGATCTTTTCCTCAATTCTATTTGACCGGAAAATTCGTTTGTCTATCGCCTTCTTCACTGACTGTGCACCCACAAATTCTTTTTCTTCCCTTTCTGCCCAGTAGCTGGACTCCCGAATTAAATCAACAATATCACCAAATTTTGTGTCTAACTTTTTGCAGTCCCCGGCCATGCGAGAACAATGTTCGATCAGTTGGGCGGTTCCCTCAGGCGAAAAATGCAAAAGTCCCTCGTCCTTACAGAGTCCGGCGATAAAGCTAGCATATTTCCCTTCCAGTTCCTCGGTCCAATCAGTTTCTACCGAAAAATCTGCTTTAACTTTGAACAACTCCTGAAAGTCTTCGTCGAGGTTATATAGCAGATAGTAAATCAAGGGATCGCCGATGATTATTACCTTCAAATCGAGGGGAATGGGCTGCGGTTCCAGGCTTTTCACCTGCACAGTCCTGTATTCTTGCCCCATTACCTCAGTTTTTATCTCTTCGTTTTTCAGCGCTCTTTTCAAGGCCTCCCAGGCAAACGGTTTGCGCAGTAGATCGCGAGCTTCTACAATTAGATACCCTCCGTTTGCGCGGTGAAGAGCACCCGGTTTTATCTGGGTAAAATCTGTTTTCATTGTTCCAAACTCTCCAGTATGCTCAATACGCCCGATCAAGTTGTAAGCGGTCGGATTACTCTCAACCACAACCGGTGCCCCTTCGGAGTCGGAGTAATCAACTAGCAAATTCACCTTGTAATTTTTTAAAAAAGCCTCTTCATCCCAGAAAAATTGCAGCGGATTGTTTGAACTGTCACGTCCGAGACGTTTAAACTCACCCACTCGCTCACCAATATCATCTTCCACCGAAGCAAGATAATCTATAACGTTTTCATGTGATTCGTATTTTTCTTTTAACTGATCAAGCAGGTGGCTAACTGAAAACTCTACCACTTCACGATCCAGCTCTTTTATCTGCTCCCGGCTCGTCTCCTTGAGTTTACGAAGCTTGTAAACAGCCTCACGAAGGTCTTCCTGCAGTTGGTCGCGCTGACTCTTGAGCTGATCCCGCTCCTCTTCATCCATGTTATTAATCTGTTCAGGGGAAAGAACTTCACCATCAACTACCGGAGCCAGCACCAGACCACGTGAAGTCTGCAGAACTGTAAACCCTTCTTCCCCCGCTGTTTCGTCCAAGTTCTGGAGGATTTTCTGCTGGCTCTGCTGGTGTTGTTTTTGGATTTTTTCATGTTCCTGCTGGTAATCTTCCGTCCGAAACGCCCGGGGAACTTCCGTCTTCAGCTTCTCAACCAGCTCCTCCATGTCATCACGCAATTCTCCACCTTTTCTTTTGGGAAGTTTTAGATAACAGGGTTTGTCCGGGTCTTCAAAATTGTAAACGTAAACCCATTCGGATGGTGTCGGTTTTTCGGGGGCACGATTTTTCAGAAACTTCTGTACTGTTGTCGATTTACCGGTCCCCGGCGGTCCAAGCGCATACATGTGATATCCAGGACTTCCTATGTCTATCCCGAATGATACCGCCTCGACCGCCCTTTTTTGCCCCACAACTTCCCCCAGTCCCTCCACTTCAGCCGTCGTGTTAAAATCAAACCTTTCCGGCGCACAACGTCTTCTCAACCGGTCGGGTTCTACAAGATACTCCTCCTCACTCTCGCTTTTAGTAGTCACCCTGCATCACTCCTCGCCACGTTTCAATTTTTTTAGCTTGGATCGACCCAGCAGGTCTTTAACCTCCGGTCGCTGCTCACGATTGACCGCCCGGTATACGAGTTTTTTTTGTTCGAAAGGGATACTGACAAGATCAAGTTCAGTTGCGGTTAGCGGTGAAACAGAAGAACCCCGGTGTGGGGTATTTATCTGAATTTCGTCCGGTCCAATCGTCTCCGCCAGCTCTGCCAGCCGACGCGCCTTGTCCATGTTTTCAGGTGTAAACATAATCTCCAGCGCAAAAAATACGTCGCTCTCAGCAGCAAATTTGCGCATTGCAGAAATAATCACTTCAAGCTCCAGCTCTTTTTGTGGACGATTTAAGCGTTTGAATATTCCTTTATCCGGAGCATCGAGCTTTGCTTTGACGATATCAGCTTTTTTGAGCGCTTCTCTTACCTCCTGTCTTGACATTAGGGAGCCGCTGGTCAGAACAGCCACAGGCAAAGAACTAAGGTTTTTAAGCTCTTCAATAATTTCTCCCAGGTTGGTAGCCAGGGTGGGTTCGCCTGAGCCGGAGAGCGTAATTACGTCGGCCTCGACCCCGGAGTTCAGGGCCTCTTTCACCGCTTCCACTACTTTTTCAGTTTCTACAAACAGACGGCGTTCCGTTGTTGTTTCACCGGCATCGCCGAGCTGACAGTATGTACAGTCAAAGGTACACTGTTTTTCACCACAAATAATATCCACTCCCAGTGAACGACCAAGTCTCCAGGAGGCCACTGGACCGTAGACTATTTCCTTATCGCTTTTCATCTGCTTCACTTCCAATTAAAAGTATAATGATTCCTCGCTTCATTATAACAACCGCCAATTACTACGTCACCTCACTCAATTCCAGGACATAATCTACCGAAGTGGGACCAAACCCCCTTTCCCCTCCCTCCAGGAAAGGAAAGGTGCTTCGGTAGGTTGTGCATCTGTAGCAAACCTCTTGTGGAGAGCGCTCAAATATGATGTAATCTTGTGCTTGAAATAACAGAACATTATTCTAAACTTTGCTTTTTTGAAAGGAGATTTCGCAGATGACCTTTAAGGAGACAGATTTTCCTGACGTTCTTGACCAGATAAATTCCATCTGCAAGAGCGAGAAAAATCCAGCCGCCGCCGTTGAGATTATTCAGCAGGTGATCCGCATTTATCAGCAAATTCCGATCTATCCGGGCCTTGTTGAGCTGGTTTCTAACGCTATTGAAGAAGAGGTGGAAGCCGACGATCTGGAAGTTGGTGACCGGGTAACTTTTAAGGACGGTGGAGAGTTCTTCCTCGGTGAAATTGAAGAGATAAATGACAACCAGGTCAAACTCTCGCAAACAATCCACACCGAGTCCAGGGGCGATTTAGAATTTGAACTTAACAAATTCTCCGATTGCCGTAGAATTAACACTGACGCGTTAAAACAGGAATGGCCTGAGCTCTACTTCGAGGATGATAACTAATGGACAAATTAACGCTTGAGAAAAATGACATCTATCTGCTTGAGGGACCACAGGAAATTAAAGTTGTGGAAGGAAGTATTGAGGTCGTTGGCGCCCAGATGGGAACCGACGACGAGCTTGAGATTCCCCGGGGCAAAACTATTCCCGTGGAAGCTCTCAGCGATTCCACCATCAAAGCCTCCAACCTCAACGACGAGACGATGGAAAAACTGGACGAACGTTCCATCCCAGAGAGCTGGGATAAGCTCGTCGAAGAATTAATAAGCAGCGGTTCCGAAACCATTCTCGTCATTGGCGAGATGGATACCGGGAAAACTTTCTTTTCTACCTACCTGACCAACAGTCTGCTTAACAACAACGACCGGGTCGGCATTATGGACTGTGACGTCGGACAGAGCGATATTGGGCCGCCCGGCACAATCGGCGTTGCTATGGTAGAGAAACCAGCTGTAGCCCTTGACACTGTTGGCTGGGATGAGCTGGCCTTCGTAGGCGCCCATTCCCCCGGCTTACACCTGGTTCCCTTCTTAAGTGGAATCCGACATCTCGCCGATCGGGCACTCCAAAAAAACGATGTGCTCATTGTCGACACTACCGGCTGGGTTCAAGGAGACGGAGGACGGACCGTTAAACAGGGTAAGATCGATATGCTCGACCCTGATAAAATTGTCCTGCTGCAGAAAGACCAGGAGCTCGAACACCTCGTTCACACAATTTCGAGCGAACGAGTTGAACGTGTTGATGTTTCGGACAAAGTCACTCCCACTCCCCCCAACGAACGTAAAGGGCTGCGAGAGCGCAGCATGGAAAGCTACATGGAAGATAATCAGCTGAAAAGTTTAAACCTCAAAAACTTTGGCCTCGAGCGGGTTTACTTTGGCTCAGGTTCTCCCCTACAGGTAGAGGATCCCCAGGTTTTGCATGCCGAGAAGTTATCCGGCTGGGAAGGCGTACTCGCAGTTGTCGAGGGAGAGTTATCCGCTACAACACGCGAAAAGCTGTCTGGCTACGGCCAGCTTAAGATCGTAAGTCCAGAAGTTGTTGAAGGTCTTCTCGTCAGCTTCACAACTGAAGACAACGTCTGTATTGGCCTTGGCGTCGTTGAATCCATAGACTTCGTTGAGAAAACCATGCAGGTCCATACGCCGCTGGGAAATCCCGAAGAAGCCTACCGGATTCAATTCGGTTCTCTTCGTTATCTTCCGGACGGTTCTGAAAACGGTTTCGTTGAGCCGGGAGCAATTTAACTGTCAAAGCAATTTGGTAAATTTGGCAGCGCTGTACGGCCACTTTCGTTTGAATCTATTAACTCGTGAATGATTTTACCGTTCTACCGGTCATTCAGGCGCGAGTTGGCTCCACACGTCTACCCGGCAAGGCTCTGGTAGAAATCGCGGGGCGACCACTTACAGAACATGTCGTCCGTCGCGTTAACCGGGCGCTGTCAAAACCGGTCCTTGCCCTTCCCGATACTGCTGACAACGACCGTCTGGCAGAACAAGCCGAAGGCTGGCCGTGTCATGTCATCCGCGGGCCAGAAGAGGACGTCTTAAGACGTTTTATAAAAGCGACCGATAATTTTCAAGAAGCAGATTTTATTGCTCGCATAACCGGTGACAACCCGCTGCTCTCAATGCAACTGCTCGAGCTAACCGCCAGGGAGGCTCTACGAACCGGGGCTGCTCTTACCTCGCCCGCTTTGACTCCGCTTGGTGTGAGCACCGGGATTGTAAAGATCGATGCGCTCAGAGAAGCTGATCAAAACGCAGATGAAAAAGCTGACCGCGAACATGTTACTACCTGGGTCAAGAGAAAGAAAAAACAGGCCCAGCATCGTTTTCTTCCCCCATCTATCTACCGAGCTCCGGCCTATAGATTAACTGTTGACCGCCAGCCTGACCTGGATCTCATACGCGAGCTGTATGACCGCAGCAATACCGATCAACTACTTCCGACGGCCCGGGCAATCGAACTCCTCGATACGAATCCGGAGTTGCTTAACATCAATTGCAGCGTCCGCCAGAAATACTACGGCGGCCCCCCCACCTCTCTCCATTATTTCTTCAACTGCGGTGGCGAATGGGGCCACGGACACCGCAGTCGGTTCCACCTGCTATCTAACGAAATTTTAGCCAACTCAGCTTTTAAACGCAGCTTCTACTCTACCGGAGGACCCAACCCCAGTACTCCTTCCGATGAATTATCAATATATATCCCCCAAACCGCTCTTCCTATTACTGAAACCCGACCAGAACTGAACGAATTAACCATTGCAAAGGACACCCGCCGCAGTGGAGCCGATGCTGTTGTGCTTGATGTCAAACAGTCCTCCCGGGATCTGGTCGAAGAGTTACAAAAAAACACCAACGTTGTGATCGGGATTGAAGACCGGGGTGACGGACGTGATATCATGGACGCCGTCTTTGATCCTAATCTTTACCCCGGTGTTCTAAAGAACGATTCTCTGGCTGAAGAAAAACAATTTTACGGACCTGACTATGCCCTGATTGACCCTCAGTTTTCCAAAATTGACCCGGCCCCGGTAAGTAGCCAGTTCAAACGAGTCGGACTCTGTTTTGGTGGCACTGATCCCGCCGGAATTGCTCAAAAATTTATTGGTGAAATAGTCGAAGCTTTTCCCCACTTGGATTTTTTTCACTACGGCCCCGACCCCGGGGTTAAGGTTGAAAATCTCCACTGCCAGGGGATAATATCCAATCCGGCGGAAGAATTTGCCGGCCACGACTTCCTCTTTATTTCCGGCGGTGTAATAAAATTCGAATTAGCCGCCCTCAAACGACCGACAGCAGTCATTACCCAAAATCGCGAACAGACTCTCAACACAAAACGCTTCCTTAAATATAATCAAATTTCCTGGCCCTGCTTCGACAAGAATTCCAGCCCGCAAGGATGGCACAGTCTGCTGGAAAAAGCTCACTGCCAAAACTACCGACAGAGTATGGTCGATAGCCTTGAGGGCGTTGTTGATGGGCGCGGCCTTCAGCGTCTATTGGATTTTCTTGAAAATAAGGTAGAATAGCGATTGTGTCACCCGTCTTTTCAACAGTAAATGGCCGAATGAACGAATGAACTAAGAATAAATAATAATAACTACTCACCTTATTTTTCCCCCCTTGAAGGGGGGAAACACAAAGGGGGGTGAAAAACGATCCCTATCCCTCCAGGAGATAGGGGGTCGATGATTAGTTACAAATAACCAACCATAAAGGAGTGGGTAGCAATGGAACGAGACGAACGTTTTTTTGACACGGATCAAATCCAATTGCGGGAACAGATCAAGCACCTGATTAAAGAGGATGACATTTGTGCCATGAAGCTTTCGACTGAAGACGCTGGAATGCCCTTTGAGGACATAAGAGAACGCCACCGTCTATTTGGAGATCTACTCCCAATTCAACTTAAAATCGGAGGACCGGAAGCTCGTAACGATATGCGCATGGCCGTTAAAATAGGTTGCCGGTCGCTAATTGCTCCAATGATTGAATCCCCATATGCTTTACAAAATTTTGTCACTGCTACCCACGAAACCCTGGGCGATCGAACAGCCGATTTTATTGATCTGCAAATAAACATTGAAACTCGTAAAGGGACTGAGGACATAGACAATATACTGGACACATCAGCAGCCGGCCAAATTGCCCAAATTACTATAGGCCGACACGACCTCTGCTGTTCTCTCAATAAAAAACCTAATCATCCTGATGTAACCGAGGCGGTCAAGAAAGTTGTAGAATCTGCTCGCAGCTATGGAATCTCCGTCTCCATAGGTGGGCGCATAACTCCCAATGACGCCGCCATGCTTACCCGCGAAATACGTCCCGATAAAATTAATACCCGCGAGGTCGGATTTAATGTCAAAGACCCGGATCACTCCCGCGATATTGTTAAAAAACTACTTGAATTTGAAATTGACCTACTGAAACATGAAAGAGAGCTTTACCGCTCGGAAGACAACCGCATTTCCAGACGTATAGAAAAACTTAAGGGACGACAGGGCCGCTAACATGGCTAAAACCCTGATGCTCATCGGCGCCGGACAGATGCAGGTGCCGGCAATTCGAGAAGCCCGAGCCATGGGATTAACCACCGTTGTTCTCGACTACAATCCTGAAGCTCCCGGCATGGCGCTGGCGGACTATCCGATTGAAATGAGCACCCGGGATTTCGAAGGCTGTGTTCGTGTCGCCCGCGAGTTTGACAGCGAAACTATTGACGGCGTCATCACCGTCGGAACTGACGCCTCCCTCTCCCAGGCTGCTGTCTCTGAAGCGCTGGACCTGCCGGGAATAAAATTTACAGTTGCAGAACGTGCAACAAATAAAATAAAAATGCGGCGACAATTTGAAAAATATAACATTCCCCAGCCAGAGTTTCGCGAAATCTGGGATTTTGAAGAAATGCAAGCGGCGGTCGAAGAACTTGGTTTCCCGCTTGTCGTAAAACCGGCTGACAATATGGGCGGACGCGGCGTCCGTAAAATAGAGGACAGCGACGATCTGCAGCCCGGTTTTTCTAAAGCCAAAAACCTCTCCCCCCGGGGCGAGGTAATCGTTGAACAATACCTCCCGGGGCCGGAATATTCCACTGATTCGCTCTTTTTCAACGGCGAGCTAATTCACCAGGTTATCGCTGACCGAATTATTGAATTTGAACCCTTTTTTATTGAAACCGGCCATGTTCTTCCATCTGCCGAGGACCGCCAAACTCAGGAGCTTCTCCTCGAGCAAGCTCGCCGGGCGGCGGAAGCGCTTGGCATCGATTTTGGTGCCGCCAAAGGTGACATAAAACTCACCCCCGACGGACCTAAAATTGTCGAAATGGCCGCCCGGCTCTCCGGTGGTTTTATGTCCGGCTACACCTACCCGCTGGCAGCCGACCGTTCTATCATACGGGATGCTATTAGAATCTCTTTCGGTGAGAAACCGGACTGTCCCCTCAACCCCAAATACTCACGTGTTGCCATTGAAATGGCTGCTTTGCCTGATCCCGGCGAGGTCCGTAAAATAAGTGGCTATGAGGCGCTCCGCAATTCTCCCGGCGTAGAAGAAATTTTCATCAATGTAGACGTGGGTGGCAGAATCGTCAAACCCCGCAGTAACCTGGACAAACCGGCCAACGTAATTGTCACAGCGAACGATCACGATACAGCTCACCAGCGGGCCCGGCAGGCCGTAGATAAAATCAGGTTTGAGGTCGGTCCGCCGCCCGAGTTGACGTGGCAGGAAATTGAAGATCGTGCTCGCAAACGTTTCCAGGGCAGTTGCGCCGTCTGTGAAATATGTGACGGTCACCACTGTGCTGGCGAGGTACCCGGCGTTGGGGGCGTCGATACAGGCGACTCTTTTAAAGAAAATCTTCGGGCCCTGCGGCGCTGGAAAATCGATACTTGCTGCATTCAATCGGGCTCGCCTACTGACCTTTCGCTCACCCTCTGGGATTATGAACTTAAGCTACCCGTCCTAGCCGCTCCAATCACCGGAACCAGCACTAACATGAACGGTGCTTTACCCGAGAGTCACTACGCTCGCGCCGTCGTCCAGGGCTGCCGCGCTGCCGGCTCACTGGCCTTTTTAGGCGACGGTGCAACAACTAATAAGTATAAAATTGGCCTCGACACAATTTCTGCTTCAGACGGATACGGTATCCCTGTTTTTAAACCTCGCATTAATCCCGACGAGGTTAGTAAACGAATCGAGCTGGCTGAAAAATCTGGAACACGCGCCACCGGTATCGATATTGATTCCATTAATCACGAATGTATGAAACTGCGCGGACAAAAAACTCGCGGCTATGACGCTCAGACAATCCAACAGCTTGCTACACAGACTGATCTTGCTTTCCTGCTCAAGGGAATTATGTCCGTCAAAGACGCTCAGCAGGCAATTGACTGCGGGGCCGACGGTATTATTGTCTCAAATCACGGCGGGCGGGTGCTGGACCAGCAGCCGGGAACCGCTGACGTTCTCCCTGAAATCGTTAGCGCCGTTGACAAACAGATTCCCGTCCTGGTTGACGGCGGCATTCGAACTGGAATTGATGTCTTTAAGTGCCTGGCTCTCGGCGCCAACGCTGTTCTTATCGGACGACCTCTTATGATTGCCGCTGTCGGCGCTGAACATGTCGGGGTCGAATTTTATCTCAAAAAAATTCGCGAGGAACTTCTGCAGGTCTGCGCTATGACCGATGTTTCTTCCTGCGCTGATTTTCACCCCGGCCTTTTGCGACAAACCACCCCCTATTAGGCAATCTGAAGCTAAAAACCAGAACCTACCCAAGCATCTCTCCTCCCCTGGAGGGAGGGGATTAAGGGGAGGGGGGAAGGAATTTTGGAACCCTTCGGTAGGTTTTGTCTCACAGCAGAATAATCTTTCCTTTTTTTAGTTTTTCTGTTATTTTCTTATGAGCTTGTCCTAACCCGGATTATGCACAAAAAATACTTTTTCGTGCATAATCCGCCTCTACGAGGTAGCATTCAAGCTTTATTTGGCAAATAAAGCAAATTAAAATAAGTATGCCAATTTTACAGAGTGTTTTTTCACTCCACATGACA